>JBGTSH010000047.1:0-44177 GCA_041940405.1 Polyangiaceae bacterium
GGTCCGCTTGACGATCCCGCGCTCGAGATAGACGTGCGCGGTCTGTTCGTCGCTGGCGACGATGACGCCGATGCGCTCCTTGCCTCCTGCGGTCGCGAGCGTGACGAGCGAGCCGGCGAGCAGTGGCGACCTCGATTCGTCCGAAATCCTTCCGCCCAACCGTGTGCGCATCGCATCGACGGTCGGCGTCGCGAGCGCATCGGTGAGGCGCTGGGTCATCGGCAGAAAGACCTTTCGGCCCATCGTCGCCGAGAGTAGCAGCCCGGCGGCTAAACGCCTTCGATCTTGGCGTCGGGTCCTTCGAGCGGGGGGAGCGTGCCTTCGTCGGTCTTGGGCCCGACGAGGTAGATCTCCTGCTGTGCCGGATAGGTGTCGGTGTCTTCCTCGACCGTGATCTGCCCGGTGGACGCGAGCGTGATCGTCTTCTTCCGCTTGATGACGAGGCCGCGCTTGCCCTTTTGCTTGAGCTTGAACTCACCCTCGGGGAGCGCGGCGCGCTCGAGCTTGCGCGAGTACTTCAGGATGCCGGCGGTCGCGGTCGCGAGCTCGACCGTCGCAGGCTTCTCTTTGCCGAGCACCTCGAAGCTGAGCTTGCCCGGCTCCATCTTGGCCGAGAGCACGACGGGGAAGGAGAAGTTGTTTCGAATGCGGAGATCGAGCACGGGATACGACACCGTCGCGTCGAGCCCGGGCCGGATGTAGCCGCTGGGCCGCGAGTGGTTGCGCCGCTCGATCACCTCGAGACCGCCGAAGAACGCTGCAGCATAGAGCGTGCTCGCGACCTGGCACGAGCCGCCTCCGATGCCGAGGCGTGACTCGCCTTTGTAGATCTCGGGCGCCGGGAAAAAGCCATTTTCGGCGCTGCGCGGGCCGACCTCCTCGTTGAAGCTCACGCTCTCGCCGGGCAAGAGGACGATCCCGTCGAGCGCTTTGGTCGCGCGGGCGATGTTCTTGTCGCGACCGACAGGCCCGCCGTACCGCGTCTCGAAGCTCGCCAGCACCTGTGAGACGTCCGCGGCGCGCGCCGCATCCGATGTGGCGGCGGGTACCCAGCGATAGTGCGCGATCGCCGCGCTCTTCTCTTGGCGCCGGACGGCGAGGAGCACGGCCTCTGCCGTCGCGTACGCGTCCACGTATCGACCGTCTTCGTGAGCTGTGACGCCGCCTTCAGCCTCGGTAAGCCGGCGCGCTCCGCGCGGAGCCTTGTCGGTCTCCTCTTTCAGCGCGGCGACGGCTTCGGCGATCGCATCGGCAGGAAGGTCGAACGACAGCGAGACGTCGGCTCCGCTCTCGCGCACCCGCGCGGCTTCGGACACGCGCTGTTCCCAAGAGCCGATACGCCCGATCTTCATCGCGCGCGCCGTTGCTCCTTCGATGTCGGCGGTCCCGCCGAGCGCGCGAAGCGTGGTGGTCGCGAGCACGCGCTCCCCATCTCGAAGCTCGATCGTGCGATCGAGGTAGCGCGCTGCGACCTCCTCCACGAACGCTTCGGGGCTCGCTCCGTCGGGCACGAGGACGCCGTCGACCTTCACGCCTTGGGCGACACGGCCTTCCGCGGGCAGCATCGCCTGGGCGCGCTGGTAGCCGACGCCGGCCGCTCCCCCGAGGAGGGCGAGTGTGCCGATCGCGGCGATGCCGATCGCGAGGCGTGCCTTGAATGCCATGCCGGTCCGGTCGAAAACGCCCTACAGAGCGGCCGTATTCTACGGTCCGGCGGCGCCGTTGCTCAAGGAGCGCAGAGCTTGTTGAGCTCTTGGACGATCGGGTCCTCTTTTTCCACTGCTGCCGTGAGCGCCGTGCGCCCCTTCGCGATCCGATCGAGCTCTTTTTTCTCGGCGGCATCCGCGATCTCGCGAGCCGCTTTCGCCACGTCTTTGGCCATCGCCGCGTACTTTTGCGCAATCGCCTTGGTCTCGGGCAGGGTCAGCTCGAGCTTTGTCGCTGCGTCGGCCGTCTTGTCGGCCGTGTCGGCCATCGCGCGCAGCTCGACCGTCCCGCTCGGATCGTTCTTCTCTTGTTTCTGGCCCTTCTCGAGCGATCCGATGCCCTGGTTGATGACCTCGATGAGCTGATTGCACTCCGCGTGCTTCTTCGAGCCGCACCCCGACGCCGCCGCCAATGCGGCGAAGGCCACCACCCCGAGGGCCGTCATCCTTCGCATGACTCGATCCGAATAGCCCCGCGCCCGGATTGACGCAACTTCTGGGCCTCGTCGGCCTTCCGGGCCTTGGTGCACCGACTCCCTTCTGCTACCCCACGGGCCGAACGATGGATCAAGGCCTCCTCCGCGGATACCTCTCGACCTTGTACGAGATTCCGACCAGCGCCGGACCGCTGCGCGTCTCGCTGGACGGAGAGAACACGGTCGATCCGCGGGGAATCCCCGACGTTCTGACGCGCAGGTTCGCGCTCCTCACGGCCTACAACCCGCGGTCGATGCTCCTACCCCGGCGGGTCAACGAGTCGCGGCACCTCGTGATGCGCGATCTCTTGATCCTCGGCTGCTACAGGGTCGAGCCGGTCGTCGGCAGCGAGGGCGAGGGCGAGGGAACCTTCCGCGAGCCCGCATGGTTGGTGCACGCGATGGAACGGGAAGAGGCGATCGCCTTCGGCCGGGTCTTCCGCCAAAACACGGTGATCTACGCCCAAAACGGCCGGCCCGAGGTCATCGTCACCGATCCGACGGCCGACGACGTGGGCAAGACCTACCAGGGGAACTGGCGCATCCGGGCATGATCGAGGTCAAGCACCTCAGCAAGAGCTACGGCGCGTTCCAGGCCGTCAAGGACATCTCCTTCCGCGTCGACGAGGGTGAGGTCGTCGGGTTTCTGGGACCGAACGGTGCGGGCAAGAGCACGACGCTCCGGATCCTCGCGGGCTTTCTGGGACCGACGCGCGGCGACGTGCGGGTCGCGGGCTACAGCATCACCGAGGAGCCGCTCAAGGCGCGCGAGAACATCGGGTACATGCCCGAGACCTCGCCGCTCTACCCCGAGATGCGGACCGACGAGTACCTGCGCTACCGGGCCGAGCTGAAAGGCGTGAAGAAGCCCGAACGCGCGCGGGCCGTCGAGCGCGCGATGGCCGACGCCCGGCTCGGCGGGATGGAGCGCGTCCTGATCGGCCAGCTCTCCAAGGGCTACCGGCAACGCGTCGGCCTCGCCGATGCGCTCGTCGCCTCTCCCAAGCTCCTCATCCTCGACGAGCCCACGGCGGGGCTCGATCCCAACCAAATCCGTGAGGTCCGCGACCTCATCGCGCGGCTCTCCGAGAAGCACACGATCTTCGTTTCGACCCACATCCTGTCCGAGGTCGAAGCGATGTGCTCGCGCGGCATCGTGATCGCGCGCGGCTCGCTCGTGGCCGAGGGCACGATCGACGAGCTTCGCGCGATGCGCCGCGCCGGCGGCGTCCGCGTGCGCGTGCGCCACGGCGCCGAGAAGGCGCTGCAGGCGATCGCGGGCTTCGCCGGCATCGAGTCCGCGACCGCCGAGGACGATGACACGCACATCCTTATCGACTTCGATAAGGACGCCGACGCCGAAGAGACGATCGAGCGGATCGTGGCCGCCCTCGCCGCTGCCTCCGCCGGCGTGATCGAGGTCGCGCCGCGATCGTCGCTCGAGGAGGTCTTCGCCCAGCTCACGAGAGGAGAGCCCTCGTGATGCGCGGGTTTTTTCCGATCTACAAGCGCGAGCTCCTCGCGCAGGTCGTGACGCCGGTCGCCTGGGTGCTCGCCGTCGCGTTCCTGGTCCTTCAGGGAGCATCTTTCTTCCTCCTGGTCGCCAACTTCGCGTCGCAGCAGGACGTGATTCTCGGAGCCGGACCGGTCGAGGCGTTCTTCGGGCAGACGGCGCTCTTCTATTTCCCGCTGTCGCTCATCTGCCCGATGCTCACGATGCGCCTCTTCGCGGAGGAGCGCCGCTCGGGCACGATCGAGGCGCTCCTGACGGCGCCGGTGAGCACCGCCGGCGTGGTGCTCGGAAAGTACCTCGCCGCGCTGACCATCTACGTCGGCCTGTGGGCCCCGACGATCCTCTACATCGTCGTGCTGTCGCGCTTCGGCGAGATCGACATGCGCCTCGTCGCGACAGGCTACCTCGGCACGTTCATCATCGGGGCCGCGTACGTCGCGATCGGGACGCTCGCGAGCGCGATGACATCGAGCCAGCTGTCGGCGGCGGTGGGCGGCGCGGGGTTCATCCTGCTCCTCTTCGCCTTCGGGTTCAGCGAGTTCTTCCTCGAGGCAGGCCCCTCGCGTGACGTCGCGACGCACGTCTCGGTCTGGGCGACGATGAACGATCTGTCACGCGGCCTCGTGGATTCGCGTCGCCTCGTCTTCTGGGGCGCGCTCACGGTCGTACCGCTCTTCGTCACGATTCGCACGGTGGAGTCTTGGCGATGGGGGTGACCGCGAAGCCGAAGAAGAAGGCGAAGGGCCAACCGGCGCCGAAGCCGAAGGTCGACAAGACCTCGGGCCGTGCGGCGACCGCTCGTCCAGAGCGCGGGACCGAGCGCGCCGAGCTCGGGGCGCCGGCGCCCGGTGGCGATCGCGCGACTCGGATCTCGGCAGCCATCAGCGTCGTCGCCGCAGTGGTCCTGGGCTTCTCGCTCAACGTGCTCGCGGCGCGCCACTACAAGCGGTGGGACCTCACGACGGGCGGGCAGTTCACGCTGTCGGAGGCGACAGTTCAGACGCTCGGCTCGCTGAGTCGCCCGATCAAGCTCATCGTCCTCTTGTCCAAGGACGACCCGCTCGGCGTCACCGTCGACGAGATGCTCGAGGGCTACTCGGCGCAGACGAGCCAGCTCGAGATCGAGCGCATCGATCCGGATCGCGACCAGGCCAAGCTGCTCGAAGTCCAGAAGCGGTACGGCGTCCTCGCCGGTCAGCGTGGCGATCGCGTCGTCACCGATACGGCGATCATCGTCGTCGCGGGGGATCGCCACCACTACATCGCCGGCGACGATCTCGTCAGGGTGGAAGAGGCGGGCGACATGCGCGCTCGGCCGCGCCTAGAGCACGCGATCACGGGCGGCATCCGGACGGTGCTCTCGAGCGAGAAGCCGACGATCTGCTTCACCACGGGTCACAACGAGCCGCAGCTCGAGGCGGGCGTTACGGGTTTCGCCGAGCTCAAAGAGCGCCTCGTAAAGAACAACTTCGAAGTGAAATCGGTGTTCGGTGAAGAAAGCGCGACGCCGGGCGGACCGCTCGCCGGCTGCGCCCTGCTCGTGCTGGCCGGGCCACGCGCGCCGGTGCCGAGAGAGCACGTGGGCGCCATGAAGAAGTTCATCGAAGAGGGCGGCGACGCGCTCCTCGTCGTGGGGCCGGTGCCGAACGTCGAGCAGACCGATTGGATCTCGCTCGGCGTCGACGACGTCGTGGCGACCGCAGGCGTCGCGGTGAACCATGATCTCGTCTTCGAGTTCGATCCGACCATGCGACCGCAGCGAGGCGACGGCGAGGCGTTCTTCCCGACCGTGATGGCCCACCCGGCGACGCGGCGTCTCCAGCGCGAGCAGGACGGCGGCGTGCAAGCGATCGTCTTCCTTGCGTCGTCGCTGAAGGATCTCGGGGGAGCGCAGAAGCCCGAGCCCCTCCTCAGGACGAGCGAAAAGGGAATCGGCGTCGCCGACTTCTGGAAGCGCTCGGAGACCGGCAACATGAAGCCGGGGCCGAACGACAACGCCGGCCCGCTCTCGATCGCGACCGCGACCGAGCTACCCCCCGCGCCTGGAAAGAAGCGCGGCGCGCGCATCGTCGTGCTCGGTGCCATCTCGCCGATCATGGGCGGAAACTGGCGCGATCCGGATCACTACGGCACGACGCTCTTCGTCGAGGGCGCCATCACCTGGCTCACCGAGCACGAGGCTTTCCTCGACATCCCCGACAAACCGGTCGTCACCTCGGGGCTCAAGCTGACCGAGGACGCGCTCGCGAGCATCCTCCGGTTCGTCGTGATCGTGATCCCGCTCATCGTGCTGATCCCGGGGATCGTCGTCAACTACCTGCGGCGGCGCAGGCCCGGCGACAAGGTCGAGGCCACATGACTCCGCTCTTCGTCAAGAAGCACCTGACGACGATCGTGCTCTCGGTGCTCGCCGCGATAAGCGTCGTCTGGGCGGTCGTCGACGCGGGCTCGGTCACCACGAGCGAGTCGGAGCGGCGCAAGAAGAACCTCTTCCCTGCGTGGCGCCATGACGACGTCGTTCGCCTCGTGGTGGCGCTTCCGACCGAAAGCTACGAGCTCGTCCGCAAGGGCAAGCAAGGCGAAGGACGCACCTGGGATCTCAACCAGGACGGCATGACCTACCCCGCCGACGAGCAGGTGGTGGACCGGCTGCTCAGCACGCTCGAGTACGCGACGTTCTCGCGCGAGGTGCCCGCGGGCAGCGTCGACCGCGCCGAGCTCGGGCTCGACAGCCCGCGCGCTCGCTACGAGATCGGTATGGGCTCTCTGGAGTTCAAGCTGGTCGTCGGCAAGGCGAACCCCGGCGGCGACGGCGCGTACGTCGAGGTTCCGGGCCGCGGCGTGTTCGTGGTCGCCACGAGCGTGATCCGAGCGCTCGAGGTGCCGGGGCGCGATCTCCGGGGACGCAACTTCCTCCCGTATCTTGCGCCCGACCTCGCAAAGCTGACGCTCGAGGGCGAGGGTGGGACGCGCGCCTTCGAGCGGGCGCCATGGACCGGCAGCCGATCCGCCGGTTTCCGTTTTGCCCCGAGCATGGAGGGTCGCGCCGGACGTCGCGTCGACGCCACGAGGCTCGATCAGGTCTTCGTATCGTTCGGGCGCATGCAGGCTCAGGCCTTTCCAGACCCGACCAACGCGAAGCAGGCGCTCGTGCCTCGCGTGAAGATCACGATGACTCCGAAAGAGGGTCCCCGAGGGGTCTTCGAGGTCGGGGGCGAATGCCCCGGTAACAAGGGCCTCGTCGTCGCCGTTCGCTCCGAGCCGACCCCGCTCGTCATCTGCGTTCCCGAAGGCGTTCTCGCGGCCCTCATCCGTCCCATCGAGGACTTCGACGACACGGGGCTCGTCGGAGCGGCGGCCGACGAGATCAGCGAGTTCCGCATCGAGCACGGTGGCAAGGTGCTCGATGTAGCCCGCGTCGACATGGCGTTCCGCATGCGTCAGCCCGAGACGCGCGACGTGAGCGCCGACGTGGGGAACAGCTTCCTCGAGCAGCTGACCGACGCTCGAGGCGTGCTCTCGAAGACGGACCTTCCGTTCGGCGAAGGAGAGATCACGAAGGTCCGCGTCGTTTCGCTCGGCGGTCCCCCCGACAAGGACGGCAACGTCAAGGAGCGGATCGAAGAGCTCGAGATCGGTCCTGGCGCCGACGGCTCGTTCGTCGCGCTCCGAAAAGAGGACGGCGCCAAGATCGCCATCGGCGAGGTGGCCGCGTCGGCGTTCCGCCCGTCCGACCTCGCGCTGCGTGACACCGATCTGTTCGCGTTCGAGCCCGAGGTCGTCGAGGGGATGACGATCCAGGCCGGTGGCCGCAAGCAGCACTTCGAGCGCGAGGGCGGGGGCTTTCGGCTCACCGAGCCGAAGGGCAAAGGCCTCCACGCCGATGGGCCTCTCGCGCTCGACGCCGTGACCGCGTTCGCCAACCTCAGGGCGGAGCGCTGGGCCGCGGCCAAGCCGGAGGAGTCGTTCGGCCTCTCCGAGCCGCGCATGCGGATCGTGGCGCACCTCGCCGAAGGGGCGACCAAGGATCCCAAAGGAACCGACGTCACCATCGTCGTCGGAGCCCGCACCGACGACGGCGCGTACGCGCAGATCGAAGGCAAGGACGACGTCTTCATCCTCCCGCGCCGGTTCGAGGAGGAGGTAGGCCGCCTGTTCGTCTCGCGCGCCGACTTCTTCATCCCGCCCGAGGTCATGGGCAACCTGGTGATCGAGAAGGGCGACAAGAAGCTCACGCTCGAACGCGACGGCAAGCAGCTCCGCCTCAAGGGCGCGGGCGGCTCGAACCGCGAGAGCGCGGTCATCGACGCGCTCTCCAAGCTCAGTCCCGTCATCGCCGTCGCCGTGGGTGAGCCGTCGCCTTCGCATGGGCTCACCCCTCCTTCGATCAAGCTGAAGATCACTTTCCGCAGGGCGCCCGACGATCCGCCGGACGCCGAGACGACGACGCTCATCGAGATCGGATCGCCCGACGTGGTCGGCGGGATCCCGACCTTCTATGCCCGCCGTGACGGCGTCGACGCCGTGTACGCGATCCCGGAGCGCCCGGTGAAGGTCCTCCTCGACGCGCTCGGGGGGTAGGTCCGCGCACGCAGCCGAACGGAGGGTCCGAGCGGGGCTGCCACTCCCCTACCCCGTGACAGCGGGTGACTCGGGCTCGCTTGCCGTTTGACTGCTGCCGAACCGAGAGAAGAGCGTGGGAACCACGAGCAGGTTGAGCACGGTGCTCGAGAGCAGGCCGCCGAGGATGACCGCTGCCATGGGCGCCTGAATCTCGTTCCCCGGCTCACCCGTGGCGAGGACGATGGGGATCAGCGCAATGCCGGCGGCGAGCGCAGTCATCAGAATGGGGACGAGACGGTCGAGGCTGCCGTGAATCACAGCCTCCTTGCGAGGCTCGCCTTCTTGAAGGAGCTGCCGGTAGTGCGTGACCATCATGATCCCGTTGCGGGTCGCGATCCCGAACAGGGTGATGAAGCCGACCAGCGACGCGATGCTCAGGACACCGCCGCCCACGTAGACGGCGACGGCGCCACCCACCAACGCGAGAGGAAGGTTGAAGAGCACGATGAACGCGTCGCGAAGGCTCCAGAAGGCGATGTAGAGCAGGCCGATGACCCCGATGATCGCTATGCCGGAAAGGATGAGGATGGTGCGGCTTGCCGATGCCTCGCTCTCGAATTGGCCCCCGAGCTCGGTCCTGTAGCCTTCGGGGAGCGCGACCTTCTCTTTCGTGACGCGGAGCACCTCTTCCGCGGCGCCTCGCAGATCGCGCCCGCTGACGTTGGCGGTCACCAGGATTCGGCGCTGGCCATTCTCGTGATTGATGAGGTTCGGTCCGAGCGTCTTCTCGATCGACGCGATGCTGCCGAGCTCGGTGAAGCGCTTGCCACCAGCGTCGACGGGGACCAGCGCGAGCTTGTCGGGAGCCGACCCGTACTCAGGGGGAAGACGGGCAACGACGTCGTAGCTCCGCCCACGTTCGAAGTAGGTGGCGACGTTGGTGCCCACCAGCGCCGTCTCGACGAAGCTCGCGAGCTCTCCTGGCGTCTTGCCGAACGAGGCGGTCTCGGTCCCGTAGGCGCGAACCGCGATCTCCGGAATCTCGGTCTGCTGCTCGACGGTGACGTCGACGAGACCGGGAACAGTCTTCATCGCGGCTTCTGCTTGCCGGGCCAGGTTGCGTAGCTGATCGAGATCGTCGCCGAAGATCTTGAGCGCGATGCTCGCACGTACGCCGGAGACGAGGTGCTCGATGCGGTGGCTGATCGGCTGTCCGACGGTGATTGCGAGGCCGGGGATCGTCGCAGACTGCTCGCGTATCTCTTTGAGCACCTCTTCGCGGTCACGCCCCTTCAGATCGAGACCCACCTCGAGCTCGGAGAAGTTCACGTCGAGGGCGTGCTCGTCGCGCTCCGCGCGGCCGGTGCTGCGGATCACCGACGTCACCGCTTCGTGCTCGACCAAGTACTTCTCCAAACGCGACACGATGGCGTTGGATGTCTCGAGGGACGTGCCCGGCGCTGTCGCGGCCGCGATGTTCAGCGAGCCCTCGTTGAACTCGGGCAGGAAGCTCCTCCCGAAGGTCGCCAATGCAACGACCGACGCAGCTGCGCCGGCGAGCGATCCCAATCCGATGGCGATGGGGGCACGCAACGTCGCTGCGACGAGCGGCCGGTAGCCACGCTTGAGCGCCCGCACCAGCGGCGACTCTTTGCCCGGGTGGTGAGCGACGCCGCCACGCCCAAGCAGCAAGAGGCAGAGCACCGGAGTGATGGTCAGAGCGACGAAGAGCGAAGCGCCGATGCTCGTCACGTACGCGACGCCGAGCGGCTTCAGGAGGCGCCCTTCCATGCCGGAGAGGAAGAAGAGCGGCGCGAACACCAGAACGATGATCAACGTCGCAAACACGACCGAGCTGCGGATCTCCTTGGACGCTGCCAAGACGACGTCGAAGAGAGGCCGCCGGGACGCTTCCGGAAGGAGGGAGTTTTCGCGGAGCCGCCTGTGGACGTTCTCGACGTCGATGATGGCGTCGTCGACCAGCTCGCCGATGGCGATGGCGAAGCCGCCGAGGGTCATCGTGTTGATCGACGCGCCGTAGATGTGAAGGACCGCCAGACCAGCCGCAAGCGATAGCGGAAGGGCGACGAGTGAAATGAGCGTCGTCCGCCAGCTCAGCAGGAACATGGCGAGGACGATCGTCACCAGGATTGCGCCGTCACGAAGCACGGTGCTCACGTTGCCCACGGCAACCCGGATGAAGTCCGCCTGGCGGAAGCCCTTGCGGTACAGCGTCACGCCTTTGGGGAGCGTCGAGGCGAGCTCGTCCATCGCCTTGTCGACGCGTTCGGTCACCGCGAGGGTGTTCGTCTGCGGTTGCTTGGCTACCTTGAGGACGACGGCACGCTTGCCGCCGACCGCTGCGTCACCGCGGCGCGGGCCCTCGGCGAGACGGACTGTCGCTACGTCGCCGACGGTGATGGGTACGCCCTCACGCTCGGCGATCCGTATCGAGCGGATCTCTTCGATGGATCGCGGCTGGCCGACGCCGCGTACCAAGTACTCTTGAGCACCGGCGCTGACGAAGCCGCCGGGCGCGCTGAACATCGAGCCACGAAGCACGACGAGAACGTCGTCGAGCGCGATCCGCTGAGCGGCCAGCGCGGCGGGGTCCAGCACCACCTCGACGCGCCGCACGGCGCCGCCGATCGGGACGACCTGCGCGATGCCCTCGACAGCGAGGAGCCGGCGCCGCACCGTCCACTCGGCAATGTCGCGCAGCTCTCCTTCGTCGACAGTTCCGTCGCTCTCGACGCCGACGAACATGATCTCGCCCATGACGCTCGAGGCCGGAGCGAGCACCGGATCGATCCCTTCGGGGAGCGCGGCGCGTGCGGTCGCCATCTTCTCTGTCACGGTCTGGCGGGCGTGGGCCATCGAAATGTCCCACTCGAACTCGACCCAAACGAGCGAGATGCCGACCGCAGAGCTCGAGCGAAGCCGCCGCAGGCCGGGACTTCCTTGCAGGGACTGCTCGATGGGTCGCGTGACCAGGCGCTCGACCTCTTCCGGTGCGAGGGCGTTTGCCTCGGTCACGATGGTCACCGATGGTGCGGAGAGCTCCGGCAGAACGTCGACCGGTAGGGTGCGTGCGGCGTAAACGCCGTACCCCAAGAGGACGAGCGCTCCAGCGACGACGAGCCACGCGTTGCGCAGACTCAGCTTGATGATTGCGTCGAACACCTGCGCTCCCTAGTGGCGGTGCGACTCGACGGTCCCCATGACCGCGGCCAGATGGATGTCGAAGCCGCCGGTCGTCACGACGCGCTCGCCCTTCGCGACGCCGCCCCGGATCGGGATGAAGCCGCCATCCCGTGGGCCGACCGCAACGGGGCGCTTTTCGAAGTGCTCTCCGTCGATCTGTACGAACACGAACGGCCGCGTATCGATCTCGACGACCGCGCCCGCCGGCACCGTCACTGCGTTGGTCGCAGCACCATAGCGCGCCGTCACGACCACCGAAGTGCCGGGACGGATCTGACTTGGCAGGCTGTCGGTCTTGGGCCCGAGGTCCACGACCCAAGTGCCGACGCGAGTTTCGGCGTCGATGGCCGGTGCGGACGCGAGGAATTTGGCTTCCAGGGCGGTCAGATCGATCGTTTCGCCGGCGTCGCGCCGGAGGGCTGAAGGAGCAGCGTCGTCGAATGGACCGCGCGAGAAGGTCCGCGCACGAACCCACAGTCGTCTCGAGTTTCCGAGGCGCAAGAGGATGGATCCCGCGTCCACCGCGTCACCGTTGCGGGCGACGAGGTCCGAAATGACACCGGACATCTCGGCCTTGATCGCGATTCCTTTCTTGCCTCCTCCGGAGACGGCGCCGAGTCGCCCCTGCGCGAGCCGCAGCTTGCTCGCGAGCAGCTCGCCTTCGTTCTTGAGATCGATGAGCCGCTTCTCGGGCAGCGCACCGCTCGTTACCAGCGGCTCGATGCGAGCGATCTCGACCTCGTTCTGTTTCTTGGCGATCCTGGCTTCTTCGACGGCGAAGACGAGCTGGTTGTAGTCGTCGCCCTCGACGTTCGGAACGATGGATCCGAGGACATCGCCTTTCTCGACCTTGGTGCCCACCGCGAGCGTCCGCTTTGGATCGTGCAGGAAGCGCCCGCTGGTCGACGCGCTCACGGTGAGCTGGTCGGTGCCGGCCGGCTCGACGATGCCGGGCATCTCGAGCTGCTGGCGCACCGGCCGCTCCTCCGCCCACGCGGTGGCGAACGAAATCCTCCATTGCGACTCTTTGAGGAAGGTGATGCTCGTGTCCGCGGTCGGCTCAGCCGGCGGCGGTTCCTTCTCGAGCACCTCGATCGTGCCGCACTCCCAGACGTCTACTGTACCGTCGGCCTCGTATTGCATTTCGGCGGCGTACTCGCCGGTGGGTAGCCCCTCCCCTTCGAAGACGAAGATACCCGGCCGCTTTGCGCCGACCTGGGCGTGCTCCCGTACGACCGCGCCCTTCTTGTCCTTGTAGCGGGCGACGAACCGCCCTTCTCTCACGGCGTAGAAGTCGGAGAGGCGCGTAACGTGCGCGTGGTACGAGATCGGCTTGTTGTTCACCGGAGGCGGGATCTCGACGAAGAGCTCATATCGATCCGTCCAGCGGGTGATGCTGATCGGCTCGGGCTCCGCCTCTTCACCGGCATGAGCGCTGCCTTCCGCGTGCGGATGATCGTGTCCGCCGTCGTGGGGGTGGTCATGGTCGTGGCAGCCGCCTAGGAGCCATGCGGCGACGGCGAGGCACGCGATCCGACCGCTCACGGCCGCCTCGCGGAGCAGATTGCGTCGAGGTCTCTGTTCATCAGGGATCCTGCCGCGCGCATCTTGGCGATCCGCGCAAGCGCTCTCGCTTCTTCGATGTCGACGGCCGCGAGGGCGCTCGATTCGACGAGACCGCTCGAAGCCAACAAGTCGGTTATCGACCCCTCGCCGGCCAGGTAGAGGCGTTTGGCTTGATCGAAGAGCTTGCGCGCGCGGGTCTCGGCGTCTTCTTTCCCGGCCCGGGGCGCATCCAGGCTCGCGATCGCATCGTCTGCAGCCTTCTCCTCTGCCCGGTTCGTCCTGACGAGCGCGTCGTGCGCGGCTCGCGAGGCCGCCGCGTGGGCTCGCGCGACCGAGGCTTCGCCCTGGCCGTGATCGAAGAAGGTGAGCGGCAAACCGACGCGCAGCGCGAAGCCGTGTCCGGTCTCGGCTTCCGATGGGGACACGTTCATCGTCACCTGCCGGTAGCCGAAGAAGAGCTCGAGATCCGGGACCCAGCGGCGATTCGCGGCGTCTTCCTCGATCTCGGCGGCTCGCGTGGAAGCCTCGAGCGCCGCGAGCCGCGGGTGCGGCTTCGACGTCTTGTCCCGGGAGGTCGTCGCGATCGACGCGAGAGCAATCCCCGAGAGGTCGACATCACGATCGAGGAACACACCGAGGCGAGCTTGGGCTGAAGCGACCCGGCTCCTCTGGAGGGCTAGACGGGAGCCATGCACTTCGACCTCGAGCGCGTGCCGCAGGACGTCGTGCTCCGAGCTCTCCCCGCCTTTCTGGAGGGTTTTCAGCATCGTCTCGAGCTCCGCCAGGCTCTCCTGTTGTCGGGCCAGAATCGCCGCTCGCTCCCTTTCCGCCGCAACCCGCACGAGCGCCTCGCGAAGATCGAGCGCGCCGTCGACCATCACCGCGTCTGCTTCACTGTTCTTCTCCGATGCGCGCTCGTCGGCCGCATCGGAAAGCAGAAAACGACGGCCGCCAATCCCGAGAGGAAAGCCGATCCCCGCGATCGTCTCGGTGTCTTGCTCGCCTGTGAGGCTGCGGTTGTGCTCGACCGAGACGTCGGGGTTCGGAAAGACACCAGCCATGTCGACCGCTGCTTCGCCCTCGGCGCGCAGCGCGATGGCACGCGCGTGCGCGGGGCCGGCCTTGCAGAAGCGTTCGATGATCGCGCGCTCGGAACTGAGCGCGGATGGGGCCGGCGCGACTGACTGCGCGTGCGCGACGTCGGCACTGCCGATGCCCACCGCAAGGGTCAAGACGGTCGCCAAGTTGCAACTACGCCACGTAGTAATTTGGCGCGCGCGGCAAGTGGAACGCTGCATGAAGACTCCGGCTACGAGACCCAGGACAGAACGGTTTCGAGGGCGTGATGAGCGCTGTGACCAGCAACGACGGCGACGAAGACGAGTCCTGCGATTGCGACGGACACTGCCGAAGCCAGATCGCCATTCCCTGGGGGGACCGCGGGCGGCTGCGACCCACTCTCGAGGAGCGTGCGCACACGCAGCTCCAGATCGTCATTCACGATGCCCAAGGCAGCACGGGTGTCTGAGCTCTCGAGGAGCTGCAATCGACCACACGCCACGAGAGCGGCCGCGACGGTGCCGGCGTCCCCGACCCATCTCGCAGCGAGACGGTCGCAAGCCAGCTCGGCCGCTCGGCGCCAGCCGCGAAGGATCCGATCCGCTGCGTCGGCCGATAGGAAACACCCAGCCGCCCGCACGAGAATCAGCGTCAGCGGGTCGCGCCTCGCCAAGTGAGCTCTCTCGTGCGCAACCACCGCGGATCTCGCTTCGTCGTCCAGACACGACCACAGGGAACGGCACACGACGACCCGGGGCCGGCCGACGCCAAACGCCCATGAGTGCGCGCCGGGTGCGTCGACAATCTCGACCCGGGTGCCTCCGACCTCCAGCCTCGTCGAGGTCCGCAGCGCCGAAGCCCAGGAAGCTGTCATGCCGTAGTCGCGCGCGAGGGCGAGGAGCGCACGTGCTCGAGGGATGAGGCCTGCCAGCCCCACGATCCCCGCCGCAACGAGCGCCCACGAAAAGGTCGCATGCTCCAAGCACAGATGCAGGTGGTGCGGGTGCGAGACGCAGTGGCACCGGTCGAGAATCGCCTGCGGTGAGAGCACCGATAGCGCAAGCCCCGCCGCGGTCGCGATCGGTACGAACGCCATGGCCGCTCGAAAACGGCTCGACGTCGAGAGCCTGCCCCCGACCCGCTCGCCCAGCTCGGCGCACACCCAACCGAGCACGTAGGCGCTGCCCAGGAACAGTGCGAGCGAGAACGCTACGACCAACAGCGCGTTCATTTCGATCCTCGCCTGGCCGCGATGAGAGCGGCGAGTCGATCCAGCAGCTGGGGATCGCGCGACTCGACCGAGTCGAGGAACGCCGCAAGCACGGCGTTCGGCGGCGGCCCCTTCGGGCTCAACGCGGCAACCGCGCGTTCGGCGAAGAGCTCCTCCCGCGCGACGCGGGGACGGTACGAGAACGCACGACCCAGCTTCGCTCGTGTCACGTAGCCCTTGTCGTGCAGACGATCCAAGACGGTCATGACCGTCGTGTAGGCGAGTGCCGGACGCCTGCGGAGAGCTACGCCGACCTCTCGCACCGAGAGCGGCTCGGAGCTGTTCCACAGCACCTCGAGCACGCGCGCTTCGAGCTCACCCAGCGAGTCGAGCTTGGGCAGGGAGCTGCTCGCCACGGATTCTTGCTACTACGACAGGTCGTAACTGTCCAGGAGCCGGTCTCGATGCTTGCGAGCTCTGCTGTGCACGATTGTGAGCGTTGCGGCACTGGATTGCGTAGGGGGTGAAGTCCCGTGTTCAGCTCCGACCACCGCACGAGCAATTCAGGCACCCGTGGTGGGCGCATGTCCCGCACGAGACGGCGACCTGCTTGCGGAGCGCCTCGCGCGCGCGGAAGACGCGAACCGCTGCGTTGCTGCGTGAGATCCCGGCGGCGTCAGCAAAGTCCTTCACCGCCATGCCTCCGACCTCGACCTTCTCGAGGACCTCGGCGTACTCCGGCTTGAGGGTTTGCGCGAGCCGCGCAACGCACTGGCAGACCGCGGCACGCGTCTCCGCTTCGGGCTCGACCGCGGTTTCGACCTCGCGCGCGAGATCGTCGAGCGCCCGCGTCTTGGTCTTCTGGCGGCGGTGGTGATCGATGACCGCGTTGCGCAGCATTCGGTAAAACCAGGCGACCACGGACTCCTCGTCGCGAACGTCACCGACCTTCTCGACACCGCGAACGAACGCGTCCTGCAGGATGTCCTCTGCGAGTTGCGGGTCCCCTACCCGCTTCTGCAGGAATCCAAGGAACGCGCGGTGATTATCGACCAGCGCCCGGACCGCGTTGCGGTCGAGCTCGGGCGCCGGTCGCGAGTCGTCGCTCATGCGGGGATTCTGCCTCGGCAGGAGCGAGATGGCATGCGCTTTCCGCCAAGGGCGAGCGTGGACGCTAGAGCCACCAGAGCTCGTAGACCTGCCCGTCGGTACCTCGATAGACGACGTGTTGCGACCCCTGAGCGTCGAACATGTACCCGTGCGGTTTGCCGCTCGCGGGCGGTGCTTGCGTCGCGGCTGTCAGGTCCTCGGCATGCCAGCTGCCATCCCACCAGAGCTCGCGGATATGACCATCGTTGCTCCGGAAGATGACGTGCTGCGTTCCCTGCGCGTCGAACATGTACGCGCTCGGATCGCTCGCAGCGTTGGGTGCGCCCGTCGCCCCGGTGAGATCTTCGGCGTGCCACGCGCCGTCCCACCACAGCTCGCGGATGTGACCGTCGGTGCTACGGAAGACGACATGCTGCGTGCCCTGCGCGTCGAACATGTAGCCACAGGGATCGCCCGCTGCGAGAGGTGCGCCGGTCGCTCCCGTGAGATCTTCGGCGTGCCATGCGCCATCCCACCAGAGCTCGCGAATGTGCCCGTCGCCGCTCCGAAAGATCACGTGCTGCGTGCCCTGGGCGTTGAACATGTACGCGTGCGGAATGCCCACGGCCGCGGGAGCGCCCGTGGCGCCCGTGAGATCTTCGGCGTGCCAGGTGCCATTCCACCAGAGCTCCCGGATGTGGCCATCGTTGCTTCGGAAGATGATGTGCTGCGTTCCTTGCGCGTCGAACATGTAGCCGGTCGGCTCGCTCGCCGACGAAGGCGCGCCCGTCGCAGCGGTGAGGTCTTCAGCGTGCCAGCTGCCGTCCCACCAGAGCTCGCGAATGTGTCCATCGTTGCTCCGGAAGATGACGTGCTGCGTTCCCTGCGCGTCGAACATGTACCCGCGCGGATCGCCGGCGGCTGCCGGGGCACCGGTTGCGGCGGTGAGGTCTTCGGCGTGCCAGCCGCCGTCCCACCAGAGCTCTCGGATGTGGCCGTCGTTGCTCCGATAGAGGATGTGCTGCGTCCCCTGCGCGTCGAACATGTAGCCGAACGGATCGCCCGCAGCGGTGGGACCACCGGCTGCTTGGCTCACGGCGCTCAACGACCAGAAGTGAAAGTCGGGAGGCGCCAGGTAGATCCAGCTCGCCACCGAGGGCACACCCTCCTGGTTGACGATGAACAGCATGTAGTGACCCTGCGGCGCCAACGAATAGGGCGGTCCGCCGTCGGGAGCGGTTGCGACGAGGCGAGCGCCACCGCCACCCGCTTGGTCGAAGCCGAGCTCGATCACCCGCTGCTCGGTGTCCGTCTGATGCGTCACGGCCATCGGTCGGATAAGAACCACCCTCCTGATCGAGGCCGCGTCGGGCGTGTCGATGGAGAAGGTCTCGCCGTGCCGAACCTGCGCGGGGGCCGCCTGGATCGTCGGCCGCGCGCCCTTGAAGAGATACGGCGGCTTGTAGATCTCGATCGCGGTGTTGTTCCAGCCGGCCATCATGACCTCTGCGCTCGGAAGCAGCAGCGCCACCGAGTGGTAGTCGCGGATCGACGGCAAGGCGGCCATCGCCGACCACTGGTTGGTGCGTGGATCGAAGACCGCGCACGGAGAATTCGCTCGCTGGATGCCGCCGCAAACGAAGACGGTTCCGTCAGGAAGCAGAACGGCGCTCGCGAGGCTGCGGTGCTCGCGATCGGGGAAGGTGTGAGCGGGCCCCCAGCTCACCGTCGTAGAGAGCGCCGTCGCGTCGATGATCTCGTAGGTGTCGTTGTTCGCCGGATCCGCACCGCCCAGGACCATCGTCCGCACGTACGGTGCATCGCGGCTCAAGAGCAGCACGGACATGCCCTTCGTGCGGTCAGGCTTCGTTGCAGACGGGCCGGTGTTGGTCCAAACCCCGGCACTCGGTCCGTTCATCGTGAAGTAGGCCGACTGATCGTCATCGGCGACATTGCCCTGCGGACCGTTCGGCTCGGGACTACCCCAACCGGTGCGCGTATAGAGAACGGCATGGTTCGGCAGCAGGTGCAGACCGGGATACAGCCGAGGGAACTGTTTCGTGTCGCCTTCGATCACCCGGAACGAGTCGCTGGCCTCGTCGTAGATCTCCATGTCTCCGTGGCCGTGCCCGCAAACGACGAGCACCTCGCGGCTGGCGCCGACGCGGTAGTCGCCCAGGCGCAGCGCCGTCGGATACCAGCGATCCTCGACCATCGGGCCGGCGGTTCGTGCCCAGCTCTTGGCAACCGGGTCGAACCGGTAGCCCCACCGAGCGAGGTGATGCGCCGAGTAGCCTCCGCCTCCGACCACGAGCAGCTGGCCGCTCGAAAGGAAGCAGTGCCCGCCGCAGAGCACCGAGTAGCCCTCACCTGTTGGCGTGAGATGCGGCTGGTTCACCGGATTCTCGAACGTCGACGCGGCCGTGTTCTGCGGGTCCCACAGGAGCGTCGTCTCGTCGGCCGTGATGAAGAGCACCTTGCCCGTGTGGAGCAGCGCCGCGTGAACGACGCCGTCGTAGTCACCCG
Source organism: Polyangiaceae bacterium (assembly GCA_041940405.1). Taxonomy (GTDB): domain Bacteria; phylum Myxococcota_A; class Polyangia; order Polyangiales; family Polyangiaceae; genus Xiheicaenibacterium. The sequence continues at coordinate 18,913 of JBGTSH010000047.1, forward strand.
GTCCCCGCCGCGGGATCGGCTGCGGGAAGACGGTCCAGCTGCCGAAGAGGAGCTTGCTGAGCGCCTGCAGCAGCTCGATCAGGTCCTGGAACGAGAACCCCTTTGCCGCGAGCGTCTCTCGGATGTGGCGAAACCCGAGCGGGTACTCCTTGTTCCGAAACTCGAGCAACGCTCTCGCCGCATCACGGGCAATGACCGGCCGGCGCGTTCGCGAGGGCATGAACGCGTGCGGCCGACGTGCACGAGGATCCGTGCCGTCCGTGGCCAACCCTCGACGAAACATCAAGTCCTCGGGCGCCACCGCGTCGTTGAGGAACGCGAGCACGCGGCGATGCTCCCCGGGCTCGAGCTCATCGATCACCTTCTGGCAACGCGCCTCCGCCGTCGCTCGCCCGATCTCTTCCTTCGAGACGCCCTTCGAGTCCGCGTGCGCGCGGCGCCGCCCGTTCGAAGACGGCCGTTCGTACTGATCCATGGTGCACCCCCTTTCGGACCCATGGAGATACGAGGTCCGGAAGTTCGGGCGCAACGGTCATTCGTTCTCCATCCGAAGCTGGCAAAATGCCAGGAATCTTCACATTCGAACGACGGCTCTTGGCTTAGGGGCCAGCGCGCACCCGCGGAGGGCCGTGCCTTCACTCCGCTTCGAGGCGTCGTGGACCATGGGCGTCAACCACGGAGCTCCGACTCGAGGTAGTTGAACAGCGTGTGCGCGGCATTGAGTGCAAGGCGTGCTTCGGCCTCAGGCAGCAGGTCCTTGTTGGGGTGGCTCAATGAGGCCTTGTTTCGAAGCGGCGATAGCGCGTCGAGAACGTTACTCAAGCTGTTCAGGATGTTCTTTGCGTCGTCCGGGCGTGGACCCAGGTCTTGGAGCAGAGAATGCTCTTGCCGCAGCTGCTTGAGGAGCTGGGTGGTGGTGGCCGATTCAGGCACCCCTTCGCCCAGCTCCTCGCAAGCGCATCGTAGGTAGCCGTAGACCGCCGTATGAACCCGGTCCACGGCTGCTGAACTTCCTTCGGCGTTAGGGCGACGGGCGATCTGTCCCTGGAGATGCTGCTCACGTCGACGTGAACAGCAATCACGCGAATCGGAAATCCGGCGTCGTCAAAGGCGCGAGCAATTGCGATCGCTTCTGGGCTCCTAGCCCCGAGGGCTGCGAGCTCGTCGTGACGGGTGACGGACACCATCGCGTGCAGCTGGGCTTCTTCCTCGTCGAAGTAGTCGCCGGTGAGGATCACTCCGAATGGATTCGAGCGGAGGAGTCGTGCGGCTCGTGCCTCGGAGCGCTGTTCCAGGATGTGAAACGCCTTGGATATCGCTTCGTGCTGGCGCGCTTGCGGTCCCACGCTCGTCGGCTGCACGACAGCCGGGGAGCCGCGCTGGTAAAGGACGTGCATGCCGACAGTGTGACCTCAGCTTGGATTTGCTCCAAGCTCCGCCGCCGTCGCGAACCGGTCCATGACACCAAGCTCGCGAGCGGCGCCCGATGACCACGGGCTCACGTGAGCCCGCCCTTCAGACGCCCGGCTCGACCGGGCTCGGCGCCACAGGCGGCGCCGGCTCCTCCTCCTCTTTGCTCGACCGGCGGCTTGCGGCCATGCCGAGACGGATCAGGTAGTCGCGACGACTGAAGAGCGCCCGCGCGATCTCGGACCACTCCTCGTACCACTCACGCAGCGACTGCAGGTTCGCGACGTATCGCTTGTCACGCTCCTCGACTGCGCTCGGGCTGCCGTCGACGGGGTTCGACTTCTTCGCGACGTTGATGAGACCGCGAAGCCGCGCGCGCTCCGCAGGCGAGAGGCCGCGCTCCGAGAGGAGCGTGACGACCGCGCTGCGTTGCGAGTCCGAAGCGTCCTGTTCGAGCTTGTCGATGCGGTCGAGCAAGATCTCGAGGTTCAGGACCGACGCTACGCCGCGCGAAGCCGAGATGCCTCCGAGGAGACGATCGGCGTGCTGCGGGAAGCGGCGCGACAAGCTGGCCGCCGCGATGCGGAAGACCTGCTCGTCGGAGCTGTCGAGCTCGTTGATGGCGTTGCGAACGTTGGCGTCATTGTCGTCCTGCGCGCCGAGCGGCTGATGAAACCCCGCCGCGACCGCGAGACGACGCCAACCTTCTTGTTGATGCGCGTCCGAGTAGCCGTACTTGTGCATCTGCTCTCGGATGCCCTTCTCCGCAGCGATGCCGCGAAGAAGCGCCATCGCACGTTCGACAGTGCTCTCGAGCGTCTTGCGCGAGACGTCGGGAGGCAGGCTCGACATCGCGTCGAGCGGCGGCGAGCCGCCGTTGTTGTTGTTCGAAGCACCGTTGGTTCCGGGCGAGGTCGTAGCGACCGACCCAGGCATGCTGGTCGACATGAGAAACACTCCTTGATGACGGCCATCGCACCCTGCGGCGCCGTCTCGATTGGCTACTCGTCGCGAACCCGCCGGATGGGACAGGAAATCTTTCGCAGCGCGCGAAACCGAGTGAAGTCCGCCGGTTCTGGCGGCACGAGCGGCCAAGACGTGTACGGGATACCGCCCTTGCGGTCTTGTCGACCGACGCTGCAACCGGACCAAGGGGCCCTCACACTCGCTCCGAGAGGCGCTTCGATTCGGTCAGGAGCCGGGCACGAGCCGGCTTAGCGGCGGTGCGCTTGCTCGCACGGCTGGAAAACCCCGACGAAATGGGCTCTCAGGCGGCACCGCACCGGCGCTCGCACGGATTGCAGGGCCGGTCGGACCCTTCCGGTGGGCCGCAAGAGCAGAGCGAAGGGGACCTCGACCCTCGCGTGTCTGGACCATGTCCCATGCGCGCGGCTCGGAACGAGTAGCTCCCGAAGGAGATGCTCGTGAAACCGAACCGAACTGAGGTCACCAGGCGCACGCTCGAGACGATCCCGGAGCGCACGCTCAAGTTTCTGCGCACTGTCAGCGCCGAGCCCGCCATCCAGCGCGCGCTCGAGAAGCACGGCTACTCGGCCGCCGAGCACCAGAGGGGATGGCAGCTCTTGCACGAAGCTGCCGGCTTTCGCGGCGAGCTACCTCCCGAAGACACCTACGACGACGAGGTTCGCGCCGCGGTCGCTGAGCTGGAGGCCGTCGAGATTCCCGTCTTCCGGATCGCGAAGGCCAGCCTCGCGCATCGCTATCCGCGGCAAGCCGAGTTTCTCTTTCATGGGATGGGCGCTGCACGCGGACGCGCTTCCGTGCTCCGACTCGAGATTCTTCTCGATCGGCTCGACGCGCTCGAGCTGGGCATCGATCGCGACGACACGCGAGCCGAGGACCGGGCCGCGCTGCAGATGATCGAGGACCGCACGCTCAGCACGAGCGAACGAGCGCGCCTTCGCGCCCTCATCGAGATCGCGAAGCGCTCCAAGCCCGTGTCCGACGTCATCGACCGGAAGGCCGAGCAGCAGAAGCAGACGGAGCGGCTCGCAGCGCTCCGGCTATGGCTGCTCGAGTGGACGCAGATCGCTCGCGCGGTGATCACGCGAGGGGACTACTTGATTCGGTTGGGGCTCGCGACGCAGAGGGTAAAACGCCACAGAGAGATCGCCGAGCGTTCTGCCGCCGATCTCAACGAGAACTCCTGACGTATCTGCGAAAGAATTTTCGCCCTTGCGCCTTCATCAGGCGGACGTATGCAAACGGGATGAGGCTTCCTCTCCCCGCGGCGTTCGTCGCGTTGACGACGCTCGTCAGCCTTAGCTGGTCGAGCGACGCCCAGGCCAAGTCGGTCTTCAAGAAGGCCGCAGACGCCGGCAAGAAGGCCGTCGACAGCGGCAAGCAGGCCGCAGAGAAGGCCGCCGAAATCGCGACCGCCCCAGTGAGGGCCCCGATTGAGCTAGGGCAGAAGGTAGTCAATGGCGACTCGATCTCGCCGGGAGATGTCGTGAACGCGGTCAGTCCGGAGCTGGCTCGTCTCGGAGCCGCGTCCAAAGCTGGCCTGCCCGGCGCCGCAGAAGCGGAAGCCATCGCAACTGCCCCTGTGAACCTCGCGCTCGCCATCAGCAACATCCGAAAACGAACGGAGGAGGCAGAGGAGGTTCTTCACAACGCGAACGAGGCCGCGATCGCCGTCCGCGATGCTGCGAAGGCGGGCGAGTCGGCCGCGAAGAACATCGACGCCACGACGACTCGCGCAAACGAGCTTCTCGCGCGCGCGGACGCCCTGGAGAAGCGCGGGTCGGATCTGATCGCAGCGGCTACCGAGATCATGAAGCGGGTTGACCCGTCGGCCCCGGATGCGGTGGCCACCATGGCGCAACTCAACAAGACGATCGAGCTCGGCAACCAGCTGGTGTCGCGCGCGGCGGAGCTACGCAAGCAAGCCGGCGCAGATGCGAATCCGAAGAAGCGGCGGGTTCGACGTGGCACGACCGCGGTAGAGCGACCCAAGGGGCGCGCCAGCCGCTGACGGCCGCGCAACCGACGCACTTCGCAGTCAGGCGAGAAGCGGGCGTAGTCGCACGGCGACATGCTCGCGGATGCGCTCGGTGATCCGCGAGATCGTCCGTCGGTCGACACCGAGCGCCTCGGCAATCTCGTTGACCTGGCGATCCTCGCGATAGATCGCCTCGTAGACCGCGCGCTCACGTGCCTCGAGCTCCTCGACGGCCGCGCGGAGCGCTCTCAACTCCAGCGCTCGGTGCTGCGTCTCCACCACGTCGACCGCGGCACGCTCCTCTTGCTCGAGCTCTGCCGCCGTGAAAGCCGCCGCTTGCAGCTCCAGATCTCGAAGCAGCCGCGCGCGTGGAGGCATATCGGCTTCGGCGAACATCGCGGCCGTCGCCTCCTCTGGTGTGTCGAAGTCTTCGCGCCGTGCCGGTCGCAGCTGCTCGCGCCGCGGTCGCTCGCGGGTGAAGATCTTCATCGCCTTGCGAGCCACATCCCGCATCGCGTAGTCGACCCGAGCGAGCGCATGCTCCTCGAACGAACCATCCTCTGGCCTGTAGTCCAACGTGCACGCCACGAGCGCCTCATCACCCGCCGACTCGAAGTCGGACCGATCGACGCTCGGCGTCCGCCCCGCGTGTCGCTTCGCCAGTCGCGAAACCAGCCGCGGCACCGACGCGCAGAGCGCCTGCTGCTCCGCCGTCAGCCTCGGGCTCACGCCCCTTCCTCCTTCTTCTTCTCCGTCGCAGGCGCGTCGATCGTCGGCCGCTCCTCACTCGCGTGCACGACCGGTGCGGCCATGATGTTTCGCAGCTTGTCGCGCCCGTAGTTCGTGCAGAGCAGCTCGTCGATCAGGTGCTCGCGCAGCCGCTGAAGCGCCTCGGGGCGAAGCAGCTTTGCGTGGCCCGCCGTCGCTTCGTTCACGAGCTCGGTGGCCAGCTTCTCCATCTCGGCTTCGCGATCCATTGCGGGCTCCGCTTCCCGGGTGGTTTGGCGCCGGCGGTAGCCTGGTGCCCGCGCGGCTTGTCATTCTGCCAAGGGGCGGAGGATCCGACAATGGGCGCCCTGAGACCCGCCGTGGTGTGCACTCGTCTGCGCGGGACTCCGCAGGTAGTCCCCCGCGACGCGCTGGGCCTGACACGCGCGGCACTCGGGAGCGTTCGCGGGATAACCAGGAGGCATGGGGGCCATCCTCGAACCGTCGCTGCTCACTCCTTGGGTTCCTTGTCCGAAGTGCAATGCGATGACCGGCTACGACCCGGTGTTTGCGGACGAGTTCCTCCGCGGCAGAGACCCTCCCTGCCTGCGATGCGGCAAGCCGTGCGACTGGTGCTGGCGCTCGTCGGCGGGCTCGACACGGACTTTGAGTTCGGACAGGCGGCCGCGCTCGCCGGATGTCCGACGGTCGTGTTCGAGTTCTCTCTCCCGCCCGACGAAATCACCGAGCTTGACCTTCGGACCATCGGCATCCCGGCTGATGCGGAGATCCTGTTCTTCAACCTGACTTCGCGCGGCAACACTCTTCCAACCGTTCTGCATACGAACGATGTGCACCGGTACCTCTACGATGGCGTGATCAGGATCCTGGGACGAGGGATAAGGGACGTGACTCGAAGGAAGAATTCGACACCATAGGCTCGAGGAGACTCCGCGAGCCCCCCTGGCCAGGCGCACTGCATCGTCATCCCGGACCATTCTTGCGTGCTAAACTGCTCCGAGTGGAGTCCTGCGGATGCTCAAAGACGGCGGAGCGTCTCGCGAAGAAGCAGGGGCGAGTGCTCCGCGTCGTGCTCTGGCTGAACCTACTGATGTTCTTCGTCGAGGCAGGCGCTGGAATGCTCGCGCGCTCTTCAGCCTTGCTCGGGGATTCCCTCGACATGCTCGGCGATGCGTTGGCCTATGGAGCGACGCTCTTCGTGCTCCACCGCAGCATCACCTGGAAGGCCAGAGCGACCCTGCTCAAAGGTTCGCTCATGGCCGTCACCGCAGTCGGCGTCTTGTTGTCAGCGATCGGTCGGGCGGTTGCGTCACTCCCACCGGAGCCTGTGACGATGACGGCCATCGGCGTGATGGCGCTCGTGGTCAATGGAATCTGCCTGTTGCTCCTGACGCGGCATCGCTCTGACGACATGAACATGTCGTCGGCCTGGGTGTGCTCACGCAACGACATCATCGCCAACGTCTCTGTTCTCGCGGCGGCCTCGCTCGTCGCCTTGACGGACACGCTGTGGCCCGACTTCATCGTCGGTGTCGGCATCGCCATCCTGTTCTCGTTCTCGGCGCTCGCTGCGTTGCGCGCCGGGCTTCGGCCTAGGACATCGCCGTCCGCCGGCCTCACGGCCTAGCTCGCACGAGCCGTCCGCAAGAAGAACGTCGTTCCACCAAGGGCCAAGCCGGCTGCGATCCCGAGAAACTCGGCGCCCCCGACAGCGCTGCACCCGAGCCCGGCGGCAAGCAGCATGATCACGGCTGCCGCGGCGCCGTGCGCGAGCGGACGCTCGTCGCCGGCAGAGATCACTGCGCCCGCCGCACCCGTCAACACGCCGGTCATGATGCATGCGGCGAGGCAGGTGCTCTCGCACGAGGCGCCGAGACAACAGAATCCTGAAGACCGCATCATCGCGGGGACGAGCGCGCCGAAGAGACCGAGGAACAAGCCCATGCGAGCGCCGCGGCCCGCCGACAGGCCCTTGAACTGCGCGTAGCCGAACACGAGGGCGAGCGCCGCACCGAGCATCACCGCCAGATGCACCGGCGCACCGAGCTGCGTCGCCGCAACAAGCGGCAAGGCGAGCGTGAGGAGAGCGCGCGAAGCACCCAGACGAACGCGCCCGCGCTCGTAGGCTCTTCGCGCCGTAGCTTCGAGATCAGGAAGCGTCGTGCTCATACCGGGCTACCCATCTTGATTTGAACCGTGCGAGCGCACGCTCGAGCCGTTTCCGGAAGGTTGCGCTCGGTTGACGCTGTCCTTCGAGCGTCGCGAGGATCACTTCTTGGTCTGCGGGCGAGAGGTCGCCGACGCATTCGTGAACGGCCTCGACGATCTCGCGCCGGAGCGTCGCTCGCTCCGGATCGTCACCCCCTGCCAGGGCGACGTTCACCGGATCCCCGCCGCTTCTCTGTAGCTGTCGCGATCGATCGCGGCGGAACGATCGAACCTCCCACGACGCGACGGCGAGGACCCAGGCAGCAGCATCGCGATCGGGATCGAATGTGCAGGCGGCCTCGAACACCTTGATGATCGATGCCTGCACGATCTCGTCGCGCGACGCGGGGTCGCGCACCATCTTCCCCACGTAGCGGTCGAGGAGCGGCTTGACCGAACGGAAGACGACGGCGAACGCATCGCGGTCGCCGTCGGCGAGCGCGCACATCGCGCGCCCGAGTCGCTTCCGTTCGGCCTCGTCCACCCCGCAGCTTAGCTCAGCGGTGGGAGCAGCCTGGGCAGGGGCACTTCTCGCCGCAGGGGCACTTCTCACCGCAGGGGCAGTCCGATGCGAAGGCCATAGAGGGAATCGCGAGAGCGACGAGCAGGGCGACGGAACGTACGATTTTCATGGGGAACCTTTCCGAGCGGCTTTGCACTCGGCGGGATTAGCCGCCAGCGGGGCCGACCGTGACAGGCGACCGCCTCGCCAGCGCCAAATAGATCGCCGGCAGCACGAACAAGGTGAGCAGCGTCGAGGTGATCACCCCGCCGATGACGACGGTTGCGAGCGGGCGCTGGACCTCGGCGCCGATTCCGGTGCTCAGGGCCATGGGGACGAACCCGAGGGCCGCGACGAGTGCGGTCATCACGACCGGGCGGAGGCGCCGGTCGGCGGCTTGCCGGACCGCTTCCTCGAGCTCGAGGCCTTCGCCGAGGAGCTGGCGGACCGTCGAGACAAGCATCATGTCGCCGAGGACGGCAATTCCCGAGAGGGCGACGAAGCCGACGGCTGCCGAGACGCTGAACGGCATTCCACGGATCGCGAGCGCCGCCACGCCGCCGACGACGGCGAACGGAACCCCGAGAAAGACGCGTAGCGAGTCGACGACGCGTCCGTAGGTCACGTAGAGGAGGATGAAGACGAGCGCGAGCGCGATCGGCACGACGATCGCGAGTCGCTTGCGGGCACGCTCCAAGTTCTCGAACTGGCCTCCGAACCTGACGTAGTACCCGGTGGGGAGCACGACCTTCTCGTCGATCTTTTTCTTCGCTTCCTCGACGAACGAGCCCACGTCCCGTCCTCGCACGTTGGCTTGGATGACGACGCGCCTCCGTGCCCATTCGCGGTTCACCACGGAAGGCGTTTCCACCGTGTCGATCTTCGCGAGGCGAGCGAGCGGGATGCGGTCGCCGTTGGCCGAAGTGACGAGGATGCGACCGATCGCCTCTTCGCTGTGCCGGTAGCGATCGGCGATCTTGAGGGTGATGGGAAAGCGGCGCTCGCCGCTCTGCAGCTCGCCGACCTCGCGGGTACCCAGAGATTCCACCACGGCGAGCACATCGGAGGCGGCGATGCCGTACCGGGCGATTGCTGCGCGGTCGATGTCGATCCGTACCATCGGCTGCCCGGTGAGCTGTTCGGTCACGATGTCCGCCGCGCCGGGGATCTCGGCGAGCACGACCTCGATCTCGCGCGCCTTCGCCTTCAAGAGATCGTAGTCGTCGCCGAAAATCTTTACGCCGACGTCCGAGCGGATGCCGGCGACCATCTCGTTCACGCGCATCTCGATGGGCTGGGTGAAGATGACCTTCATGCCCGGCAATCCGTCGAGGCTGTCCTGCATGGCGGCGACGAGCTCCTCTTGCGTCCTCGCGCGTTTCCATCCTTCGCGCGGTTTGAGCGTGACGAACACGTCGCTCAGCTCGAGGCCCATCGGATCGGTCGTGATCTCGGCGGAGCCAGTGCGTGTCCAGACGTGCTCGACCTCGTCGGGGAACTCGTGGAGCAAGAGCTCTTCGAGCTTGGTTCCGTAGCGGACCGACTCGTCCGCCGAGACACCCGCCAGCCGGATCGTGTTGGCTACGAGCGCCCCCTCCTGCAGGCGCGGGACGAACTCGGCGCCCAGTCGGCTCGCGAGGACCGCTCCGCCGACGAGGACCAGAACGCCCAGCTGAAGGACGAGACGCCGGTGGCCGAGGACGAATTGGATCGCCGGCCGATACGCTCGATGCAGCGCGCGAACGACGAAGGTTTCGCGATGTGCTGGTCGCCGCTTCAGGCTGAGGCTCGCGAGCGCAGGAACGAGCGTGAGCGACAGGAGGATCGAGCCGAGCAGCGCAAAGACGACCGTCAGCGCCATCGGGCGGAAGAGCTTTCCCTCGATGCCCTCGAGCGCCAGGATGGGCAAGTAGACGACCATGATGATGAGCTCGCCGAAGAGCGTCGGCTTCCGCACCTCGATGGCCGCGTCACGGACCACGTCCTCCGTCGATCGCTCGGGTGGATCGACGGCGAGGCGCCGCTCTGCGTTCTCGACCATGATGACCGAGCTGTCGACGAGGAGGCCGAAGTCGATGGCGCCGAGGCTCATCAGACTGCCGGCGATCCCGGCGCGGAGCATCAGGCTCGATGCGACCAGCATGGAGAGCGGGATCGCAGCAGCCACGATGAGCCCGGCCCGCAGGTTGCCCAGGAAGGCGAAGAGAACTGCGACGACCAGGAGCGCGCCTTCGAGGAGGTTCTTCCGCACTGTCGCAAGGACATGGTCGACGAGGTCGGTGCGGTCATAGACCGTGGTCAGCTCGATCCCTGCCGGTAGGCTCTTCTTCACTTCGTCGAGGCGCAGCTTGAGCCGGGTCGTGACGTCGTGGCTGTTCTCTCCCATCAGCATGAAGCCGAGCCCGAGCACGACCTCGCCCCTGCCTTCGGCGGTCACGGCTCCGCGCCGGATCTCGCGACCCTTTTCGACCTTCGCCACGTCGCGCACGCGCACCGGCGCACCGTCGTGGGACGCGACGACGATGTCTTCGATCTCCTTGGCCGTCGTCACCAGCGCCACGCCTTGAACCAACGCCGACTCTCCGGCGCGGTCGATGGTCCCGCCACCGACGGTCGCGTTGTTTCGCTCGAGCGCGTCGGCGAGCTCTGCGAGCGTCAGGTCGCGGCGCTGCAGCTCCATCGGATCGACCACGACCTGGTACTGCAGCTCGTCACCGCCCCAAGCGTTCACCTCTGCCACGCCCGGGACCGCGCGGAGCTGGGGCTTGACGATCCAATCGTGTGCTGCGCGCACCTCGGCCAGTGACGCAGTCTCGCTGCTCATGACGTAGTGCAGAACCTCACCGAGCCCCGTCGCCACCGGGCCGAGCTCGGGCGGTGTGGTGCCGAACGGCAGCTTCGAGGTTCGTACTCGCTCGTCGACGACCTGACGCGCCAGGTAGATGTCGGTCCCGTCGTCGAACACGACGGTGAGCTGCGCGTACCCGAAGCGCGAGACGCTTCGCACCTCGACGAGGCCCGGCAATCCGGCGATGGTCTGTTCGACGGGGGCCGTGATCTGCCGCTCGACGTCGAGCGGTGAGAGCGCCGGAGCCACCACGTTGATTTGGACTTGGACCGGGGTCGTGTCCGGGAACGCGTCGACCGGCATCGCATGAAACGAGAGCGCGCCGCCGAGCGCGATCGCGACCCAGACCAGGATGACCGCGATGCGATGACGGATGCAGGCCGTGACGAGCGCAGTGAGCATCGTCGGTTCCCTAGTCGTCGGCGCAGCAGCCGGCGCCGATCGAGTCCTTGAGGGTCTCCGTCTTGAGGAGGAAGCTGCCCTCCGTCGCGACCTCCTCGCCAACCGCGACGCTCGTATCGAGCACCTCGGAGAAGCCCTCGCCCGGCGGGCCGAGCTTGACCTTGCGCGCTTCGAACTCCCTTTCCGACTTCTTGATGAAGACGATGTGACCGCCGGCGACGCGCTGGATCGACGCGGCGGGAACGACCACACGCGGCTTCTCCTCGCCGAGCAGGATCCGCGCTTCGCCGAACATGTTCGCTTTGAGCAGGCCCTCCGGGTTCTCGAGCGAGACGCGGACGGCAGCGGTTCGCGTCTTCGGATCGATCTCCGCGGCGATGTAGTCGATCTTGCCCTCGAACTGACGGCTGGCGAGCACGTCGACCTGCACGAAGGTCCGCTGACCGACGGCGACCTTCGCGAGATCCGACTCGGCCACGTCGATCTCCGCCCACACCCGCGAGAGATCGACGATCTCGAACAACACTTCCTCGGAGTCGACGTTCTCGCCGATCGTCGCTGCCCGGCGGATGATGACGCCATCGAGCGGCGCCTTGAGCGAGTAGGTCACGCCGCCGCCACCCTGCGCGCCGGCGACGGTCAACGACGAAGAGAGCGCCGCTTGTTCGGACTTTGCCTCGTCGAGCTCGCGCTTCGCCTCGAGCACGTCCTTCTGGGTGACGATCCCGTCCTTCTCCAGCGCAACGAGGCGCTCGTAGTTCTTCTTCGCCGTGTCGATACGAGAAGCGATCCCGGCAAGGAGCGAGCGCTCTGCACCGACCTGGGCGCTGTCCATGACGGCGAGCACGTCGCCCTTCTTCACCCGCGCGCCGAGATCGACCTTCAGCTCGCGTACGACGCTTGCAGAACGCGCGTTGACCCTCGCGTGCCGGGTGGCGTCGTAGGCGATCTTCGCGTTGGCCAGGAGGCCGCCGGCGTCGAGCCGCGACTCGATCTTCTGCGTCTTGATGCCCGCGAGCTTGGCGATGTCGTCGTTCTTGAGCTTGACCCGGGTGCCGTCCGCTACCGACTTTCCAGCGGGCTCCGGCTTTGCTCCGGTCGCATTGCTGGGCTTTCCACCGCGCTCGGGATGACAGATCGGACAGAACGACTCGGGGAAGTCGTGCTCCTCGCACCAGTCTCCCTTGGCTTTGAACACGGCAGCGAGCGCCGGGTTGCACTTGGTGCAGACCGACTCGAGCACGCCGTGCTCCTTGCACATGGCAGTCTCGTCGATGGCGGCGGACGCAGGCTTGCTGGAAGGCGCCGGCTCCGGCGCCTCCGACTTGCAGGCGAGCACCGCGATCACCAAAACGATCGCGAGATAGCGGGCCATGTCAGCCTCCGGGCTTCGGCGGCCGTTCGATTTTGATGTCAGGATTGCACTTCTTGCACTGGGATTCAGGCATGTCGTGCTCGGCGCACCAGTCGTTGGCTGCCTTGAATGCCGGGATCAGCTTCGAGTTGCAGCGTGTGCATTGCGACTCCGGAACCTGGTGCTCGCCGCACCAATCCTCGTACGAGCCCGGTTTCACGTTGGCGGGGGCGTGGCCCTCGCCCGTCGAAGCGACCTTCGAGCTCGGCTCGGGCTTGGCTGTCGGCTCCGAGCTCGAACAACCCAACACAAGGACAACGGCGCACGCGCCGGCCCACGAAAGTAGACGCATGGGAATCTCCACGTTTCAAAGGCGAGCGACGGTCATCGACCGGCTCGCAGTTCGGCTAGCTGGGGCTACGCCGCGCGCTTTGGAACGTGGCCCACGTCGCGCAGCTCACCGTCGGCAGGCGAGCGATCGGGATAGGTCAGATCGAGGACCGTCCATCCGGGCAGGAGCCGCGCTTCGAGCTCGGGGACAGGTAGTACGGCGATCGCAGCTGTTCCGCTGCAGCACGGGGAGCAGTCGATGGGGCAGGAGCAGGAGCCTTCGTGATCCGAGTCGTCGTCCGCCGCCTCGTTGGTCGCCTCCGACGTGCCCGAGCAGCAGTCGTCGCCATCACTAGCGTCGTCCGTGCTCGCGGCGTCGGGACGATCATCGTGGGCACAACACGGCATCGCCCATGCAAGTGTCGAGCTGCTCGCCACGATCGCGATCACGAACGCCGCGACGAGCCGTACCCAGCGGGCCAGCCTGTACGAGGCCGAACGAATCGCGCGCGCGCGTCGCAACGTGTCCGAGGCTAGCGCGAAAGCTGACGAGGGGCGAGCTGCCTCGCGCGCACTTCCCAGAGCCGTCTACCGCAGCAGCAGTTCGTGTGCGGGCCGCTCATTCCGGCACCGCCTGCTTAGCCTACATGCCGGCGTGCGCCTTGATCGCGTCGAAGCCCTGCGTGTCATCTTCGCCCGCGTAGCACTCGAGCAGCACCATGTCGGGTGAGAGGACGCACTTGCCGGGGCGCGCGTTGCCCGTCCAAGGCGTGGCGTCGTAGAGCTGCTCGCCGGTCGGATCGATGGTCACCGGGATGTTGAGCGGGCCGACGGCGTTGTTGTACGTGGCAGCGTCGGACCCCTCCGGCACGTTGCCGCCGCCATCCTCATTGAGCGCGATGATGTACGAGAGCGGGATTCCCGTCTCCGCCGTGAAGTCCGCTGCTTTCTCCTCGAGGCTACCTGCCTCGACCCTGCACGGGCTTCACCACGCTGCTGTCATGAAGAGTATGTGGTACTCCCCTGCGAAGTCCCAGAGCTTCACTGGCTCTTTGCACTGGTCGATCAGATCGAGGTTCGCGATGACATCGCCTTCGCTGCCGCCGGTCGACGACAGAGTGCCCGGGTCGTTGTGCTTCCAGCCGCACGCGTAGCACTTCTGTGAAGCATCCGTGGGGGAGCTGACGCACGTCGTCTCCGCGCAGTCGTCGAACCCATCTCCGTCCGTGTCGGCGAGCGTGTCGTCGGTGCCGAGCACGGTCTCTTCGGCGAGCGTCATGCAGTCGCCGTCGACGTTGGCGTTGGGATCGGGCGCCTGACCGCCTTGGCCTGACGCACCCGAACCGCTGTCGCCCGTCGTGGATGTCTCACGCTGCTCGGCGCACGCGGAGAGGAGCAAGAGGCCGAGCGCCGGGATGAAGGACCAACGCATGCTCCGCATTTCGCCCGCGCCGGTTGCCGGCGTCAAGGCCGGCCCTCCAGCCGCACCTGTGACCGCGGCGGTTCCTCCCCTCCTCGAGGTCGGTCCCGCGACGCTAACTGTCGAGCACCTTCAGCCGGACCTGACGGCGACCTTGACGGTCGGCGACGTCGTCGTTGCCGAAGGTGTACCTCTCATCGCGACCGGCGCTTGCCCCTGAGCGTGGCGCCGCGCTCTCCCGTGAGCACGGCTGACGCGCTCTCAGTCGAGCTCGATGCGCAAGGTGAACGGACCTTGTGACGTGTCGCTGTCGACCCCGAGGACATACCGCTGACTCTCGCTCGGACTAAACCAGGATTCGCCCGTCGAGCCGGGGTTCACGATGCCGGAGACCATCCCCGTAGCGCCACTGCTGCTGCATGCATCCTCAATCGCCTGGAGGCCGCAACCCACGCTCTGCGGAAAGACGTAGAGAAAGCCGTAGAACGACGTGGTCAGCTCGAACCGGTACGTGCGTCCGGCCTCGCCGTCGAACGCATAGTAGAGCTGGCCCTGGTTGAGGGAGGGCGCCACGTGCGGGCTCTCGCACTCGAGGTCGGGGTGCTCGTCGGTCGCGCTTGTCGTATCCGCTTGGATGAGCTCGCCGCCGTCGGCCAGGTCGATGCCTGCTGCCTCCGCGCAGCGGTCGTGGCCTTCCACGGGATCTTCAGTCGCGGGCTCGTCGCTCGACTCGGGATCGTCCGCAACCGCGCCGCCAGCTCCACCGGCTGCGCCATCGTGCCGACGTTCGACCTCCGCGCTGCAGCCGACGGCGGCCAACAGCACCAGCAATGCGATAGCGGCCTCGCGGCAAACCATCGGGCAAGCCTGCTCCTGCTGCGCGGCCCGAACAATGGGCGATTCCGAGACGTCGGCATCCTACCGCGCCGAACAGTCCTGCCGAGGCCTCCTTATGGGACGAGCGGCACGATCGCTCCGCCCTCGGTAGGCTCGGGCGCCACGTAGACCGTGAACCCGAAGGCACCGCTCAGCTCGATCGGGCCGGGCGCGACGTGCTCGACACCGGCGAGATCGCGAAACCGGATCTCGTCGAGTGAGAGGCTCGGAGCGTCGATCTTGTGGAAGGGCGCGGGCAGCTCGTCGAAGACGTCCTCGAACTGGAGACTATCGGTCGCTTCGCTCGAAAGCGTGAGCAGCGATGCGGCACCCACTTGCGTCGGTAGCGATCGATCGTCGATCAAGACGCGAATGCCCAGGAACGGCGCTGGTGCTTCGTCCTCGACGATGTCGCCGATGAAGCCGACATTCCCCGAAACGTGGAGCGAGTACGCCCGGCCCGGCTCGAGCGAGAGGGGGCCGTTCAGCTCCGCGAACGGTTTGCGGATGCACGTGTCGAGCGTGTGCAGGCTGAGGATCGCGTCGTCGAGCATGTTCGCGCTGGCGATGGGCGCGTAGTCGCTGCTCGTTCCGGGCTCGACAAGGTAGAAAGCGAAGGCCTCGCCCGTCGGCAACGTGAGCGACAGGATCTGTCCCGGCGTGTCGTTCACCATGCGGAGCAGTGCAGGCCCGGAGCCCGGGCCTTCTTCGGCAACGATCGACACGTAGACCGACGGTTCGACCACAGGCGCACCGCCCGATCCACCCGAGCCGCCTTGCGCCGGGGTCAACTCGGCTTGCGGCTCGCCCTCCCCGCCGCATCCGACGAGCGCAGCAACGAGTGCCCCTGGAAGCCAGCTACTCGACATGCACCTCACCCATCATCCCGAGCTCGGCGTGCTCCAGGATGTGGCAGTGGAACATCCACATCCCCGGCTCGTCGAAGCGGCTCACCAGCGTGAGGCTCGACATCTGCGGAACGATGATCGTGTCCTTGTTGAACCGATCTTCGGGCGCGGTCGGCATCCCATTTTTCGCCAGCACCTGGAAGAAGAAGCCGTGCAGGTGGAACGGGTGATCCATCTCGGCGTCGTTGCGCACTTCGAGGATTCGCGTCTCGCCGAGCGGGACCATGATCGGGGGGACATCGGGAAACGCCGCGCCGTTGATGGTGAAGACGAGCGACCCATCCATCGTGCCCTCGTCGAGCACGAGGCTCTCGATGGGCGCCGTCTCGGGCAGGAGCTCTTGCGCAGGGCCGGCATCGGGGAGCGCGGCCCCTTGGACGCGATCTCCAGCGAGCTTGATCTCCGCAACAGGGAGGGCTGGATTCTCACCGGTCCCGTGGCCCCGCTCATACGGCTCGGTCGTGACGGCAATGGCATCACCCACGTCACCCTGGAGCGTGACGAGCACGTCGTACCGCTCGCCCGGCGACATGAGGAGCGAGTCGGCGTCGACCGGCTTCGGCAAGAGACCGCCGTCGGTACCGATCACGCGCAAGCGGTGCCCGGCGATCTTGAGGTTGAAGAAGCGGCCGTTCGCCGTGTTGACGAGGCGGAGCCGCAGCGTCTCGCCCGGCTGGGCGTTGATCGTCGGCTGCACGAAGCCATTGAACAGGATCGTGTCGCCCTCACGGCCGATCGCAAGGCCTTCGTCGTCCGGATACTCGTCGATGGCGCCGTTCGGAAGGAGCCGGATGTCGTCGAGCACACCGACGAGCTCGCGATCGAACACCGGCTCATTCGGGTCCCGAACGAGGATGGTGCCGTAGAGGCCCCGCTGCACCTGGAGGTCGCCGCGGATGTGCGGGTGGAACCAGAAGAGGCCCGCGTCCTTCAGCGTGAACTCGTATTCGAACGTACCGCCAGGCGGCACCGGGTTCTGCATCGCGAGCGTCCCGTCCATCGTCGCGGGCAGCCGGATGCCGTGCCAATGGATCGTCGTCTCTTCGTCCAGCGAGTTCTTGAAATGGATGACGAGCCTGTCACCCACTTTTGCCTCGATGAGCGGGCCCGGAACCGTGCCGTTGTAGGACCAGACGGCCGTTGCAGCCCCGCCGCCGAGCTGCTTCTCCGCCGTTCTCGCCTCGAGGGTCAGCTCGAAGGTCGTGGGATCGGGATCCTCGTCCTTCGCCCGCGGGAGCTCGACCGCCTCGTTGGACACCGCCGGCGGCAGGGGGTTCGTCTCCTCGTCGTCGCAGGCGGAGACAACCGCGAGAGCCGCCAGTGTGAGGGCGATGATGGTACGCATCGGAGACGGCTCGATTCTAGGCGAGCCGCGCCTACCCCGCCATCGGCGAGGCCGAGACCTCGTTCGAGTAGGGCGAGTACTCGCTGCCCTTCATGCAGCGCAGCCTGTAGGTGTAAACGCTCATCGGGTCAGTCGCCGCGTCGTCCATCTCGTTGTCGACCGTCCCGGGGACGCTGAAGATCACTTCGAACGTTCCGGCGCCGATCTTGCGCTCGCCCTCGACCATGTCGCAGTCGGGCGTGGTGTTCGTCCAGAAGGTGTGGAGCGCGCCGTGCATCGGCTCGACTTCGTCCAGCACAGGAGCTTGCAGCGTCGCCTGGTTACCTGTCGAAGTGGTCGCGCCGGTGCTGCTCGCCGTGCTCGTCGACATCGCGTCGTGCGCCCCCTCGCCATCACCTCCGCCGCCCGACGCGTCATCTCCGCATCCGAAGGTGAGACCGAACATAAGACATGCTGCAAAGACAACGAGCTTGTTCATCGCGTCTACTCCTGAGGTACCTCCTTCGTACTGCCGCGAAGCAGGATCCGTAAGTGACCGCAGGAGTCACACCTCGCGCTCGGGATCAGTGCTTGTGCTGATGACCGCCTGTGCGCGCAGCTTCTGCGCACAGCTTCAGGCAGCGATCGTGCTCCTTCTCGCACGCTTGCGCGTCGCCCTTGTGGCCGATCTCGTGGCACTTGCCCGTCTCGCCCGGGCCATGACCTACGTCGTGGCACGCCTTCGCAAGCTCTTCGCAGACCGCCGGGCCGCCTGCGTGGTCGCCGGCATGTGCTGAATCTGCAGGCGCACTCGTAGCCGCCGCCGTCGCGACGGCCGTCTCGACAGGAGCCGCCGTCGAGGCGGAGTCCGGGCTCGCCGTGGGCTCCGGCTCGGCGACCGGGCCGGACGTCCTCGAGGAGCCGCAACCAAGAACGCCGAGCACGAGCACGATCGAGCATGCCTGCTTCTTCATGTCCCGGCGCCTAGCATTCTGGGACGCGGCTGCCAATGTGACCGAACCGGTCACTACCTTGGGGGATCGCGCCGAGGCAGACTCAAGCCCTCCACGTCGCAAGGCCTCCTCCACGGATCATGCCCCCGACCCGCTCCGACTCCATGCGCGCTCCTTGGCACGCGACCACCGCTGGCCGGCTCGTAGCGGCGTTCGCGGGGCTCCTCGTCCTCTTCCTGTGTACGGCGGCTGTCTGTCTCCACGCGTTCGGAGAGATCGAAGAGGCGGAGGCCGAGGTCGAGCGGCTCGAGTCGGCTCGTCGAGTCACCGATCGTGCGGCGGTACTGATGCGGGAGCAGTACATCCACCAAGCGCACACGTTGATCGCCGGCGACGAATCGCACATGCCGCACTACCTCGAGATCGCCGAGCTCGCGCGGGCCGCGGTCGACGTCGTGGCCGAGCAAGGTCCGTCCCAGGACAAGGTCCTCACCGACGAAATGGCGCGCCTGGTGAGCGAGAGCGATCGCAGCTTCCGGGACACAACGGTTCCGACCGTGCTCGCCGGAGATCGCAAGCGGGTGCAAGAGCTGCATGAGGGAATGGAGGCGCAGGTCGTGGCCTTCGCCAAGGTCGCGAAGCAACTCCACGAACGGAACGATCAGCGGTCGCACCTCGCACGCGGGCGGGTCGCGGCGGCTTGGAGCCGCGCGCGGTGGACGGCGCTCGTCAGCTTGGCGATCGCCGCGCTCCTCGCGGCTCTGGCAACGACCGCGATCGTGCGCGGGATCCTGCGGGCCGTGCACGATCTGCGTGCAGGAGCGGCGAAGCTCGGCTCGGGAGACCTGACCGTACGCGTGGCGGCGGGCGGAACCGGAGAGCTCGCTCAGCTCGCGCACTCGTTCAACACGATGGCGTCGGACCTCGCTGTCCGGCAAGGCGAGCTGGTTCGAAGCCAGCGCCACCTGGCCGTGACGGAGCTCGCCGCAGGCATCGCGCACGAGCTCAACAATCCGCTCGGCGTGATCCTTGGATACGTGAAGCTGATGCGAAAGACGGGCAAACAGGAGCCCGAGTCGCTCGCCATCATCGAAGAAGAGGCCACTCGTGCAGCAGAGATCGTCCAAGACCTGCTCGATCTCACGCGGCCTCAGTCGACCAAGACGGGCGACGTGGACCTCACGAGGCTCGTGCGCGACGCCGCGACCCGCCTCCGGCACATGGAGTCGCTCGAAGCCGTCACGATCCGAGAAGCGCTCCCCGACGCAGGCCTCGTCGTGCGGTGTGATGAAGAGCGACTGCGCCGCCTCGTGATCAACCTCATCAGAAACGCAGCGCAAGCCGCCGGGCGAGGTGGTGAGGTTGCGATCACGGCCCAGCGAGCCGACCAAGAGATCCGGCTGGTCGTCGAGGACAGCGGCCCCGGTGTGCCAGAGGAGCTTCGTGACCGCGTCCTCGACCCGTTCTTCACGACCAAGCGCGACGGTGTCGGGCTCGGGCTCTCGATCGTGCAATCGGTGCTGGGCCAGCTGCAAGGCTCTCTTCGGTTCGAGCGATCGCAGCTCGGGGGAGCTCGTGTGGTTGCCACCTGGCCCGACACGCCGGGCGCGATCGAGGCGCCGCTGTCATGACGCTGCCCCGTGTGCTCGTCGTCGACGACAAGCCCAACTTCCTCTCGCTTTATCGAAAGCTGCTCGCCGACCGCATGGAGGTGCTCACGGCAGGGTCGGCGGCCGAGGCGCTCGAGATCCTCGCCGAAACACAGGTCGAGGTCGTGCTCTCGGACATCCGCATGCCCGGGATGGATGGGATCGCGCTCTTGCGTAAGCTCAAGGCGCGTCACCCGACGATCGAGGTGATTCTCGTCACCGCCCACGGCGACATTCCGCAGGCCGTGCTCGCCATGCAAGAGGGCGCCTACTCCTACCTCACCAAGCCCTTCGATCCGGAGGAGGCGCTGCGAGAGCTCGAGGGCGCCGTCGAGCGAAGGCGGACGGGGATGGCCGCCGGCCAAGTGCCGCCCGAGCAGACCGATTCTCCCCCAACCGACGTGAACGCTTCGACCACGTCGGAAGGTGCCCCCAACCCGATCGAGCTGCCCCTTCGCGAGGCAATCGAGGAAGCCCGCCACCGCGCGACGCGCGAGTACCTCGTCCAAGTCCTGCGCGCCGTCCGCGGGAACGTCACGCGCGCCGCCGAGCGCGCCTCGATGGAGCGCGAGAGCTTCCACCGGCTTCTCCGGCGCTATGGCCTTCGTGCCGACGACTTTCGCGACAAAGACTAAACAGGCGCGCGAAGTCGCCACCCGCGCTGTAACTGCGCCGGTCACAGACGCGGCCGCGCAAATCGTGCACGAGGGCGCCGTTGATTCGCGACAGAAGCGTGCAGCCCGTTCGCTCGACGCGATCTCGAGCCGGCACGTCCCCTGCACCGCGCGGCGTGGTGACCAGAACGCTCATCTTCGTCGGAGCGTTGATGCTGTCGGCGCTGCCGGCGGTCGCGGAGCCCGTGACGCCTCAGCCGCCACTGCCTGATCCGCTTACCGCCCAAGACGTCATCGCGCTCGCTCGCAAGCAGCGCAAAGAGATCGTCGCCGCACGCGAACGCGCTCGCGCCGCGTGGGAGGGCGTGGACGGCGAGGGCAAGCTCCCGGATCCGATGTTGATGACCAACGTCGATCACCTGCCCTTCCCGGTCATGGGCGCCGACGTCAGCGTGATGTGGCAGCAAGCCGTCCCGCTCTCCGGCGAGCTCGCCGCGAGAGAGCGTCGAGCGCAGGCGAATGCGCGAGCCAAGGATGCACAGATCAAGACCGCGTCGCTCGATGTCGAAGCGGATGCGCTCCAGGCCTTCTTGATGCTGGCCGAAGAGCAGGCGATGCGGAAGGTCGCAGTCGACCAGCTGGCGCTCGCTCAATCGATCGAGAAGGTCGTCGAGGCGCGCCTCGCCGGCGGCTCGGCTGCGCCGTCCGATGTCGTCCGCGCAGGGCTGGATCGTGCGCGCCTCGAGACCGAGCTCGAGACATTCGAGAGCCGCACGCGCGCGGCCGACGCGATGTTGGATGCCGCGCTCGGGCGAAGGCCGGACACGACGGTCGCTTCCACGGTCCTCGCGGTCCGCGAGGCAGCGCCGTCGGCCCCTGCGCTCGTCGCGCGCGCCGCGCTGGGCGAGCGGCCGGAGCTCACGACGATGCGAAGCCGCATTCGTGCTGCCGAAGAGGACGTCGAGGTCATGCGCAACATGCGCGCGCCGATGGGCATCTTCGGGCTGGGCGCGGCCTACACGATGAGTGATGGCCCGGGTCTGATGGCGACCGTCGGCGTGAGCCTTCCCATTTGGGCAGACGCCTACGACAGCCGGATCGATGAGGCAAAAACGATGGTCGCCATGGAGCGCGCCGACCTAGCTGCAATGACGATCATGGTCGAGGGCGAGGCCGTCGCCGCGCGGGAGCGGGTGGAGGCCGCACAAGTTCGTGAGCGATCCATTCGGACGAAGCTCCTTCCGCAGGCCGCGACCACGTTCGAAACGGTGCTTGCCTCGTACGCCGCGGGCCAGGTCCCGCTGGTCTCCGCACTCGACGCTCTCGCAATGCTGCGCATGCTCCAGATGGAGCACGTGCAGGCTCGGACCGCGCTCGCGATGCGATGGGCCGAGCTCGGACGACGCGTCGGCAAGAGCGACCTGGGTTTCGGCATTGCACCTCTACCGAAGCGCGCCCCTGCCACGGCCCCGCCTGCCGAGCCCCACGAGCACGACGCGCACGACCATGGCGCGCACCAAGGTGGACCGTGAACACAAGGCCGCTGCTCGCGCTGTGCCTCGCTTCGATCACCGCTCTTGGCGGCGTTTGCCAACAGGCTCCCGATCACGGAGCACACCAGCATGGCGACAATGCGGCAAAGGCTCCGCCGGCCCGGCCCCCGAGCGGCGGGCACGCGGGCCACGCACCCGCGCAAGCCGCAAAGCCGACTCCGGGCACGATGCCCCCCGGCTACGGCCACGTCGAGCTCGCGCCGCAGCCTCTCTCGCAGCTCGGATACGCGACGGCACGCGCAGAAAGACGCGCCCTCACGCGGACGGTGCGAACGAGCGGCTGGGTGACCGTCGACGAGACCCGAACCAGCCACGTTCACGCCAAGGTCCGAGGCTACGTCACCTCGAGCCACGATCGATTCGTCGGCAGCAGCGTCAAGCGCGGCGACCCGCTCGTCAGCCTCTACAGCGAAGGGGTCCTAGCTGCCGAGCTCGAGCTGTTGGCCCTCGTGGAACAGCGAGACACGCTCCGCAACGCGGCGCCGGATTCGGCTGCGTCGCGGAGTCTCGACACGGTGATCGAAGCGGCGCGCAGGCGCTTCTCGCTGATGGACGTGTCACGCGGACAGGTGTCCCGTGTCGAGAAGAGCGGAAAGCCGGCGAAGGGCGTGACGCTCGGCAGCCCGCGTGATGGCGTGATCCTCGCACGGGCTGCGATCGACGGCGTCTACGTCGAGCCGACGACCGAGCTCTTCGTCATTTCCGACGTCAGCCAGCTCTGGGTCGTCTTCGACGTCTTCGAGAGCGACATGCCGTTCGTCAGGGTCGGCCAGCGCATCAGCCTGCGTTGCGAAGGCGTCCCTGAGCCGCACGAGGCGACGGTGAGCTTCATCGCCCCGGCGATCGATCCTGCGACGCGATCGCTGCGCGCACGTGTCGAAGTCGACAACCGCCACGGCATGCTCCGGCCGGGTGCGTTCTCGACGATCTCGCTCGACGTTCCCCTCGGCGAAGGTGTCGCCATTCCCGAGGACGCCGTGCTCCGCACGGGCGAGCGAGATCTGGTGTTCGTCGTCAAAGACGGGATGGCGATCCCTACCGTCGTCACGCTCGGACCCAAAGCGGGCGACATGTTTCGAATCGACGCCGGGATCGAAGAGGACGACGAGGTCGTCACGGGAGCGCAGTTTCTGATCGACTCCGAGAGCCGGCTGCGAGCGGCCGGTCCGATGGGAGCCGGACATGGATCGCACTGATCCCTCTTTGGCAGCCGACAGGCCCGGCATCCTCGCGCGCCTCATTGGACTCGCGGGCAGAAACCGAGCCCTCGTGCTGCTCCTTTCGATCGCGCTGGCCATTGCCGGCGTGTTCGCCGCACGTAGCACGCCGCTCGACGCGCTGCCGGATCTCTCGGACACCCAGGTCGTCATCGCCACGGAGTGGATGGGCCGGAACCCGACGCTCATCGAAGACCAGGTCACCTACCCCATTGCGTCGGCATTCCTGGGCGCGCCGCGGGTGAAGACCGTTCGCGGCTTCACGATGCTCGGAATGAGCTTCGTGTACGTCGTCTTCGAGGACGGCACGGATCTGTATTGGGCACGATCGCGTGCCATCGAATACCTCTCGAAGGTGCAATCCCGGCTGCCCCCAGGCGTTTCGCCCCAATTGGGGCCAGATGCAACGAGCGTCGGCTGGGTCTACCAGTACGCCCTCGTCGACGACACCGGACAGCGAACCCCCGCCGAGCTTCGAGCGCTTCAAGACTGGCAGCTCCGCTACTCGCTTCAGGCCGTCGAAGGCGTCGCCGAGGTCGCGAGCGTCGGCGGCTTCGAGAAGGAGTACCAGGTCGAGGTCGACCCGATCCGGCTGCGCGGGTTCGGGCTGAGCGTCGGGGAAGTCGCCGCTGCCGTCCGCAGCTCGAACGACGAGGTCGGCGGCCGCGTCGTCGAGCTCGCGCAGCATGAATACGCGATCCGAGGCCGCGGCTACGTCCGGAGCAAGGAGGACATCGAAGAGGCGGTCGTCACCGTTCGTCCCGGTGGAACTCCTATCCTGGTGAAGGACGTTGCAACGGTCGTCGTCGGCGGCGGCATTCGCCGTGGCATCGCCGATCTCGACGGCAAGGGCGGCGTCGTCGGCGCCATCGTGGTGATGCGGTCCGGCGAGAACGCGCTCGACGTCTGCAATCGCGTCAAAGCACGCCTCGGCGAGCTCGCGCCTTCGTTGCCGAAGGGTGTACGCATCGTGCCGGTCTACGATCGGAGCGTCCTCATCAACGACTCGGTGAAGACCCTGGGGACGAATCTGCTCCAGATCGTCGCGGTCGTGCTGATCGTCATTGCCCTGTTTCTCTTCCACATTCGCTCGTCGCTCGTCGCGATCGTCACGCTGCTGGTGTCGACGGCTGCGTCGTTCTTGGTGTTCTGGTCCCTGGACCTGACCATCAACATCATGTCGCTGGCCGGCGTGATCCTGGCGCTCGGTGACATGGTGGATTCGACGGTCGTCCTCGTCGAGGATGCCCACAAGCAGATCGCATCCGCGGAGCGCGAAGGTCGAAGCGTCGACCGCACCGAGCTGGTGCTGGCGTCGGCGAAGCGCCTCGGACCCTCGATCTTCGGAGCGCTCGCGGTGCTCACCATCGCGTTTCTGCCGGTATTCGCGCTCACCGGCGAAGAGGGGCGGCTGTTCCGGCCACTGGCGGTAGCCAAGACCGCGTCGATGGCCGTCGCCGCGTTCTTGTCGATCACCCTCGTGCCCGCGCTGATGGTCTGGCTCCTCCGCGGCAAGATCCGGCCCGAAGAGAAGAACCCCATGAACCGCGCCGCGATCGGCGCGTACCGCCCGCTCCTGCGCGCCTGTCTGCGGGCGCGGTACGTCGTGCTCGGGATCGCGGCGCTGCTCGTCGCGGCAACCATCTTGCCGTGGAACCGACTCGGCTCGGAGTTCATGCCGCCGCTGTACGAGGAAGACCTGCTCTACATGCCGGTCACCGTTCCCTCCCTTCCGGTGTCGGAGGCCGAGCGGCTCCTTCGCTGGCAGGACGCCCGGATCAAAGAAGTACCCGAGGTCGAGCAGGTCTTCGGCAAGGCGGGCCGAGCGGAGACCGCCCTGGATCCTGCGCCGCTCTCGATGTTCGAGACCGTCGTTCGGTTGAAGCCGCGGAGCGCCTGGCGGGATGGCGTGACGCTCGAACAGATCGTGTCGGAGCTGGACGAGAAGACCAAGACGCCCGGAATGCAGGGTGCGTGGACGATGCCGATCAAGGCTCGCATCGACA
>JBGTSH010000048.1:0-44040 GCA_041940405.1 Polyangiaceae bacterium
GCCGCCGAGCCGCACATCGTGCTGATGGACGAGCCCTTCGGGGCGCTGGATCCGCTGACCCGTGACGCGCTCGGCGAAGACTACCGCGCCCTGCACGAGCGGCTGGGCCTGTCGACCGTCATGGTCACCCACGACATGACCGAGGCGCTCGTTCTCGCCGATCGAATCGCCGTCTTGCACCTTGGGGAGCTCCTGCAAGTCGGTACGGCGCACGAGCTGCTCGAACGGCCGGCGCACGAGCGCGTCGCCGAGCTGGTCGGCTGGCCACGCCGCCAGGCCGAACAGCTCGCACTCCTCTTCTCCAGGCGAGCTCCCCGAGGGTCGGCGGCGTGAGCTCGAGCCTCGACGCCGAGATCGAGAAGCTCCCTCAATACCTCGGGGGGCACATCGGCCTCTGCGGCGTCGCCCTCCTGCTGAGCATCGGGATCAGCCTCCCCCTCTCTCTTCGCGTGGCTCGCTCGCCGCGCCTGCGAGTACCCGTCCTGACGGCGGCCGGGATCATTCAGACCATCCCCAGCCTGGCGTTGCTCGCGCTGATGGTCCCCGTGCTCGGCGCGTTCGGCTTTTGGCCGGCGCTGGTTGCGCTCGTCCTCTACGGCATGCTGCCCATCGTCCGCAACACCGTGACCGGCATCACCAACGTGCAGCCCGAGCTCGTAGAGGCCGCCGCCGGCCTCGGGATGACGCCGCGGCAAGTGCTCCTGAAGGTCGAGCTACCGTTGGCCTTGCCCGTCATCGTCGCCGGTGTTCGCAGCAGCGCCGTTTGGCTCGTCGGAATGGCGACGCTCGCCACCCCCGTGGGCCAGACGACGCTGGGCAACTATGTCTTCGGCGGTCTGCAGACCCGCAACTGGACGGCCGTGCTCGTTGGATGCGGCGCCGCAGCAATTCTGTCGGTGACGCTCGACTTGCTGCTCGCCGTGATGGAACGGGGCGTACAGGTGCGGCGGCGCAGCTGGCTGATCGGTGCAGCAGCAGGTCTCGTCGCCGTGTTCGGAGGAGGAGCGCTGCTGCCCGCGTTCGCACGCATCCTCGCCAAGCCATCCGTTGCCATCGCATCGCCCGAGACGGGCGACGCGTCGTCTTCGACAGCGCAGGTGGCGAAAGTCCGCGTCGGCTCGAAGACGTTCACCGAACAGTACATCCTCGCGGCGTTGATCGAGGACCGCCTCACGGCCGCCGGCGTGGAGGTCGAGCGAGCGCAAAGTCTCGGTTCGACGATCGCGTTCGACGCGCTCGCGAAGAGCGAGATCGACGTCTACGTCGAATACAC
The DNA here is from genome assembly GCA_041940405.1 of Polyangiaceae bacterium. Lineage (GTDB taxonomy): Bacteria > Myxococcota_A > Polyangia > Polyangiales > Polyangiaceae > Xiheicaenibacterium. Next base: position 1,274 of record JBGTSH010000048.1, read on the forward strand.
CGGCACCCTTTGGGCCAACGCCATGAAGCGCGACGAGGTCCCTCCCGGCTGGCGCGTCCAAGCCGAAGTCTCGGCCCATCTTGCGCGGGAGCATGGCGTTCGATCTCTGGGACCGCTCGGGTTCGAGAACACCTATGCGCTGGCGATGCCTCGCCCGCGGGCGGAGGCGCTCGGCATTCGAACGGTGAGCGATCTGGTGGCGCATGCTCCCGAGCTCGCGCTCGGCAGCGACTTCGAGTTCTTTTCCCGCCCGGAATGGACGCGACTCCAGCAGACCTATGGATTGGCCTTCGCGAAGCAAAGGAGCTTCGACTCCACGTTCATGTACGAGGCGGTCAGGACGGCCGAGGTGGACGTGATCACCGCGTTCTCGAGCGACGGCCGAATCGCCGCTTACGATCTCTCGGTGCTCGCCGATGACCGCGGCGCGTTTCCACCCTACGACGCCATCCTCTTGCTCTCACCGCGCGTGGCCGGTGACGAGAGGGTCGTCGGGGCGCTTCGGCCGCTCGTCGGCGCCATCGATGTGACGCGAATGCGCGAGGCGAACCTCATGGTGGACCGCGACGAGGACAAAAGGACGGCGGTCGATGCCGCTCGTTTCCTCGGTTTGGCCGCAGAGGCGCGCTGAACGCGACAAATTGTCGCCCGGCGCGATCTCTTGTCGCGTTCAAGCTGCATTCGCGGGTACCAGCCCGCCGCGCCTGGTCGACCGACTTGCGCGGACGTCGGCACGGGTCATGCACTCGGCAAGCTGGGCTTCGAGGTCACGGCCCATTCGCCTCCTGCACGCGAACCGAGAGATGCGTGCAGGAGGCGAGCTTATCTTCGCAGCTCGGTACCCGCGCCGGTTTGGCGCCATCGGGCATGCGCGCGCCGGTTCATCCGTTGCATCAAAGGGAAGTAGCGTCCCGCTCCGGAAGTTCGAAGCACTGGGGGACAGGAATTGCGTCGGATCGAGTCACCGTCGCCTGGCAGAAGGTCCAACACGCCGAGCCTGAGGGGGTTCGAGTCCACGGCGATGCTCGGCTTCATCATTCTCGCGGTCGTCCTCGGCCTCGGAATGGGCTTTTCGATCTATCGATTCGAGTCCGCGGCCGACGAGCAGGTCCGTCACATCCGAGCCGCGGAGCACGAGCTCTCTATCGTGGATCAACTTCGATGGTCGACCGAGCTCATCGTCGCAGACGGTCGAGGCTATTTGCTCGCCCGCGACCCGAACCTCTTGCAGCGCCTCCACGAATCCAAGCTGAGGCTCCGCCAAACGCTGAACACGCTGGAGCTGCAACCCCTCAGCTCCGAAGGACTGTCCCTCACGAAGGACGTCGAGCGTGCGGTTGACAGGTTCATCGCGATCCAGGAGACGCTCGTCGAGGCTCGGCAGGAGTCCGCTGACGCTCGGACCGTGGCCGCCCGCTTCGAAGCGGAGCTGCTACCGGCCCGTCGCGAATTGGAAGCGGCAATGGCGCGGCTTGCCGAGCACAAGCGCGAGTCGTTGCGACGAACGTACGAGGCCACCGTCCGCGAGCGCGCGACGGTCAGCAAGCGCCTCTACGGTCTGCTCACCATCCTCGTTCCGCTCAGCATCGCAATCGCGTGGTACTTCGCCAGGCGGCTGGGTCGCTCTCTGAAGAACGAGCAAGATGCTTTGGCTATGGCTCGCAGTGCCGTGGCGGCCCGAGACGAGCTGATGGGAGTCGTGGCGCACGATCTCCGGAACCCGCTGAATGCCATCACCGTACAGGCATCGCTGATGCGTGACGCAGCCGAGCACGCCGACGCAAAGAAACAGGCCGACTCGATCATCAGGGTGGGCCGCCGGATGGACCAGCTCATCGGCATGATGCTGGACGTCGCCACGATCGAAGCCGGGCGCTTCACGGTCCGCCCGGTTCGCTGCAACGTCGAAGACCTCATTCGCGAGTCGCTCGAGACGTTCTCGCCGATCGCCGCTGCGAAGAGAGTTCGTATCGAGGCACACCTCATCGGGGACGATCTGGCGGTGATGGCCGACAAGGATCGGGTCCTACAAGTGCTCTCCAACCTGCTGGGGAACGCCCTCAAGTTCACGCCGGAGGGTGGGAAGATCTGGGTTACGGCGCAGCCCCACGCGAACATGGTTCGATTCACCGTGGACGACACCGGCCCGGGGATCGCGCCACAGAATCTCGCGCGCGTCTTCGACCGTTTCTGGAAGGACGAGTCGGGGGGCAAGCGGGGCACGGGCCTTGGGCTCTTCATCGCCAAAGGAATCGTCGTCGCTCACGAAGGCACCATCTGGTCGGAGAGCGAGCTCGGGCGGGGAACCAGCTTTGTCTTCACGCTCCCCATGGCCTCGCCACCGTCATCGGCGGGCGAGAGCGAAAGTGTGGTAGACGTCGGGCTGAACCGGCCCGGACTCACGGTGTGATCGACTGGATTCAGCTCTTTGGCGGCGCCCTTCTGCTCTACTTCGGCGCAGAGTGGTTCGTCGGCGGCGCTTCGGCGCTCGCCCTCGCGCTCCGCGTGCCCCAGATCCTCGTCGGTCTCACGGTGGTCGCCTACGGTACGTCGGCCCCCGAGGTCATCGTAGGCGTTCAAGCCGCGCGCGGCGGCTATGGCGACGTCGCGCTCGGCAACGTGCTCGGCTCGAACGTCGCCAACATCGGGCTCACGCTCGGCATCGCGGCGCTGATTCGCCCCGCCCGCGTGGACGGCTCGCTTCGCCGGCGGGAGCTTCCGATGCTCGTGGTGAGCGCGCTCGTCGTGCCGATGCTCCTCTTCGACGGTGCCTTGAGCCGTATCGAATCAGCGGTGCTGCTCGCCGGAGCCTTGCTCTACACGGCATGGATGGTTGCCGCCGCGCGCTCGGCTTCTGCGCTGGCCGCGGTGGAGGCCGGGACGGTCGTTGCTCGAGAAGCAGCGGACGCGGCCGTCGGAGCGCCGAAGAGCAAGAGCGGCGTCAGGGCCGCGAGCATCGCGGCGGTCGGGCTGGTGGTGCTGCTCTTTGGCGGCCACCTCTTCGTAGAAGGCGCCGTCTCGCTGGCGCAGAAGCTGGGGATGAGCGAGCGGCTGGTGGGCCTGACCATCGTCGCGGTAGGGACCTCGTTGCCCGAGCTGATCACGAGCGTCATTGCGGCGCGCCGCGGGCATTCCGACCTCGCCATCGGGAACGTCGTCGGCTCGAACATCTTCAACGTGCTCCTGTGCCTGGGCGCCGCGGGCCTCGCCGGGACGATGACCGTTCCGTTTCGCTCACTGCGCCTCGACCTCGTCGCCTTCGTGCTGATGAGCGTCATGGCGGCTCTCTTCATTCGGACCGAACGAACGATCACGCGAGCGGAGGGCGCGGCCGCGCTCATCGGCTACGTGGTCTTCGGAGGGCTCGTCATCGCCCGGGGCTGAGCCAATCACGGTGCGAACGCGCTGCGTATCATTCCGACCAAGGTTCGCAAGTGCTTACGGCGAGTCTTGTCGCCCAGCTCCTTGGTGATGAGCCACGCATCCACCGCTTGCCCCATGCCGAACGCGACCGCGACGAGAAGATCGATGGGAAGGTCCTTGCGCACGGCGCGCACGCGCTGGCCAGCTGCCAGCGTCTCTTCGAACCATGGGGACGCCCCACGTTCCATGTCCTTCTGGACCTGCTGTAGAGCGGCGTTGCCCGAGACCAAGAGCCAATCGCGCGCCAGAGCGGCGGCGCGGGGTGAAGCCGCCAACGCGTCCATGAGGCGCAAATAGTATCGCTCGAGCGTCAGCCAGTACGCGTCGGGATCGCGATCCGCCGGGACGGGGAACGGGCCCGCTTCGTCGAGGAGCTTGGTCAGCTCGATGCGAACGACGTCGGCGTAGAGCTCTTCTTTGTCATCGAAGTAGTAGTACATCGAGCCCTTCGAGATCCCCGCCGTCTCGATGATCCGATTGAGCGAGGCCCCCGCGAACCCGTGCCGGGTAAACTCCTCGGCCGCCGCGTTCAGTATGGCTCGTTGTTGCGCGGCCTCGAGCTTTTGGAAGCGCGGTCGTACCATGAGACGACGCTCAGGCGCCTGGAGCCGGCGGAAGCTCGATCGCGTCACGGAGGCTCCGGCCCATGAGGAGATCTGCGACGAAGGGGAGTCCCATCAGCTTCATGATCGAATTCCGAAGAAGGAGCTTCAACTTGCTGCGCGGTGCGAACGCCGTCGCAAAGCTCTCCGCGGCCCGCTGTTTCGACAAGAGAAACGGAGCGAGCAGCTCCTCATAGCGCGCAAACGCCTCCGCGTAACGTGTCCCGCGCGTTCGGCCGAGCTCCGCGGCGAGCACGTACGACTCGACCATCGCCAGCGCGGAGCCCTGCCCGGCGAGCAGCGAAACACAGGCCGCGGCGTCCCCCACGAGCGCAACGCGCCCGCGTGTCCAAGCGGGCATCCTGATCTGGCTGACCCGGTCGAAGTAGAACGTCCGCGCCGCGGGCATACCATCGAGGATCGCGGGCACCTCCCACCCGGCAGCGGCGAGCCGACTCCTCAGATATGCCTGCTGCTCTTCGACCGACTCGAGCGGACCGTCGTCGTCGTCGAGCAGCGTGAAGAGGAACATGGTCACGTCACCGCGCAGAGCCACTCGGATGACCTGGAGCCCGACCTCCGTATGCATCACTGCGGAGAGATCGTCCCGAGGTCTGTAACCCTCGACGTCGAACGCCGCCACCTTGAGACCCAAGTACCTCTCGAACTGCGCCTCGGCGCCGAACACCAGCTCCCGCACGCGTGAATGCAGCCCGTCGGCGCCGACCACGATATCGAAGTCGCGGGATCTCCCGCTCTCGAACGAGACATGGACGTGCTCTCCGTCGTCCTCGAGTGACTGCACGGTATCGCCGAAGAGCGTCTCGACGCGACCACCCAGCGCTGCGTAGACCGCCGAAGCGAGATCGCCCCTGGCGATGCTCACGTAGCGCCCCTCGGAGCCTCGAACGAAAGCTTCCGGAGAGAACGAGGCGATTCGCCTTCCGCGGCCGTCGACTTGGCGCACTTCCTCGAGACGGTAGCCCTCTCTCATCAGCTCGGGCAGGATGCCCATTCGCTCGGCGACATCAAAGCCGGCTCCCCAGAAGTCCACGAGGTAGCCGCCGCGCCGCAGCTCCGGCGCCCGCTCGACGAGCGTTGGCCGATGGCCGGCGGCCACCAGCCAATAGGCGAGCGTGGCCCCAGCGATTCCCGCACCGACGATGAGAACGTCCACGGCACGCCTCCGTTCTTAGACCACAAGTTCGACTACTGGTCTATTCTGGTGGCCCAGGCGGCCCCGGTCAAGTCGACCAGAGGTGTTCTCGACGTCGCCGCGGCACGCGGGCGCGCGGCGGACGCCGCTCGACACGCCCACCCGGCCCGGGTGTTGCACCACTCTGCCGCATGCGTACGACGGGTCACGCGCTCAGGCGGTTCGATCAGTTCCGTGAACCGGAGCTCGACATCGGAACGCGAGGGCGGTCACTGCGGATGCTCATGGCGCTCTTGGGTGTGGCGGCGCTCGTCTTGCTCGCGGTAGCAGTGAGTCGTTTCGCCGCGCTCTCGACGCCCGAGCTCTCGCCCACGGCGCCTCTGATCATGGAACCCACGCCTCCCGACAGGCCGCCCGTACCCGCGGTTGGACCGGGAACGTCGTAGCCGGTTGGAGGGGCGCCTCGAGCTTCATGCTCTCGGCTTCACGATGCGACAACTCGGCCCTCCGACCGGTCGAGCAGGCGCCGGACGGCGGACTGCAGCGACGAAGCATCGAACGGCTTCAGCAGCACCTCCACCCGGCGGCGCAGCACGCCCAGCGGCGAAGACAGACCCCTCGTCCCGGTGCAGAAGAGGATGGGGATTTCGGATGTCTGCGCTTGCGCTCGCAGCTGGTAGCCGACCTCAATCCCGCTGAGCCCGGGCATGCAGACGTCCAGGATGACGAGATCCACCGATTCCCGGCGGCACAGCTCGAGCCCTCGAAAGCCATCGGACGCAGTGAGGACGCGGTGGCCATCCTGCTCGAGCGTCCTGCGTAGGGTCATCAGCATCAGCCTGTCATCATCCACAGCGAGCACGGTGGACGGCAGGGCAAGCGGGCTTGGTCGGATCGTCGACATGGTAGTCCTCCTCTTTGAGGAGTGCCCGTTCTTGCAGCGTTCGTTCCTGACCGGATACCGCAATAAAATTGACTCGATCTCGAGGATGCTCGCCAGCGAATGCGATCGCATGTCGCAGCTGTGCGACTCTTTGCGACCCGCCGTCAGGACGACGAGCCCGGCTCGCACAGCTCGAGGCGGACGTCCCTGATTCCCTCGCGGAGGTCGGTCATCGTGCGGTCCACGCTGCCCTTGAACTGCTCCCACTCTCGCTCGGTGACGTCGTCGACGCGGTCGAGCTCGCGGCCGATCTCTTTGCGCTCCTCCCTCAGGCGTTGGACCGTTTGTCGAATCTCGGCGCGGGCTTCGCCGGCGGCGTTCTCGGCGGCCCTCTCCGCCTGGTCGATCTCCCGATCGAGATCCGCCAAGACTCCCCTGCGTTTGTCGGCGAACTCGCGCCGGTCCGAGAACGTGTAGTCCTTGTCGTCGAACGACTGGGACTTCTCTCGTCGCGCAAGCGCCAGCTCGCGCTGCGCTTCGGCCACGCGTGCGGAGGCATCCGCCTCGGCCTTGGCCACTTTCTGGACGGCATCGCGCTTGGCCTCCTCGAGCTCCCGCCGAGCTTCGGCGACCTCACCGTCGCGTCCCACGCGTTCCTCGCAACCGGCTCCGAGCACCGCCACGGCGAGACCGAGCGCCAACCCATAGTGACTTGCGATCGATGACATCGATTCCTCCTTCACAGCATTGATCATGTGCCGGGGCGAGGCGCCTCGACGACGTGGATGACTCCGCATGCGACCCGCGCACCGGCGTCACCACTCGGCTGGCTCGTCAGGTCGTCGGGCTTGGCGTGGACTACGACGGCGAGATCGCGGATCGTCGTTCGCTCCTGTGGCGCGAGGACGAAATCGGAGCTCACCGCGTGCAGGCTCGCTTGCCCATCGGGTCCGGCCTCGATGTTCCCGAGGTCGCCCGCGTGGTGCTCCGGGCTCAGAGGCGACCCGTGCTTCTGGCCGAGCGGCGCAAAGTGGCCGCCGGCGCTCTTGAAGTCCGGCGCGGTGCATTCGCCCTTCTCGTGAATGTGAAAGCCGTGCGTGCCAGGCTCGAGACCTTCGATGTCGGCGAAGACCTCGATCGCCGTATCCCTCTGGACGAATACGACCGAGCCGGAGATGGTCGACCCCGGGGCGGCTTTCAGCGTCGCCACCGCAACGGTGCCGACTCGGGCCGGGGGGCCCGCTGGTTCCGGGCATTGCTCCTCGACCCACCGTTCGCGCTCGGCTTCCCGTTGCGGTTCCCATCGTCCGCAGCCGAGGACGCACAGCGCCGCCGCCGTTCCAGCGGCGAACGTAACCTTCCTCAGAATGGCAGATCTCATCGCGCCGCCTTCCCGTGAATCACCGTGCTCTGGCGGATGTCCTCACATGAGGTCATGTTGCCTCTCCAGAGCGATGGCGCACGCGCCGCCGGCGACTTGCTGAACATGCCTCGACGGGCTGCAAGTGCGCGGCCAGTGGTGCAACCGAGAGCGAAGGACGCTACTCGGTCCGTTCTTCGAGCACTTGGAGGACGAGTGACGTCCGGACGCCAAACATCGTCGTGTACGCCGCAAGGATGGTGCCTGAATGTCCGTCGCCGCAGCGCTTTCGCCAGGCGGGGCAGATCGCAACCGTCCACCACCTAAAGCTCAAGGAAGATCATTTCTGCTCCAACAATCTCGTGATACAGGGCACGTTGCCGTGCCAACGTCGCCAACACAGCAGCTCGCGCAGCGGCTCCTCGGTCGGGCGCGAGCGCTGAACGACTCCATTCTCCGGCTTACCAGCCGGATCACGCCGACGGAGCAGCAGCGGGTCCTGGGACTTACGCTGGCGGTCGGAGCGCTCTGCGGGCTCGTCGCCGTGAGCTTCCACGCATCCATCACCTGGTGCTCGAAGGCGCTGATCGAGCGGGCTGTTGCCCTCGAGAGCTGGCATTGGATCGCCGCAACGATCATCGTTCCGAGCGTCGGAGCCGCGATCGTCGGGGTCCTTGCGGCGCGGTTTCCGAACGTGCGCGGCAGCGGGATCCCTCACATCAAGGCTGTCTACGCGGTGAGCGGCACGCGCCAGCGGCTGCGTCTGCGTGATGCGGCGGCGAAGTTCGCTCTGTCGGCATTGATGATCGGCAGCGGTGCCTCGCTGGGACGCGAAGGGCCTACGGTCCAGATCTGCGCGACGGTCGCCTCGGCATGCGGTCGTCTCCTTGCGCTCTCACCCAGCAACCAGCGCCGGCTGATCCCTGTCGGCGCGGCAGCCGGCATCGCAGCGGCGTTCAATGCACCGATCGCCGCCGTCACGTTCGTCATCGAGGAGCTCGTAGGAGCACTCGACACGACGGTGCTCAGCGGAGTGGTCATCGCGGCCGCGCTCGCGGCCGTCGTCGAGCATTCCGTGCTGGGCGAGCACACGGTGTTCGTCGTGCCGCACGAGTACGGGCTCACCCACGCGTCCTCGCTCCTCATCTTCGGGTTGCTCGGCATCGCTGCCGGGATCTCGTCGCATGCCTTCTCCAAGGGACTGCTCTCGAGCCGCAAGGCCTTCCGCGAGGCGCTCCGAATTCCCGAGCCGCTCAAGCCCGCGATCGGCGGCCTGGTCACGGGCTGCCTCGCCGTGGCGATCTTGTTCTCGTTCGGGCTCCGCGGCGTCGTCGGAGGCGGCTACGACACCATCAGCCTGGCGCTCGGGGGCAAGCTGGCGGCTGGCGCGATGGTCGCGCTCTTCGTCGCAAAAGGCTGCGCCACGATGATCGGCTACTCGAGCGGAGGCGTGGGCGGCATCTTCGCTCCCACGCTCTTCGTCGGAAGCATGTTGGGAGGTCTCTTCGGCTACGGCGACATGTGGCTGCTCAATCACGCCGACGCCCAGCCCGGTGCCTTCGCGCTCGTCGGCATGGGGGCGTTCTTCGCCGGGGTCATCCGAGCTCCCATTACCTCGGTTCTCATCATCTTCGAGATGACCGGAAGCTACCGGCTCGTGCTTCCTTTGATGATCGCGAACACCGTCGCTTACCTGGTGTCTCGGCGCCTGAACCGAGAATCCATCTATGAGGCGCTCCTCGAACAGGATGGCGTCCGTCTCCCGCTCGGCAAGAGCGCCGGCTCGACACTGACGGCGCTGTCGACTCGGTCCGCGATGACCGCCGAGGTCACCACGCTGAATACCGCAATGACGGTCGCCGAGGCCCTCTCGAGGATCGCCACGATGACGTTCTCTTCATTTCCTGTGACTGGCCCGGACGGCACGCTGCAGGGCATCATCACCGAAGGCCGCTTGCGTCGGCTCGCTGCGGAGGGACAAGCGGGGGTCCGGCTGGGCGATCAGGCGCGGCTGCGTGAGTACTTGCACACGGGCCAAACGCTGCGCGATGCGCTCAGCGCGATGAACCGGCTCGGGATACGCCAGATGGTCGTCGTCGAAGAGGCAGATCGGACGCGCCTCGCGGGCATCCTCTCGATGAGCGATGTCATGCGGGCCGCGCTCGCGGCCGAGCCTGTCCCCGACTCCCGAGCCACGAGCACCCCCCTCCCCGCCCGCAGTCTGCGGAAGAAGATCCAGACGGGATCGTGAGCCTCACTTCACGGGGGAGGCTCGGTGCCCGGCATCGGCGTACCCGTCGCCGCCGACGCCGGCGCCGGATCCTGCGTCACCTTGTGATAGACGCTGCCCACTTCGGATTCGTCCAAGAAGCCGACGATCGTCCCCGTACGATCGACCACGATGATCTCACGCAGGCCGCTCTCGAGCATCGCGGCGAGCGCCGCGTGGAGGTCGGCATCCTCGCGAACGCTCACCGGCGGCTGCATGAAATCCTCGGCGATGGCGACACGCTCGAGCTCCGGGCTCGTGGCGAGCGTTCGCACGATGTCCGAGGTGACGACGCCGACCAGCTTCCGGCCGTCGAGCACCGGGAAAGCGTCTTGCCAAGTGGAGGATGAAATCCGCCGTAGAACTTCCGGTGCCGGCGTGGTCCGTTCGAGCGACTCGAACGGACGGCTCGGCGCGAGCACATCGCGGATCTTGATTTCGCGAAGCACATCGAGATCGGCCGCATGGGCCGGCGACTCGCGCCGCGACGCTCGCTGCGCGTGGTAGAGGTCCACACGGCGGCAGAGAACGAACGCTACTCCGCCCGAGAGCATCAGCGGCACGAGCAGGTCGTAGCTTCCGGCGAGCTCGCACACCATCACGACGGCTGCGAGCGGCACGTGTGCGATCCCGCCGTAGAGCGTGCCCATCCCGACGAGGGCGAACGCCCCAGGGTCGACCGAAGGGTCGATGCGTTGAGCGACGATCCCGAAGGCCCCTCCTACGAGCGCGCCCAGCGTCAGCGACGGTCCGAAGTCGCCAGCGCTTCCTCCCGTCCCCACGGTGAAGGCGGTCGCGAGCAGCTTCAGCACGGCCAGGAGCAGTAGGAAGCCCGCTCCGGCAAGCCCCGGCGGCAAGAGCGTCCCCTGCGTAATCGCGAGCTGTGCGGCACCATAGCCACCCCCGACGATGCCGAAGCGGTGTCCTGGACCAACCCCGGTCCAGTGAGCGAGCAGGTAAATCCCGGGCAGCGCGATTGCGCCGACCGCGAGACCGCCCAACGCGGGTCGGGCCCACGGCGGCAGGCGCGCACCCTGGGCTTTCTTCCTGACGAAGCCGAGCGCCCGCACGAAGACTGCGCCGGTCGCGGAGACTGCGACCGCGAGGCCCACATAGAGGGGCAAATGTCGGATCGTGAATGGATAATGCGGCGCGTGCGCGAACAAGACGCCTTCTTCGAAGAAGACGGAGAAGACGGAGTATCCGACGACGCTCGCCAGGACGGCGGGGACGAGCGCATCGGACTCGAAGTCGTCGCGGTGCAGTACCTCGACGGCGAGAAGCGCGGCACCCAGGGGAGTACGGAAGACCGCGGCAATTCCGGCTGCCATCCCCGCTACCAGCAGGAGGCGACGCTCGCGCGCCGTTACGCCGAGGACGACACCGACGAACGCACCGAGCGCGCCCCCCATCTGCATCGTCGGGCCCTCGCGGCCGCCCGAGCCACCGAAACCGAGCGTCAGGACCGACGCGACGAGCTTCATCGGCGCCGTACGCCGGCGCATCGCCCCACCGCGCGAGTGAAATGCTTCGATCGTGGTATCGGCACCGCCTCCCAATGTCTCGGGCGCGACACGGTGGGCGAAAATGCCGGCAAGCAACGCACCGACCGCCGGACAAAGCACGAAGAGCCACGCGCGCACGGAGGTGGTGTCCGACTTGGGACAGGACTCACCGGCCGCGCAGAGCGGGACGTAGCCGGCCAGCGTCCCGAGCATCAAATGCTCGAGCCACTCCACCGATCCGACGAAGGCGGCGCCGACGACACCCGCCGCTGCGCCCACCAACGCCGCATGCAAGAGCACCCGGCCCAAGATCTGAAGGTCGAGCTGCGGCGTCCCCGCCGCGATGGCCCGATACACCGCGGCGAGCCGCCCGGGAGCGGGCCTTGGAGCTGCTTCGCTGGAGGCCTCTTCGTCGGGCATGCTCTCCTTGTAGCTCGCTCAGCGTTCGCGGTAACGCCCGCCCGCCCGAATCGCCACGAGACGAGTGAGCAGGTCATCGACCTTGAATTGGTCGCGTACGAAGTACTTCGCTGCAGAGTCGTGACTCTCGCTCACCCGGATTCCCAAGACCGGCGGATCGGACAACGCAAAAGCCGACTCGTCGGTGACGTCGTCGCCGACATAGATGGCTGCTTGGGCCCGCTCCGCCGCGACGAGCGAGCGCAGACTGTCGCCCTTGTTCGGGGCACCTGCGGGCATCAGGTTGATTACGCACTTTCCCTCGGTAATGCCGGCGTTGGGAGTAAGCCGGGCGAGCACGTCGCGAATGAGCTCCCGCGTGAGCTGCTTCGCGCGCGCTTGACGATAATGGATCGAGAGCGAGTGCCGCTTGTCTTCGATCTCGACCCCTTGCAGCCGCTCGATCTCGCCCGCGATCTGGCGCAACAGCACGCCCGTCTCGACCGCGAACTTCGGGTCGACGAAGCTCGATTCGATGCCGTGGTTCCCCACGACCGCGAGGAGCCGAACGCCGTCGAGCCTCGTTTCCACGTCGGCGCGGGCGCGCCCCGAGATGACCGCGCACGGATAGAGCTTCGCGAGGGTAGCGAGCAGGTTGCGCGTCGACCGCCGCATCCCGGCCACCCGGCGATTGTCGACGATTGGCGCAAGGGTACCGTCGAAGTCGAAGCCGACGACGACCTTGGAGAGCGCGTACTGCTCCAGCACGATGATGCTGCCTGCGGTCAGGATGTCTTTCATCGCGGATGCATCTGCTCCGTGGGCGGAATGGACGAGAGCTTGCCGGTCAGCCGCTCGCGCCGCCGTACTTCTGCTGCATCGACGAGCATGCGACCGGCCCATCGATACACGTTGAAGTCGGCTACGCGAGCTCGCATCGAGTGCATTCGCTCACGCTGCTCCTCCGAGCCCATCGCAAGTGCCTTGGCGAGCGCGTCGCCCGCCTGACGCAGATCGTACGGGTTGACCACGAGCGCCTCGGTCAGCTCACGTGCGGCCCCGGTGAACCGGCTCAGCACGAGCACCCCCTGCTCGTCCGAGCGGGCCGCGACGAACTCCTTTGCAACGAGGTTCATGCCGTCATGAAGGCTGCTCACGTAGCAGAGGTTCGCCGCTCGCAGATAGCGGAACACCGTCGGCGGTTCGTGATGAGCGCGGCGCAAGATGATCGGCCTGTAGGACGACGTACCCCACTTCTCATTGATCTCGACAGCGATGCGCTCGACCCGATCATTGAGCTCGCGGTAGCGCTCGATGCGCGTGCGGCTCGGCGCAGCGAGCTGCACGAACGAGAAGCGTCCCCGGTAGGCGGGGTACCGATCCAAGAGCTCGCCGACCGCGAGCAGGCGCTCTTCGACGCCCTTCGTGTAGTCGAGCCGATCGACGCCGACGCCGAGGAGCGCATCCGGCGGGAGCCCGAGCTCCTCGAAGACTTCATTTTTGCACGACGGAACGTCCGGCAGGTCGGCGAGCCACCGAACGGGCCACTCTATCGAGATCGGATAGGGCCTTACCAGCGTGCGCCGGGCTCCGCGTACGACCGCGTCGTTCTCTCGATCGATACGCGCTTCGACGAAGGCGTCGATCGCGTCGAGGAAGTTGTTGCAGTGCTGGCGCGTGTGGAATCCCACGATGCTCGAGCCCAGGAGGCCCTCGATGATCTGGTTCCTCCAAGGGCAGATCCCGAGCCGCTCGGAGTTGGGCCATGGGATGTGCCAGAACGTGAGGATCGTCGCGCGGGGAAGCTTCTCGCGAATCAGCTTCGGCGCGAGAGCGAAGTGGTAGTCCTGAACGAGGACGATCGGATCGTCTACATCGGCCTCATCGCAAACGGCGGCGGCGAAGCGCTGGTTGACCCGCTGGTACTGCTCCCAATCCTTCGTGCGAAACTCCGGCCGGGTATGCGCGACGTGGCAGAGCGGCCAGAGCCCTTCGTTCGAGAACCCGTAGTAATAACCAGCCTCTTCTTCTTCGGTGAGCCACACCCGGCGCACGACGTACGACTCTTCACCCGGGGGGACGCGCACGCGGTCACGCGCGTCCACGACGTCACGATCGGCGCTCCCGCTGCCATGGGCGACCCACACGCCCGAGCAGGCTCGCATCACCGGCTCGAGCGCGGTGACCAACCCGCTGGCGGGATGGATCACGCGAATGCCGTCTTCGTGCCGCTCGTGGATGTACGGCTCGCGGTTGGCAACGATGACGACGCGTTCTTCTTCCAGATGCTCTTTGAGCGCCGCGCGAAGACGGTCCGGGCTCCACCCCACGAGCCTCGCGTCCGCCTCGCGCTCTTCGGCGAGGACCCTCACTTGCGCGCGGAGATCGCGAACGAGCGGAGCGAGCTCTCCGTCCGGCTCTCCGCGGAGCGCGTCTTCGAGCTCACGGAGCCAGCGTCTGCGTGCCAGACGCGCGGCGAAGAGTGTCGTCATCGAGGCTGCGATCGCCAGAACGAGGAAGCCTACGAGCACGAAGTTTCGCGCGGTCGCTTCCCGACGCTCGATGAAGGCGAGATCGTGAAGGAGCACGATTCCCAGAGGTTTGTCCGATCGTCCGATCGACACCACGCTGATGTGGACGGGCCCCCCGGGAAGCTCGGACGTTGCGTTGTAGACGCCTTCGGCGTCGAAACCCTCGCGCTCGGCGCGAGCGAACAGCGCAGAGCAGGAGAGCAGCTCGGGGTAATGTTCGGAGGAGACCTCTGGACTACCGCGAGCACCGCAAGCGGCCGCCCCCATGATGCGCTCGTCGCGCGTCAGGTCGGCTAGGAGCGTCCGCGTCCCCTCCAGATCACCGCGCTCCCACCGAGCCGAAAGCGCCTGCCGGGCTGCCCCGACCGCGAGCCCGGCACGGAGGCGGAGATCCTTTTCGAACCACGCGCGTGTGGTCGCCGTCACCGCCTCGTGAGCGACCACCGACAGCAGCCCGAGACCAGCGACGAGCGCCAGCAGGAACTTGCTGGAGCGCCGCATCCGCCAGGCGTACCAGAACATAGTTTGAAATCCAACGACTCCGGGCTACCCCATCGCAAATTGCGACAAATCAACGCCGGGTGTCGATTCCTGCCCCGGCTGCCCTCGCCGCACTTGCTCCTGCTGTCGCAGCTCACCAAGATCAGCCGATGCGGCTGTCTTTCCGCTTCGCCGTCGCGCTGGCGGCTGTCATCTTGGTCGTCCTCGGCGCAAACGCGGTGTTCCATCTGCGACGCGACCTGGCGATGTTCGAAGAGGACGTGGTCCGCGACGCTACGACGATGGGCCGCGTCCTCGGCCCGCTCGTCGCCGAAACTTGGGCGCGCGAAGGAGAGGAGCGCGCGCGGACGTTCGTCTCATCGGCCAACGAGCGGGAGACGGTGCAGATCCGCCTCGTCTACCCCGACGGCGAGGCGACGACGAAGCCGCTCATCGACGCGCCGGAGCTCTCGAGCTTGAAGGCCCCGGGTAGCTTCGTGCGGCGCACGCGCATCAGCGAGAACGGCTCCGAGGTCGACGCGCTCGCGACCTACGTGGCACTACCGCCTCCCGCCGGTCCCCGGGCGCTGCTCGAGTTCGCCGAGCCGCTCCGCGGCGAGCAAGCCTACACCCGGCGGGCGCTGCTCTCTGCGGCGGCCACGACGGTGCTCCTCGCACTCCTCTGCGCCGCGGCCACGACGATCCTCGGCGTGATCTTCGTCGGCCAACCCGTGCGCAGGCTGGTCGAGCTGACGCGAAAGATCGGGAGCGGGGACTTCTCCGCGCGCCTGAAGCTGCGCCAGCGCGACGAGATCGGCGAGCTCGCTGGTGCGCTCGACTCGATGAGCGGGAAGCTGGCCAAGGCCCACGAGGATCTCGCACGCGAGTCCGCCCAAAAGCTCGAGGCACTCGAGAGCCTTCGCCATACCGAACGGCTCGCGACCGTGGGCAAGCTGGCTTCGGGCGTCGCGCACGAGCTCGGGACGCCGCTCCAACTGGTCTCGAGCCACGCTCGGCTGATCGCCGAGGAGCCGACCGGCTCTGCCGACGTGACCGAGAGCGCTGGCATCATCCGCGAGCAGGCCGATCGCATGACGAGGATCGTGCGGCAGCTCCTCGACTTCGCTCGCCGTCGCCCCACCTCCCGAGAGGCGATCGACCTCGCCGAGACCGCACAGCGCGCAGCGCGCATGTTCGTCGGCCCGGACGCGCGAGCATCGATCGACGTGAAAGTGACCAAGCCGGCCGAAGCCGTCGAGGTCGACGGTGACCCCGAACAGCTCTTGCAGGTGCTCTCCAACCTGGTCACCAACGCAGTTCAGGCGATGCCGGACGGCGGCCGGCTGGAGATCGACATCGCGGGCGGATCCCGCCCCGGCATGCCAGGCGATTGGGCGCGCCTCTCTGTACGCGACGACGGCGTTGGAATGTCCGCCGAGGTACGACGGCATGCCTTCGAGCCTTTCTTCACCACCAAAGAAGTCGGCAAGGGCACCAGGCTCGGGCTCAGCGTCGCGCTCGGAATCGTCGAGGAACACGGCGGAGCGATCGACATCCACGGACGGAGCGCCCGCGGGACCGAGCTCGTGGTCTGGCTGCCCAAAGGCAGGCACACATGAATTCCACCGTCCTGGTCGTCGATGACGAGCCGCGCGTGGGTCAGATGCTCGAGAAGGCGCTCCCCAAGCACGGCTTCTCGGTGGCGTGGACTTCGGATCCTCGCGAGGCGCTCGAGCGACTCCGAGAAGAGGACTATGAGCTGCTCGTCGCCGACTTCCGCATGCCGGGCCTCGACGGTGCCGAGCTCTGCCGCAGGGCGCTCGAGGTTCGCTCGGATCTTCGCGTCGTCGTGATCACCGCCTTCGGCAGCTTGGACACGGCGGTCGAGGCCATCCGCGCCGGCGCGTACGACTTCGTTACCAAGCCCTTCGAGATCGACGGCCTCGCGCTCGTCCTGCGCCGCGCAGCCGAGCACCGCGCGCTCTGCGGCGAGCTCCGGCGCCTCCGTCGAGCCGTAGCGACCACCGCCGACGATGACGGCCTGCTCGGGAGCAGCGATCCCATCCAGCGCATCCGCGACATCACCAGGCGCACCGCGCCTTCGGACGTCTCGGTCCTCGTGACCGGAGAGAGCGGCACCGGCAAGGAGCTCGTCGCGCGCGCCATCCACCGGCAGAGCCTCCGCGCAGAGGGGCCATTCGTGAGCATCAACTGCGCGGCACTGCCCGAGGCGCTCCTGGAGAGCGAGCTGTTCGGGCACCGCAAAGGAGCGTTCACCGACGCACACGTTGCGCGCGAGGGGCTCTTTTTCCGGGCGCGCGGCGGCACCCTGTTCCTGGACGAGGTCGCGGAGCTCCCGCTCGGCGTACAGCCGAAGCTGCTCCGGGCAATTCAAGAGCGTCGCGTTCGGCCGGTCGGTGCCGACGACGAGGTCGACGTCGATGTCCGGCTGATCGCCGCCACGCATCAGGATCTCGAAGAGAGGGTCCGGGACGGCAGGTTCCGAGAAGACCTCTTTTATCGCATCGACGTCGTGCACATCGCCCTGCCGCCGCTCCGCGCACGCTCGAACGACGTCCTCCTCCTTGCCCAACACTTTCTCGAGAAGTTCGCCGCCACGCACAGGCGGCCCGTGGAGAGCATCTCTCCAGCCGCGGCGGCGAAGCTTCTTGCGTACGATTGGCCGGGAAACGTGCGAGAGCTCGCGAACTGCATCGAGCGAGCCGTCGCGCTGGCCCCACTCAATGAGATTTCGCTCGAGGATCTGCCCGAGCGCGTACGTGACGTCACGCCGAACAAGCCGACCCTCCCGTCGGCGCCGACGACCGCGAGCGAAGTGCTCACTCTCGACGAGGTTCAGAAGCGCTACGCGCTTTCCGTCCTCGAGCTCGTGGGCGGGAACAAGCGCGAAGCGGCGCGGCTCCTGGGAATGGATCGGGCAACGCTCTATCGGTGGTTGGGTCGCTTCTCCAAGACGCCGGAGCTCCGATGAGTCGCAAAATGCGATTCAGCGTCGCACTTTGCAACAACACGACGCGAGATTGCGCGGTCCGAGGCCGGCGCGCTTCGTGCCTGTCGGCCGCTCGTCGCGAGCACGAGGCGAAGCTCACGCGGGTGAATAGTGCGTGACTCACCTCATCTGAGAATCTGAGACTCGATAAGTAACGAACCTACGTTCGTCCCCTCCGAAACGAACCGACACCGCGGGCGGCCACTCGCCTCGTGCTCGACGACGCCAAGCTCTGGGAGTGCCAGCCGACGTGCTAAGCCGCGAGCATGAAGCTACCGCGGCCGCTGACCTCGCTGCAGGACCAGCTCGCCGGCCTCCTGGGATGCGAAGCGCAGGGTCGGCCGGCGATCGTCGAGGCGATGCTTCACCGCAGCCCGCGCGAGGTGACGGGGTACTGGCTGCAGCTCGTGGTCGCAGCCGGCATCGCCACCTTCGGGCTCGTGCTCGGGAGCACCGCCGTGGTCATCGGCGCCATGCTCGTCGCGCCTCTCATGGGCCCGATCGTTGCGCTCGGGATGGGCCTGGCCGTGGGCTCGCCTTATCTCGTGGTGCGAGGCGCGCTGCGGGTAGGCATCAGCGTGGTCATCGTCGCCGCGCTGTCCGCGGGGATCACCAGGCTCCTACCCTTTCATGAGGTCAACGCGGAGATCGCGGCTCGAGCAACGCCGACAGTCCTCGACTTGGGGACTGCGGTCTTCTGTGCGATCGCCGGCGTCTATGCGGCACTCCGACCCAGCTCGGACGTGGCGACCACGGCTGCGGGAACATCCATCGGCATCTCTCTGGTCCCGCCGCTCTGCGTCAGCGGCTACGGCATCGGCACCCGCGCGTGGGACTTGGCGACAGGTGCGTCGATGCTCTTCCTCACCAACTTCGTCGCCATCGTGCTCGTCGGAACGCTCGTCTTTGCCATGGCAGGTTTCGGCCAGGTCGACCTCGGCGAGGTGGAGTCCGACGAGCTCGAGCGCGGCAAGGACGCCGCCATTGCCCGAGCCGTCGTCCGCGGCCTCGCGCGACTGTTCCGATCCCCGACAGGACCTGTGTTCCGTGCGCTGATGCCGGTGGCCCTCCTGGCCGCCGTCTACAGCCCTCTGCGGAGCGGCCTCAACGAGGTCGCGTGGCAGATCGAGTCGAGAGCCGCGATCGAGTCGGCAATCGCTGCGCTCCCTGGTCGGGTCGTGGAATCGCGACTCCGCGTCGACAGACGACAGGTAGAGCTCGTGATTTTCCTTCTCGGCACGCCTGCCGAGGCGAGCTCTGCACGAGAGTCGTTGGCCGAGCAGATCGGGACGGCCACCGGGGTGACCCCCCGCGTCGATGTGTTTGCCGTGCCGAACGCCAGCGAGTTCGAGGCTCTCGAGCGGTCGTTGCAGAAGCCCCCTGCCCTTCCGGCGGCTCCACCGGCACCGGCGGAGCCACCAGCCGCAACCCGGATCGTCGACGCGCATGCGACGGTCGCCGACACGCTGGACAGACGCTGGCCTCACGCCGAGGCGGGAGAGATGCTCGGCGTCGAAATCGCCACCGGCGAATCCCATGCTCTGCGTGTGCGGGTGGTTCACTGGGGCGCGCCGCTCGCACGAAGCACCGTGGAGACGTTGGAGCGCGTGCTCTCGGACGATCTCGAGACCGAGCTCTCGCTCGTCGCCGAAGCGATTCCGGAGGACGAGGTCGATCTCACGCGCGACGACGGTACCGCGTTCGCGCAGGTCGCCGCCGCGGTGGCGGCAACCAAGCTCGCCCCCGAGGTCCGCATCTGCATCGTCGAGCCGGCGGAGACGAACGGCCGCGCGGGCCGGGCCAGCGCGGCGAAGATCGCCGAGAGAGAGCGCACCCAGGCCACCCTTCACGCGCTGCGCGCATTGCTCCGGGAGCGCCAAGGGGTCGAGACCGCGTCGGGTGGTGAACGCATCGGTGTTCGGTTCACGCGTGGCGCCTGCTTCGAGCCTTGAAGCCGCCGCTTCAATGCTCGGTCGACGCCTCTGCTTCGTCGGCGCTCTTGGCCGCGCCGGCGTGTGCCGCGTCGCTCAAGAAGATGCGCCCCATGACGACCGAGACCACGGCGGCACATCCGCTCGCGGCGAGGATCCCGATCTTGGCGGCGGTGAGCAGCGCCGGCGCGGTGAAGGCGAGCTTCGCGATGAAGAGAGACATCGTGAAGCCGATGCCCGCGACCAACCCGAGGATGACCAGGTGGCGTCGACCGATTCCGGTCGGGAGCGCCGCTACGCCCAGCTTGAGCGCCGCCCAACAGGCGGCGAGCACGCCGAGCGGCTTGCCGATCACGAGGCCCAGCGTGACCGCCACCACCACAGCCGACACGCCCGGCTCCGACAAGTCGCCTCCGAGCGATACCCCGGCGTTGGCGAGCGCGAAGATTGGCATGATGGCGAACGCGACCCACGGGTGGAGCGTCGCGATGAGGCTCTCTGCCGGTGACATCGCCTCGCGTCGCGCGACGTCGACGTGCTTGAGCGTCTCCCCGAGCGACTCCGACGAGAGGTCCGCGGCGGAGGCCGCCGAGAGGTGCTCGATTTCTTTGCGCAGCCCCATCATGAAGCCGTCGGGCCCCAGCCACGCGCGGATCGGAGTGATCAGGCCGAGGACGACACCGGCGATCGTCGGATGGATCCCTGCTGCGTAGACGCCCGCCCACGTGACGACCCCCGGCACGACGTAGAGCAGCTTCTTTCGCAGTCCCAGCCGCTGCATGGCGATCACCGCCGCGATGCCGGCGCCGGCGAGCGCCAGCCCGCTCGGGTCGATGCCCTTCGAATAAAAGAGCGCGATCACGATGATGGCGCCCAGGTCGTCGATGACCGCGAGCGCGAGCAGGAGGACCCGAAGCGCGGGCGGTACACGACGGCCCAGCACCGTCAGAATGCCGACCGCGAAGGCGATGTCGGTTGCCATGGGCACGGCCCAGCCCGAGCGCGTCGCGGGCGCACCCGCCCAGCCGAGATAGAGAAGCGCCGGCACGACCATCCCGCCGAGCGCCGCCGCCGCCGGCAGCGCAGCGCGGCGCCACTCCGACAGCTCGCCGTGATGGATCTCGCGCCGGATCTCGAGCCCGACGACGAAAAAGAAGATCACCATCAAGCCGTCGTTGACGACCCACTCGAGCGAGCGCTCGAAGGCGAAGCCGCCGACCTTGATCGCGACGGGCATGTGCCACAGGGCCTCGTAGCTGGCTGCCCAGCGAGAGTTCGCCCACACGAGCGCGATGGCTGCGGCGACCAAGAGCAAGACGCCGCTCGCCGCCTCGATGCGCAGGAAGCTCTCGAGCGGCCGCCCCGCCAAGCGGGCGAAACGGAGGAGCGGCTCCCACGCCTCGGGCGGCGTGGAGGGGAGCGTCTCTCGCGTGGATGAAGTCTTCGTGGCCATCGTCCGACCGCCGGCTTGCGGCCGGGAGCGGATGGCGGCCCGACCATCCCTGTCCTGCAGCGATCCGTTCGCTGCACCCTTGGCGAAGGCCTCATAGCACGCGGCTCACTCGACGGTGAGTGCTATCGCCGCGCGATGCGCCACGAACCTGCGCCCACGACGAAGAGCCCGGCGCCGGCCGCCACGGATTCGAGCGGCAAGCTCAGGGCAACGACGGCGCAGCCCACGAGCCCGAGGCCCGCGATCCAGCGTGGCCACCGACGTTCGTGAGGCGCGAGCGTGAGCGCCGAGGCGTTGGTGATCGCGTAGTAGACGAGCACGGCGAAGGAGCTGAAGCCGATCGACGCTCGAAGATCGGCGACCGCCACGGCGCCGACCACGACGAGCCCCACGGCGATCTCGGCTCGCCGCGGGACGCGATACCTCTCGTCCACGACGGCGAAGCCTCTGGGAAGATCGCCGTTCGAAGCCATCGCGAAGATCGTCCGGCTCAGACCCAGGAGGAGCGAAAGGAGAACGCCGAGCGACGCGACGACGGCGCCCACCCGGACGACAGGAGCCAGCGAGGAACGCCCCGCGGCGTCGAGGGCGGCAACGAGCGGCGCCGGCGCGTCCGCGAGCGCGTCCGTCGACACGGCGGAGAGCACCACGAGGGCGAGGCCTGCGTAAATCGCGAGCGTGATTCCCAACGCAATGGGAATCGCGCGCGGGATCGTTCGACGAGGCTCGATGACCTCTTCGCCGAGCGTGGCGAGCCGCGCGTACCCCGCGAATGCGAAGAAGAGAAATCCGGCTGCTTGGAGCACGCCGTGCGGCGACGCGCCGTGAAGCGGCCAGAGCCGCGTCGCATCCAGGCTCGGCCCCGTGAGCAACGCCGCGATCACGACGAGGAGCGTGGTCATCACGACGGCGACGATGACGCGCGTGGCGCGGGCCGACTTCTGGATACCGAAGAGGTTCAGGGCAGTGAGCGCCAAGACGGCGCCGATCGCGAGCGGTCGCGACCACTCGGGGGCTGCGTAGCTCGCGAAGGTCATCGCCATCGCAGCGCAGCTCGCGAGCTTGCCGATGGTGAACCCGAAGCCGGCGAGGAAGCCCCAAAACGGACCGAGTCGCTCGCGCCCGTAGACGTAGGTCCCGCCGGATTGCGGGTACAGCGCGGCGAGCTGAGCGGATGAGGTCGCGTTGCAGTACGCGACCAGCGCCGCGACGATCAGTCCAACCCAGAGCGCGTTGCCGGCGGCGTTCGCCGCCGGACCGACGGCGACGAACACGCCGGCACCGACCATCGCGCCGAGACCGATGACGACCGCATCGAAAAGGCCGAGGCGACGAGAGAGCCTCGTCGCGGCTTCGGGCTCGTTGGATCGCTCTTCCGCCATGGTCGCGGGCCGAGCCCGCCGCCGCGAAGCCTACCGCTTCTTCGCGGGAGGTCGCGTCGGCCGTGCCGGCGGCTTTGTCGTTCGCGACGGTGGCTTGCTCGGGCGTGCCGGGGGCCTCGTCGCGCGCGCCGGCGGTCGCGTGGTTCCGCGCGCGGGCGGGGGATCGGTCGAGCGCTCCTCGCGCGGCAACGGAGGAGGCAGCGGCCTGCGCTTCGGCGCTCCGGGGCGCTGCGTTCGCCGGCTCGGCGCGCGCTCACTCTCGGGAGCCTTCTCGAGCCACTCGGTTCGAACCTGGAGGGTCTCGCGACGCGCTGCCGCACCCTTGAGCGGGGGAGGCTGCACCGCAGGCCAGGCGGGCGCGCGCGTGCGCTTGCTCTCTGCGCTGGGCTCCGACTCTTGCTCCAGCCACGACGCGTCGACCTCGATCGTCTGTCGTCGGGCCGGCGGGACCTTGGGAAGCGAAGGTGCTCTACGAGGCGCCGCGGGTTTGATCGATCGGGGCGGTCGCTGCGTGCGTTTTTCGGCCATCGTGCACTAACGATAACCCAAGTCACGCGCAAACGGGTGGCGGCCCTTTCGTGTCGCGACATAGGGGACGGCGACGACCGCCGCGACCACGACGTAGAGGAGCACCGCGGCCATGACGTGCCTGTGATCGGCAAAATTCATCATGCCCAGGCCGATGGCGACGCCGGGATGGCGCGTCCCCGAGGCGAGCGCGAGCACCGTGCGCTCGTGGGAATCCGGTCCGCCGATGAAGTGACCAGCCGTGAGACCGCCGGCGACGAAGGCGGCCATCGCGATGAGGGTGCCGTCGCCGATGAGGTCGGGGATGGTGTGCCGCGACGCGAAGAACAGCGGCGGAACGGTCGCCGCGAGCATGACGGTGGCGATCGCCCCGACCGGCTTCGCTGCCCGCGACGCGAATCGCGGGTAGCGCGACCTCACCGTCATGCCGACCAGCAGCGGGAGCAGCACGCTGACGAGCACCGTCTTGACGATCTTCGCCATGTCGACGTGCGGCTTGCTCTCGACGAAGGCAGCAACCATCCACAGACCAAGAGGGATGAGGACGACCGAGAGAAGCGCAGCGGTCCCGAGCAGCGCCACGGCGTAAACCGCATCGCCCCCCGCCTTGCCCGTCTTCCTCGGCAGCACCGGGGGGACTGGCGCCAGCGACAGCGCAACGAGCACGACGCCCACGACGGGACGCAGGTCGAACGCCAACGCCAAGAGCAGCGCCAGCGCCGGCATCACGACGTACATAGAGAGGAGGGCTCTCGAGAGCGCAGCAGGCCTGCGAAACAGCGACGTCGCGTCACGGAACCGTGCGCGGAGCCCCAATGCGACGACCGTGAGGAAGATGCTCGCCTGGACCGCAAGCATCACCCATTTCGCAGCCGTCATCGCTCCTCCCCGATTGACGCGAGCGCGTCCTATGCCTGATGCCGACCGAGCAAGTCCAGGGCCATGGGCGCGCGGACGGCCCGAGAAAGCTCGCGCACGACTTCGTGCGCGCAGGACATCTGCCTCAGGCGCGGCACGTGCGATCGCGCATTTCGCTGCGTCGGGCAGCGAATCTCGCACCCTTTTGATGGCTCCTATCTTGCTTTCGAAGGGGCGCGCCGATGCAGACCTCCGACCGCCAGGGCTCCGAAGCGCAGCCGGCCAGCGGGACGGCGAAGCCGCACGAGATTCCGGGAATGAGCTTCATCCCCGGGCGAACCTTTCGAATGGGCTCGGACGACCATTATCCGGAAGAAGCGCCCTCGCACGACGTGACGGTCACCGGGTTCTGGATCGATCGGCACCCGGTGACGAACCGCGAGTTTCGGCAATTCGTCGAAGAGACGGGCTACGTCACGTCGGCGGAGAGGCCGGCACGCGCAGAGGACTACCCCGGTGCCAAACCGGAGATGCTCGTTCCCTCCTCGGTGGTGTTTCAGAGTCCGCGCGGCATCGTCGACATGCGGAGCCATTACAACTGGTGGGCGTACGTCCCTGGCGCCTGCTGGCGCCGGCCGCAGGGCCCCAACAGCTCGCTCAAAGGTCTCTCCGACCATCCGGTCGTGCACGTCGCCTACGAGGACGTGCTCGCCTACGCCACCTGGGCAAAGAAGGAGCTGCCGACGGAAGCCGAATGGGAGCTCGCCGCGCGCGGCGGGCTCGAGGGGATGGAGTTCGCGTGGGGCAGCGAGCTCGCCCCCGGCGGACGGATCATGGCCAACACGTGGCAAGGCGAGTTTCCGTACAAGAAGCGGAAGCACAAGAAGTACGAATGGACCTCGCCCGTCGGGATCTTTCCTGCGAACGGCTATGGACTGTTCGACATGATCGGCAACGTCTGGGAGTGGACCTCGGACTACTACCAGCCCCATCACGACAAGCCGCAGGGCTGCTGCGGGCAGATCGATCCGCGTGGCGCCGAGCGCGAGGCGAGCATCGATCCCCGATCGCCGGGCGTCACGATCCCGACCAAGGTGATGAAGGGCGGCTCGCACCTCTGCGCGCCGAACTATTGCAAGCGCTATCGACCGGCCGCGCGCATGGCGCAGCCGATCGACACGTCGACCAGTCACCTCGGGTTTCGCTGCGTCGTGCGCGTCCCCCGCTGAGCGTCCTCAATCCTCGGGCGACTCGATCGACGACCATGTGAGCTCTCCTACGGCTTCTTGGTCTCGGCTTCGCCGGCGCCCGGGAAGTCGGCGAAGTCGATGCGGTGCGCGCCCTTTGGCGGCGTGAAGCTAAAGAACGCCTCGGGCATCTTCTTGTCGAGCGTCCACTCGTAGGTGACCTCGTGCTGCGGCTGCTCGGGCTCCGTCATCGTCATTATCACCAGCTTGCGCGGCAGTGGCTTTGCCCCACGCTCGATCCAGATCTGCCAGTCGACGTCGGATTGATGGAGCGCGAAGTGATCGCAGGGGACGTTCCCGACGGTGGCCGGCCCGATGTTCTGCGCTCGCTCGACCGCCACGAGCCCTCCCATGGGTGTCCCCCAATAGAAGAGGTTCACGAACGGCGCTTCGATGTCGTACTGCTGCGAGAGCACCGTCATGAGCTCCGGGAGCGTCGGTGGTGCGGCGGCGGTCGCGTAGTAGCCGGCTCGCGGTCCCCACAGCGTGAACGACTTGCCGTCGTAGAAGAGCTCGCGTTCCTTTCGGTCCGAGACCATCTTGGCGCGCAGGCGGTTCGGTCGTGAGGCCCACAGATCGACCTTGGCCATCAGCTGAGCCTTCTGGCCGGTCTCGAGGATCTCGTCGGTGGAGACGTCTGCTCGAACGTGGAAGTTCTTCTGGTCGCGCAGGAACGCGCCCATTTCATCGAGGCGTTCGACGACGAACGGGTCGCGAGCCGGCTCGGTGGAAGGCGGGGTCCTCTGCGTCGTAGCACCCGCGGGCTGCACCGCTTGCCGCGGCGGCATCGTGAGTGCGGAGCCTTGCGTCTTCATGGCGGGCGTCTCGACGCGCGCCTGCTCGCCCGGTTCGCGAGGCTCGACCATTTCGGAGGAGCAACCGAACAGGCCTAGGCCGAGGGCGAAGCTCGTGGCAACGGGAGTGATTCGCGAGGTGGTTCGATTGCGGAGTTTGATGCGCATGACCCTGGTGAGGGGCCTTGCATCGTGCGGACCACGACCGCCCGATCTTGAGACAGGGCCATATCAGCGCGCGCGCGCGCGTCGCTAGGGGGAAATCCTCGGGGCGCGCCGCTACGCCTCGGGGCAACCGTCGCCGTCGTCACCGCCCTTGCCGGGCGCCGCCGGGCACTTGTCGAGCGCGTCGGGGACGCCGTCGCCGTCGTTGTCCATCTCGGGGCAGCCGTCGGTGTCCTCGAAGGTGTCGCGGTCCTCGGCGAACGTCGGGCACTTGTCTTCTTCGTCGGGGAAGCCGTCGCGATCCTGATCCGGCGCGCGCGGTGCGACGCTCACCCCGAGCGTCCCGCGGAAGGGCGCGTTGCCGACGCCGTCGAGGAGCCCGAGCTCGACCCCGGCGAGAAGCGCGACGTCGCCGAACGCGAAGCGGCCCGCGAGGCTCGCAAACCAGCCCGCCGGCGCGGTGCTCTCGGTCGGGCGGACGGGATCGATCGGCAAGTAGGCGCGCGTCTCTGCGAAGATCGTCACGATGCCGTCGGGGTCGACGCCGAGGGCCTGGGGCCGCAGCGCCAGCCCGAGTCCCAGCGGCAGCTCGTGCCCGAACCTCGTGACGCACTGATCCTCGGGCAGCTCCGGATCGCAGGCGTAGTGGCCGGTGTCGCCGCGCACCTTCACGCCCGCTCGAAGGCTGCCCCAGATCGGACCATATGCCAGCTCGCCGATGATCC
Source organism: Polyangiaceae bacterium (assembly GCA_041940405.1). GTDB lineage: Bacteria > Myxococcota_A > Polyangia > Polyangiales > Polyangiaceae > Xiheicaenibacterium. Next base: position 27,975 of record JBGTSH010000048.1, read on the forward strand.
GCGCTTCGTTCGCGATCCCTCCCTCACCGATGAAGCTGCGCTCGTCGCCCGTGGGCGCGGTGAAGCGGTCGTCGACCGCGAGCCCGAAGCCCGTCGACAAACCGAGATCGTCGACGTCCGGCTGCACGATCGTGACCTTTGCACGGAGACCGATGTCGCCGATCGCGGTGAGCGGCGGAGGCTCGGTCCCGACGAAGTCTGCAGCGGGATCCTCCAGACCTATCTCGTCGCCGGTCTGGCCCAGGACGACAGGCAGGTCCACGCCGAGCGTGACGCGCTCGACGAGGCCGACCGAGACCATGAAGTCTCCGGTGAACTGGTGCTCGATGATCGAGTGCAGGATGCCGCTGTCCTCGGCCTCGGTCTCGCCGGGTGTAGGGCTGCGCCGGAGGACCACCGGCCGAAACGCGTACGACAGGCGTACCGAAGCAGTCATTTCTCCGGTGCCCGGAGACTTCACCGACTCCATCCCCATCCCCGCCTCGTGGTGGAGCGGCGCATACGTGCCGCGGAGGTCCGCCGAGGGCTGCTCGTCAGCGTACGCGCTCCCCGACGAGCCGAGGACCACGAGGCTCGGAACGAGCGCGCGGAGCAGGGCAGAAGGAAAGAGTCTTTGCATCGAGTGGGGCCAACCTTACCAGCGTCCAAGGATTGTTGGTTCCTTTTGGCAACCCCTGCTACGGAGGAGGGGCATGGACGCGATCCGCATCCGCGGGAAAAAGAAGCTCTCGGGGACGATCCACGTCAGCGGCGCCAAGAACGCTGCGCTCCCCATCCTGTGCGCGACCCTCCTCTCCGACGGAGAGAGCTTGCTCCGGAACGTGCCGGCGCTTCGCGACATCGAGACGACGGCCGCGCTCTTGCGCTTCCTCGGCCGCTCGGTAGAGAGCTCGCCACCGACCGTCCGCATCGACGCGGGCTCGCAGGTCAGACCCGAAGCTCCCTACGAGCTCGTCAAGCAGATGCGGGCGAGCGTCATGGTCCTGGGCCCGCTCGTCGCGCGGTTCGGCCGCGCAAAGGTGTCCCTCCCCGGCGGTTGCCAGATCGGCTCGCGGCCCGTCGACCAACACCTGAAGGGGCTCGAGAAGCTCGGGGCAACGATCCGCCTCGAGCGCGGGTACATCCTCGCGACCGCGCCGCGGCTGCGCGGCGACGAGATCGTCTTCGACATGCCGACGGTCACCGGGACCGAGAACCTGATGATGGCCGCTGCGCTCGCCAAAGGCCGCACGCGGCTCGTCAACGCGGCGCGCGAGCCCGAGGTCGAGGAGCTCGGGCGGGTGCTCAACAAGATGGGCGCGAGCGTCACCGGTGCCGGCACCGACGTGATCGAGATCGAGGGGCGGGACGAGCTCGCGCCCTTCGATCACGCCATCATCGCCGACCGGATCGAGGCGGGAACGTACATGGTGGCCGCGGCCGCCGCCGGGGGTGACGTCTTGCTCGAGGGCTGCCCCCTCGAGGACATGGAAGCGACGTGCTCCGCCCTGAAGCGGATGGGCGTGGAGATCGGCAGAGAGGGCACGGCCGCGCGGATCCGCCGCACGGGTCCGCTCAAGCCCATTCGGCTCACGACCGAGCCCCATCCGGGCTTCCCCACCGACATGCAGGCCCAGCTCATGGTGCTCGCGACGATCGCCGAGGGCACGTCGACGATCAAAGAGACGATCTTCGAGAACCGCTTCATGCACGTGCCCGAGCTCGTGCGCATGGGCGCCGACATCGAGGCGGACGGCAACCACGCCGTCGTCCGCGGCCCGGCAGAGCTGCAAGGCGCACAGGTGATGGCCACCGATCTGCGTGCGAGCGCCTCACTCGTCATCGCAGGCCTCGTGGCCGAAGGTGAGACCGAGGTGCTGCGGGTGTACCACCTCGACCGCGGCTACGAGCACATGGAGCGCAAGCTCGCCGCCGTCGGCGCCGACACCGAGCGCATCAAAGGCGTCAGCGGCTAGTCTGGATTAGTCTTGTCGCGTGGGCCAGGGCCGCGCCGAAGACGAGGACAAGCCTTCGCGCACCTTCTTCTACGCGCGCGTCTCGATCCTGCTTTTGATCCTCGTCGGCGTCCTCGGCTACGCGTGGCGCGACACGACGAGCCGGTCCCGACGCAACGAGTGGCAGAGGCCCCTGACCGTCGCGTACGTCGTGGTCGCGACCGAGCCGCTCGAGGAGGACGTCGCGTCGCGCCTCGCGTCGCGCAAGGTCGCGCTCGAGAACCGGATCGCCGAAGAGATGCGGCGCTACAGGACCGACGGGCCGCTCCCCCTCCTCGTGGACGTGATCGGCCCCGTGCCGCTCGCGATCGAAGCACCGAAGCCGCCCCGGGACGGCGGGCTCATCTCGGCTGCGCGCTACGCGTACGACCTGCGGGGGTTCACGTCCCGCGTCAACGAAGCCGCGCGCATCGATGCCGGACGCTACGACTCGACCATCTACATCGTGGCGAAGCCGCTGCGCTCGGAGCAGCCCAAGATGATCGAGGGAGCGAGCCAAGACGGTGGACGCATCGGCGTCGTGTCGTGCGAGATCGACGCGTACTCGGTCGACTTCACGCTGTTCGTCGCGACCCATGAGCTCTTTCACACGCTCGGGGCGACCGACAAATACGGTGCCGACCGTACGCCACTCGTCCCGGACGGCCTCGCCGATCCCGAGAAGACGCCGGCGTTTCCGCAATCGCACGCGGAGCTCATGGCCGGAACGCGCGCGCTCGCACCGGGGCGAGCCGCGCTTCCGCGCAACATCGAAGAGCTCGTCGTGGGTCCGATGACGGCGCGCGAAATCGGCTGGCTGGGGGAGAGGTGATCATGTCCGAAGAGCTGAAGGTCGTACGGTCATTCGTTGTCGAGCTCGAGGAGATGTCGGGCCTCGCAGTGCGCGAAGGCGATGAAGGACCCGAGGTGCTCGCCATTGCAGACAGCAGCTACAACCTCGCGATCGCCCCGGTCGCCCGCCCGAACGCGAAGAAGCTCGGCAAGCCCTATGCGAAGCTCGGAAAGCTCCTCGGCGAGAAGGGAGCCTCGCAGTGGGAGGCGGTCACCACCGACGGGGCGGGAAACGTCTTCGTCTTGGAAGAGACGCCGGGTGGCGTGATCGGCTTCGCAGCGCCGCTCGATCGGCTGCTCGGGCGGATCGACCTCGAGGTCGACGACGAGACGCTCGTGCCGGGCTGGGGCAAGAAGAAGAACTCGCGCGGCGAAGGCCTGATCCTCCTCGAGAACGGGCGCGTCCTCGTCGCAAAGGAGAAGGATCCTCCGATGCTCGTGGAGTTCGCGCCGAAAGGGAGCGGCCCCGAAGGCGTGACGGCCGACCTCCTCAACCCGAAGGTCTTCACGTTCGCCGCGGACGCGACGTTCTTCGCACGGGCATCTTGGTCGCTCGAGGGCGAGATGGGGGACGTGAGCGACATCAGCGCGACGCGAGACGGGCGGCTCTTCGCCCTCAGCGACCAGTCTCGCGAGATCTTGCGGATCGACCTCCCGCTCGTACCCGGCCAGCCGCTCGTCGTCGTCGGCCGTCGAAAGCTGCCATCCGCCGTGAAGAAGGCCGAAGGCCTCATCATCCTGCCCGACGGCCGTGCGGTCGTCGGCAGCGACGACGACGCGGGCGAGGAGAACCTGTTCATCGTCGAATGAGAAGCTTTGAGTTGGCTTGTGAGCGCCGCGTGAGGATGGAGGCAGCATGAAGCGTGTGCTCGGCCTTCCGGCAGCGGGTCTCTTCGCGGTCCTGGGCATCTTCTCGGCCTGCGGCGACGACGCGAGCGGCTCCGGCGGAGAGTCCGCTACGTCGTCGACCTCGTCGGACGCATCGACCGCGAGCGCAGGCGGAGCAGGCGGCGGCACGACCGGCAGCGGAGAAGGCGGCGCCGGCGGTGGAGCCTGTGTGGTCTCGGGGCTCGTCCAACCCGCTCCCGCCTGCACCGCTTGCCAAGACGAGCACTGCTGTCTCTCTGCGTCGGCCGCAGCACAGAACCCCGGCACCTGGACCAACTCCGCCGCGAAGATCTGCCGCGACGCCAATTGCTGGCAAGAGTGCGGCGTCCCCGAGCCCGAGTGCGGCGGGATCGTCCCGACGCCGCCCAGCTGCGCCGACGACCTCTATGCGGCATGCTGCGCCGAGGTGACCGCCTGCGCCATGAGCGACTCCTGCACCGCGCTCATCTACATCTGCATCGACGACCAAGGTTGCAACCCGGGGACGAGCTGCTTCGACCGATGTGCGCTCGCCTTTCCCGGCGGCGAGGACCTCTTCGACGCGTTCCTCGAGTGCTTCAACGACGTCACCTGCAACTGACCGTCAGATCCCTCGCGCGGCTCGGTACCGAGCGATGACCGGGAACAGGCGCCCCTCGTAGAAGCGACGCAGCCGGCGCTTGGTGATGACGTGGTGCTGCTTGCCGTCCTTGTCGATCGTGCCTGTGCGCGCGACGCACAAGAGGAGCGTCGCTTCGGCCCACGAGAAGAGCGCCGGTATCGAGAACGGCTCGTCGCGGAGCATGAACTTGAAGAGGTCGTCTCTCGTGATCTCGGCGGTTTCGTCCTTTGCTCGGTCGGGACCGACGGCGAAGGCGAAGAGCTCTTCGAAGACGTCGTAGCGAACCTCACCGTCGCCCCCGAAGACCCCGGTGTCGCCGCGGTGAATGCCGTCGTCGATCCGCCGGATGTCGATCCGGAACCGAAAATTGAAGCCCGTGAGAGGAACGAGCGCTGCGTGGATGAGGAAGGTGAGAAGAAAGGTCAGGAGCTTCCCGACCCCGAGCGCCTGAATCTGCTTCGACGTGTTCCCGATGGTCACGAACCCGGTCCCATCGGGATCGAAGTACGCAGCGTGCCGCTGGAGCGCGGTGAGCGGCCGGAAGGTTCCCCCCACGGGCGGCGAGCGTAGCGAATTCACACCCGCGGACGCCACCATCGTCGTGATAGCCTCGCGGCGCGGGGATCGGTGGGAACACCTCGGCTTGACGAGACCTTTTCGGGGACGGAGCGATACGAGCTCGAAGCCTGCATCGGTTCCGGCGGGATGGGCGTCGTCTACCGCGCGCGCGACACCACGCGCGGGACCGTCCTCGCGCTCAAGACGCTCGATCGCGTGAGCCCCGCCGGGATCTTCCAGCTCAAAGAAGAGTTCCGCCGCGTCGCCGAGTTCTCTCATCCGAACGTCGTCGCCTGTCACGACCTCGTCCGCTCGGGCGCCCATTGGTTCTTCACGATGGACCTCGTGCTCGGCTTGCCGTTCACCAACCACGTCTGGGAGGCGCCGACGCTCACTGGCACCACCTCGAGCGTGTCGTTCTCGGACACGACGAACAGCGGGCGCGAGACCATCAAGATCTCGCTCGATCCACGGACCGCCGCCGCCGGTTCGCAGACGCTGCGCAAGCCGGTGCCGAGATCGAATGCTCCGCTGGGAGGGTTGGTGCTCCCGGCCGTGCCCGCGGAGCGGCCTCCATCGCCGGTGCAAGACATGAGGCGGCTCTACGATCTCGTCGGCCAGCTGGGCGACGGGCTCGCTGCGATTCATGCAGCGGGGATGCTCCATTGCGACATCAAGCCTTCGAACGTCCTCGTGACGCCGGGCGGGCGCGTGATGATCCTCGACTTCGGGATCGCCCAGTCCACGGCGCTTTCGCCGGCGGACGTGGCCGGCGGCGACATCCCCGGACGCGATCGTCCGCGCGGAACGCCCACGTACATGTCGCCCGAGCAGGCGCTCACGCTGAGCCTCACGCCGGCGACCGACAGCTACGCGGTCGGCGCGATGCTCTACGAGGCGATCACCGGCGAGCTTCCGTTCGACGGCAGCGCGATGCCGGTGCTCGTCGCCAAACAATCGCGCTTGCCGCCGCGACCGTCCGAGCTCCGCACCGGCGTCCCCGACGATCTCGACGATCTGATCATGCGGCTTCTGTCCGTCAGCCCCGCCGACCGACCAACGACGGCAGAGATGGTGGCGGTCTCGGGGTTCCGCCCGCGCGCGACCCGGCGGCCGCGCGCCCGCGACACCGGACAGGCCGCCCTCTTCGAGGGTCGCGCTCGCGAGCTCGCGGCGATCGGCGACGCACTGGAGCGGACATCGCCGACCGGCGCGACGCCCACGACGGTGGTCCATGTTTCGGGACCGAGCGGGATGGGAAAGTCGTCGCTCATCGCGCGCTTCGTCGCGTCCGCCGACAAACGACAAGACACGCTCGTCCTCTCCGGGCGCTCGTACGAGCGCGAGAGCGTACCGTTCAAGGCTTTCGACCCCTTGGTCGACGGGCTCACGCGCCAGCTGCTCAAGCTTCCCGCTGGTGAGGCGGCGTCGATCCTCGGAAGCAGCGGCGACGCGCTCGCTCTCGTCTTCCCCGTGCTGCGCGTCGCGACCGAGCGATTCGGGCTGGAGAAATCGCCCGACTCTTCGCTCGCGCCTCACGTGCTCCGGCGCCGTGCGTTCGAAGCCTTCCGCAGCGTGCTTCGACGGCTCGGCGCAGGGCGCCGTCTCGTCGTCGTGATGGACGACCTCCATTGGGGCGACACCGACAGCGCGCGTCTGCTCGAGCACCTCCTATCTCCGCCTGATCCTCCGCCGATGCTGCTCGTCCTCGCTTATCGCAGAGAGCTCTCCGAACGCACCGACATGCTCGCCGCTCTCGACAGGCTCCGCGCGACCGGCGCCGCCGGTCCGGAGACGCTCACGATCGATCTCGCAGAGCTCGACGAGCGCGAAGCTTTCGACGTCGCCTTCGAGCTGCTCCGCGCGAGAGGTCGGCCGTCGGCCGACATCGCTCGCGCCATCGCGACCGCCTCGGGCGGGCATCCGTTCTTCTTGGGTGAGCTCGTCGAGCACACCGATTCCGATCTCGAACGACAAGCCGCGCGAGCGCCCGCTGTAGCCACGATCGAGGACGCCCTCATGGCGCGCGTTCGCGGCCTCTCGCAAGGCGCTCGCGAGCTCCTCGAGCTCCTCTCCGTCGCGGGCGGCCCGCTCGACGTCGAGCTCGCGCTTCGCGCCGCGGGCCTCGAGCACGAGGTCGCCCACCTCGGCGCGCTCCGCGCGGCGCGCCTCGCCACCACGCTGCAGCGGGACGGCATGAGCCTCGTCCACACCGCCCACGATCGCATCCGTGAGACCGTGGCGGGCAGCTTGACGGCCGAGGTCGAGCGAGCCCGGCACGCCGCGCTCGCTGCCGCGCTCGCCGCCTCGCCGGGAAGCGACGAAGAGGCGCTCGCGCGGCACCTCTTCGCGAGCGGCGACACCGTCCGGGGCCGTGAGCACGCGCTCGCCGCCGCCGCGTCGGCCGAAAAGAGCCTCGCGTTCCTTCGAGCCGCCGCGCTCTACGCCGAAGTCGTTCGCATCGACGGCCCGCGCGCATCGTCTTCATTGCATCGCCGCCACGCCGACGCGCTCTCGAACGGCGGCCGCGGAGCCGAAGCAGGCCGGGCCTATCTCGCTGCCGCGAGGGCGCTCGGTCCCGACGTGGAAGCCGTTCGGACCGACCTCTTGCGGCTCGCGGCAGAGCACTTGCTCAAGAGCGGCCGTGGCGACGAGGGCGTCACCGTCCTGCGCGAGGTCCTGTCGCACGTCGGGCTTCGCTTCCCCAGCTCGCGCGGCGCGGCGACGCTCCTCCTCCTCGCAAGGAGGACCAAGCTCGACGCGTCGCTGTCCGCGCGGATTCCGGCCGCTGCCGCGATCCGTGCGCGCTTCTCGTCGGAGCGAGCCGGCGCGCTCGCGCGGGCTCGCGCCGACGTCACCTACGGAACCGCCCTCGGGCTCTCGATGTTCGACGTCTTGCGGGGCGCCGCGCTCGGCTACCAAAACCTCGAGGTCGCGCTGCAGGCAGGCGAGCCGATGCGGATCTGCCGGGCCCTCTGCCTCGCTGCGGCCCAGGCGTCGGCCGCGGGCACCGCCGGACGCGGGCGCGCCGAGCGGTTTCTCCGGGCCGCACGCGAGGTCGCATCGGGCGTCGACGACGCCTACACCCTCGCGCTGCCGAAGCTTGCTGACGGTAATGTCAGATTCTTCATGGGCGAGTGGCGCGCCGCGCTCGGCTCTTTCGAAGAGGCAGAGGCGCTCCTCAAGGAGCGCTGCCTGGGCGTCTTCTGGGAGACGACGACGTCACGGTTCCAGGCCATCAACGCGCTCATCTTCCTCGGCGAGCTTCGTGCGGCCGCCGCCAAGGTCGGTCCCGTGGTGGCCGAGGCGTCCGAGCGGAGCGACGAATACGCGCTCAAGAACACCATCTATCCGCGGGTCATCGCCGCGATCGTCGGCGGAACGCCGGAGCTGGGACGCCGCGCGGTAGAGGGCTACGTGGAGCACTATGACGGCGCCTACACCACGGGGCGCTGGGGCGCTCTGATGGCGACGGTCACCCTGGATCGCTATGATGGCGAGGGCCGGCGTGCCCTCGCCAGGATCGAAGCCGACGAAGGCGGCATGCGGAGCGCGATGCTCTTCGAGATCGAGATGATTCGGATCTTCTCTCGCTACGAGCACGCGCTGTGTGCCCTCGCCGCCGCCGGAGGTCGGCGGGGCGGCTTCGCCGATACGGCGCGACGCATCGGCGAATCGCTGCTCCAGGAGAAGCCGGGCTACGCGATCGCGATGGGTCACAAGGTCCTCGGCGGAGCGGCCCTCGTCGCCGGCGACAAGGCGAGAGCGCTCGAGCACGTGCGCCGCGCCGTCGACGGCCTCGAGCGGTCGGGTCTCCGGTACATCGCGGCATGCGCCCGCTACCGGCGCGGCGAGCTCCTGGGCGGCGCTGCGGGTGAGGACGACAGAGCCATAGCGCTACGCTACTTCGACGCCCAGGGAGTCGCGTCGCCCGCCGACTGCGTGCGGACCTCGTTCCCGGGAGCCTTCGCGTGATCGCCGTCGGTCACCCGTCGACGACCACGATCGTCATCCCCGTCCAGGCGGGCCGCGAGAAAGCGCTCGACGACTGCCTCACCCGGATCGGCCGCGATCGAGGCTCGAAGCTCTTCAAGGGGCTGGCCTCGACGGGCACCATTCACTACGCCCGGTTCGTCCTCCTCCCTTCCGAGCACGGCTTCGGGGCGCTGCTCGCATTCGAGAGCAACCACGACGGTGAAGAAGACGAGCATCTCGGCGATCTCGCCGCGTTCCTCGGGCCCGAGCTCGACCGGATGTTCGACTTCTGCGACGGCTACCCCGCGTGCCCTGACCACGCGAAGCGCAAACGATTCCTTCGCAAGCACGCGGTATCGGGGATAACGCCGTATCGAGGGCACCCGAACCTGCCGGTCGCCATGATCAAGAACGACATGGCGCTCAAGAAGGCGATCGGCACGTTCGTCGACGCCGAGACGCGGCGCGGGGGGCTCGCCGGCACGCCAATCGAGATCCGCGACGCCATCAAGCGCCACATCGACGCGCACCACGAGCACCTCGAACGCGGCTCGTACCCCCGCGAGCTGCCGAGCTGGCTCTCGTTCGGATTGGTGATCCTCGCTCTCCTGATCGGCATCTCGGGCTTCTCGGCGATCCTCTTGGTGCTCGCGCTCGATATTCGCGCCTCGGCAGCTTTCGCGACGTGGGGCGGCACCTTCCTGGGGCTCGTCTTGCTCGTCCTCGCCGGCTACGTCGCGTTCGGCCGGTGGGTCCGCGGCATCGAGCAGGTCGAGCGCGCCGAGAGTGACAAGAAGCGAGGCCTCGTGATTCGCGAGCCCGACCGGCGGATGCGCGAGATCTTCTGGAGCGAGGACCGGCAAACCCAGAACGCGCTGACGCACGTCGCAATCGTCAAGAAGACGCCCGGCCGCCCGCTCGTTCTGTGGATCATCCTCACCGCGGTGCGCCTCCTCGCGGCGATGCTCTACGTCCGCGGCAAGCTCGGCTCGATCGACAGCATTCATTGCGCGCGCTGGATCCCGATCGACGGCGGCAGGCGCCTACTGTTCTTCAGCAACTACGACGGCAGCTGGGAGTCGTACCTGGGGGAGTTCGTGGACAAGCTGCCCTTCTGGCTCACCGCCGTCTGGTCCAATACAGAGGACTTTCCCACGACGACGGACCGATTCGGCGGCAATGGTGCCCGCGATGAAGAGTGGTTCAAGCGCTGGACACGCACCCGCCAGCACTACACGCACCTCTGGTACGCCGCGTATCCCAACCTGAGCGTCCAGAACGTGAACGACAACGCAGCGCTTCGCGAGGGACTGACCCAGCCGCTCGGTGACAAGGAGCTTCGCGCGTGGCTACGCCTGATCTGACGCTTGGTGCGAGCGAGGACGAGGACGCCGGTCCGGCGCGCAAACCCCTGCCCGAAGAGCCGCGGGACGTGCAGCGGCTCGCCTATTCGGGGCACAACAACGCTCACGTCGCCGCGAGTTACCAGTTCCTCGTGGTGGAGGACGCCGCGCGCGCGCGCGCCTGGCTGGGGAGGATGGCAGATCGCGTCACGACGGCCGGGCCGATCGCCGACAGCGAGGTTCGGCTTCAGATCGCTTTCACGTCGTGTGGCCTGCGCGCCCTCGGGCTCCCCGAAGAGGTGCTCGCGACGTTCCCCCTCGAGTTCCAAGACGGCATGGCGACGCGCGCGCACGTCCTCGGCGACGATCCCAGACAATGCTCGACGTGGGAGTACGGCGGAAAACGAGAGATCCACATTGCACTCTTCGTCTACGCCAAATCGACCGCCGCCCTGGCGCGCGAGGTCCGCGCCCTGAGCCGTGAAGCACGCGATGCGGGCCTGTGGCGTCGGGCATCCCAGTCGACCTTCGCCTTCGCCGACAAGACCCAGATCCGCGAGCACTTCGGCTTTCGCGACGGTCTCGTGCAGCCCACGATCGGCCGATCTGGGCAGGGCCGCGGCCAGCCAGAGGACGGCACCCCCGGCAAAGACCCGGGCAAGGCGGTGCCCAGCGGTGAGGTGGTCCTCGGGCAGCGCAATGGTTATGGCTTCCGAACGATCGGCCCGTCGGTCTCGCGAAGGCTCGACAAAGAGAATCTGCTCTTCGACTTCATCACGCCCGACGAGAAGGACCTCGGCGCCAATGGCACGTACGTCGTCCTGCGGAAGCTCGAGCAAGACGTCGCCGGCTTCTGGAACGCCATTCGCGCTCGAGCCGAAGAGCTGGGCAAGACGCCGCACTGGTTGGCGGCCAAGATGGTCGGCCGCTGGATGAATGGCTCCTCCGTCGTCGACTACCCCGAGGAAGAGGGCCCCCCGCCGACGCGCGACACGCCCGGCATCAGCTTCGCTGCCGATCGCCACGGCTATCGATGTCCGTTCGGCGCGCACATCCGCCGCGCCAATCCTCGCGACGACCTCGGCGAAGATCCGGAGACCTCGCTGGCCGTCGTCGCACGCCACCGCCTCCATCGCCGCGGGCGGGTCTACGGAAGGCCGCCTGCGGATCTCTTCGTCGACGACGGAAAGCGCCGCGGTCTGGTGTTCATCACCGTCGGCACCAGCATCCGCCGCCAATTCGAGTTCGTGCAGAACCTCTGGCTCACGAGCACCTGCTTCAATGGCATGCACGGTGAAGACGATCCCGTGGCCGGCCCGCGCGCACCCCACTACTTCGGCGATGGTCGCGGCGCCTACGCGTCGCAGACGTCTCCCTTCACCATCCCGGCGTACCCGCTCCGCCGCACCGTGCCCGCGCTGCCGCGGTTCGTGACGATGCGCGGCGGCGACTACTTCTTCATGCCGGGAATAAGAGCGCTGCGGTTTCTCGCTGCGCTCCGGCCGTAGCGACGCGGAGCTTCACCACGCGCCCGTCTTCGCGAGCTCCCGCGCCTGCTCGGGAGTCGACCAACGGAGCGGAAGACCATTGCCGATGCGAGCGCCGCCCACCAAGCGGACCTTCACGAGCCGCTCGGCGCCCTCGAAGCCGCGCACCTCGGCGCCGTCCCAATCGATCACCGCTCTGTCGCACGTCAAGCTGAGGAGCGTCCCGTTCGCGAAGTCGACGAAGAGCAGCCCCGCTCGCGGGTGCGTCGAGAGGTTTCCCAACGTGTTATAGAGATTGTTCCCGCTGAAGTCAGGCCACGACAGCTCCGTCCCGTCCGCATCGTGGCGCACGCGGACGAAGCCGGGCTTGCCACCGCGGTGCGAGACGTCCACCCCCTCGACAGGGTCGTCGGGTGCGGCCAGCCGCGAGGCGCTGGCGACGAAGAAGGTGTCCGCGGCGCTGATGATTGCGCATGCCTGCTCTCCGAGTCGGGCTCCTTCTGCCCACGCAACGGGTGCTTCGCCGCCCACGATGGCCGGCTCCGGGCTCCGTGCCTGGATGTACTTCGGGCAATTGCCGAAGCTCTGGTTCACCGAAACCACGAAGCCGGCGCCGTCCGCTTCGCGGATGGTTCCATTGGCTCGGTTGCGGCGGCGCGTAGCGGGTTGAATGCCGAGGATTCCAATGGGCTGATCGGCCGCGACAAGGGAGCGCGCCGGGTCGCCGAGCGCAGGGAGCCCGGCGACCACCAGCGTGCGCGGATCGGGGGATTTCACGAATCCGGGTGGGCCGCCGATCACAGATGCCCACGGTCGCCGCTCGGCGTCGAGGAGCCCGATGAACAGCGTCGGAAGCATCTCGAAGAACGCGCGATGCTGGTCCGGCATGTGGTCGCGGAGGATGCGATGCCCGATCGGCTCGATCTGCTCCCGCACACCGGCGCGCTCCTGCATCGCGCGCTCCCCTTCGTGAAATGGCGATCGCATGGTCAGGCCTGGGGCATCGCCGGCATCGCAACGAAGCCGGGAAGACCTTCGACGCGTGCGAGCCACCGCCGCACCGCAGGATACGGCTCGAGCGACACGCCGCCTTCGGGGGCGTGGGCAGTATAGGCGTACAGCGCAACGTCCGCGATCGTCGGCGCGTCGCCGGCGAAGTAGTCGCGCTTCTCGATCTCCGCCTCCATGACCGAAAAGAGCTTCTTTGCGATGTCTTGCGCACCGACGTCGTCGGGCTTTCCGAAGAGACGCGCGAGGCGCGCTGCCGCCGGCCCGTGGGCGAGCGGCCCCGCGGCGACGCTCAGCCACCGTTGAACCGCGGCGCTTCGCTCCGGGTCGCGCGGGAGCCACGCGCCCTTTTCGTCGTAGCGCGACGCCAGGTAGACGAGGATCGCGTTCGAGTCGGCGAGCACCCAGCCGCCGTCTTCGATCACCGGGACTTGCCCGAAGGCGTTCTTGGCCAGGAACGGCGGCTGCCGCTGCTCGCCTGCGACGAGGTTCACGTCGACCAGCGAGGCCGGCAGGCCGAGCAGCGAGAGCAAGAGCTCCACACGGTGACAGTGCCCGGAGAGGAGAAACCGATGAACGACGATCGGGGAGGACGGCTTGTTCATCGCCTCACCATGAGGCGAGCGCGCAACCCTTGGAACGCGCGAGCTTGACAAGGAACTGTTGCAGATCGTGAAATAATGAGCGTGGATCGCCTGGAATCGATGCGCGTTTTTGTCGCCGTCGCAGAGGCTCGCGGGTTCGCGGCTGCGGCCCGGCGGCTCGGCATGTCGGCCCCCGCGGTCACGCGCGCCGTCGCGGCGATCGAGAATCATCTCGGCGCGCAGCTCTTGCGGCGCACGACGCGCGTCGTCCGCCTGACCGACGCCGGTGAACGGTTCCTGCACGACACCAAGAAGATCCTCGCCTCGATCGACGACGCCGAAGCCGCGGCCGCCGGGTCGCATGCCGAGCTTCGAGGGCCCATCACGATCACCGCCTCGGTGATGTTCGGGCAGCGGCACGTCGCGCCGGTGGTCCTCGAGTTCGGCGCCAAGCATCCCTTGGTCGAGATGCGCGCACAGCTCACCGACAGGGTCGTCGACCTGATCGAGGACGAGGCCGACGTGGCGATTCGCATCGCCCAGCTGGATCCGGATGCCCTCGAGGTCGCCGCGCGCGTCGGCGAGGTACGCAGGGTCTGCTGCGCGTCGCCCGCCTATCTCTCCAAGCACGGCGTGCCCGAGGTGCCGGCGGAGCTCTCGAGCCATCGCGTCATTTCGTTCTCGCATCGCGCGGCGCCCGCCGATTGGGGCTTCGTGCTCGGCGGGGGTCACACCTTCGTCCGGCCGAGCTTTGCGCTCGTCACCAACTCGACCGAGCTGTCGGTAGCTGCAGCGCTCGCCGGACATGGCATCACCCGCGCCCTCTCGTACCAGGTCGCCGAAGAAGTCCGAACCGGCGCCCTTCGACTCTTGCTCGAGCCCTTCGAACCGGCGCCGCTCCCGATCTTCGTCCTCTATCGCGACGGCCCACGCGCGCCTGCACGCGTTCGCGCCTTCGTGAAGTTTGCGACGGGCAAGCTGCGCCAGGATGCGGCGCTGACGCGCTTTGGACGCCGATGAGTCGTTGCGGGAGCGAACGTCGCTGCGTACCGTCGCCTCATGGGCTTGTGGGATCGAGTGCGGCGCTTCTTCGGCGGGGAGTCCTCCGCGACCGAAGAGCATGAGGACGAAGGCCCGGGCGAAGGTGAGAGCCCTCTCCCCGGCTCACCGCACGCGCTGTTTCGCGAACGGGTCATCGGCATGGCCCTCGAGCTGCCGTTCATCGCCTCGGCGACGCCGGCTACCGACGACTACGCGATCGACGTCGTCAACGACCAGGACGAAGAGTTCCGATTCTTCCTCCACAACCTCTTCGCGGAGACGCGAGACTGCGATCCCGAGGCAAGAGATGCTCAGATCACCCGGTTTCTGTCGCTGCTCGGGAACCGCCCCGAGGTCCCGAAGACATGGGACGACGCGGCGCCGCGGCTCCTGCCGGTGATTCGCGTCCGCACGTTCTTCGACCTCAGCTTCTCGGGGCCGAACCCTGGGAAGAGACACCTCGTCTTTCGGCCCTTCTTGCCGTTCTTGAGCGAAGCCATCGCCATCGACTTCGAGGGTCAGCTCCAATACGCGACGGCGGAGCAACTCACGGATTGGGGTGTCGATGCCGACCAGGCATTCGAACGGGCCCGCCAGAACCTCACCCACTTTGCCGACGTCGGTATCGAGCCTTTCGACCCGGGCGCGCCGCATCCGATATGGCACGTCGCTGCGGGTGACGCCTACGAGAGCTCGCGTCTCGTTTTGCCGGGCTGGCTGAGCCGCTTCGCCGGCAAAGTGCACGGAAGACCGGTCGCTGCGATCCCCGACCGCTCCACGATTCTCGTCACCGGCGACGCCGACGAAGCTTCGCTAGTTCGCCTGGCCGAGACCGCGAAGCGGGAGTTCTCGGCGTCGCCGCGCAGCATCTCACCCGTTCTTTATACCGAGGACGACAGCGGCCGCATCATCCCCTTCGACGGGCCGAAGACCGGACCCCTGGCGTCCCTCTTGCGCGCGAACCGAGTCCTCCTCGCGGCGAGCGAGTACCACACGCAAAAAGAGTCGCTCGAGAAGACGCTCGAAGAACGTGACGACGACGTCTTCGTCGCCAGCTTCATGGTGGTCGAGCGGGATACCGACACGGACACCAAATCGATCGCCACCTGGGGCGAGGGAGTGCGCGCCCTCTTGCCATTTACGGATCTCGTCGCAATCACCGGCGGCGATCCACAATCCGAAGACTCGTGGCACGTGCTCGTGCCGTGGCAAGCGATCGCTGAGCACGCCGGCCACTTGTGGGAGCAGGAGCCCGGCGTCGATCCGCCGCGCATGCGGACGACCGGGTGGCCCGACGCGAAGGTGCTCGCGACGCTCAGGAAGCACGCGGTCGAGCTCTGACGGGGGGCGTTCGGCGAAGTCTCCCCCTGGCGGGCGCACCATCGGCTTGTTCATCGGGTGCACAACCGGATCGGCCACCCCGTGCACAATGTCCCCCCAGAATCGCGGAAGAACCGAGCTACCAGGCAGGCACGCTGGTTGCGGTGGGCCTCGGCCGGAGGTCACGATGACGCGCTCTCGCTCGCTTCTCCTTCTCGGCTCGATCTGCTTCGCACCCGTCGCCTGCGGTGAAGACGGAGGCGGAACCGACGACGACGCTTCGACAGCGGCGACGGGCGGGGCAGCCGGGACGTCGGAAACCGCGAGCACCGGCTCGATGGGGACGAGCGGAACCGGCGCAGGCTCGGAGGGGGGATCGACCGGCAGCGGCGGCGGACCCATGGCGTCGGAGGGCGCGGTCGTACTGTACACCGAT
>JBGTSH010000049.1:0-43433 GCA_041940405.1 Polyangiaceae bacterium
CTTGGGGTCGGGCTGTTGTTCGGGCTTGGGCTGCGGCTTGACCGGCTGGGGCTTTACGTCGCGGTCGGCGCGGCGGGTCTCGGTGCGCGGCTTGGCCTTCGCCTCGCTACTGTCGGCATCGCTGCTTTCCGCGCCGATCGAAAAGGTGGCGAGCCGACCCTTCGGGCCCGGACGCGGCCGGGGCGTCACAGGCGGTTGCTGTACTTCTTGACCCGCCGACCGAAGACCGGGGTGACGGGCTTGCGCGGCTCGTCCTTCGACGGCTCGACCCGGACGCGCGGGTTGTACGTCTCGAAGCCCTCCAGCCGGTCCTCGGCAATCTCCAGGTTGATGAACATCTCGATGTTCGTCAGCTGCGGCCCCTGCTCGGGGGTGACGAAGGCGATGGCGATGCCGTCGGCGCCGATGCGCCCGGTGCGGCCGATGCGGTGCACGTAGTTCTCGGGGTCCTCGGGCACGTCGTAGTTGATGACGTGCGAGATGTTGCGGACGTCGATCCCCCGGCCAACCACGTCGGTCGCGACGAGGATCTGGATCTTCCCGTCGCGGAAGCCCTTCATGATGCGGTTGCGCAGCGACTGCGGCAGGTCCCCGTGCATGCACGCCACCCGCCCGCGGTGCAGGCGCAGGTCGGCGTACAGGCTCTCCACCCACCGCTTCCGCTCGCAGAAGATGATGCACTGGCGCGGCTGGTCGCGCTCCAGCACCTTCAGCAGCAGGTCGAACTTCCGCGAGTCGTCGACGGTGAAGTAGCGCTGCTCGATCGTGTCGACGGTCTTCCCCTTGGGGGAGAAGTCCATGATTTCCGGCTCGTGCATGTAACGCTGGGCGAGGCGCTCGATCGCCGGGTCCTCGTACCGGGACTTGTGCCCTGCCGGTCCGTGCAGGCGGTAGTACGCCTCTTTCAGCTTCGAGGTGCCGGCGAGGAGCGGATCGCGGGCCGAGAGCGCACCCGCATCGTGCGCGAGCTCGTCGCACTCGTCCGGGTCCCAGCCCGGCGGCGGCTCGAAGACGACGCGGCCGAAGCGCTTGCGAACGCCGACGAGGAACTCCTTGAGGATGGCCTTGTTGGTCTTGCTGGGCGCAAACTCGGGCGGGCCCACGAAGACAGCGGTCTGCGCGCTGAGCTCGGCGCCGATCCCTTCGAGGGTCTTGAGCGCCGTCTCGATCACCTTGCCGTCGCGGAAACCCTCTTGGCCGATCTCTCGAGGGCCGAGGAGCGCGAACTTGAAGTCGCTGGGTGCTTCACGGCGCCAGCGGCGCACGGTGCCGGGGCCGGGCGTGGAGACGTGCGTCTCCTGGACCTCGACGAACATGAACTCTTTGAAGTAACGCGTAGCCGGAACTGGGAAGCCCGCGCATCCGACCGTAATCATGGGGGCCGAACCTTACTCCAGCCGTGCGGCGCCGACAAACGCAGCCTATCGGCTGCTGTCGCTTTCGTCCGAGGCGCCTTTGCGGGCTTCTTGTCGCGCTTCTTTACGAGGCGCTCGAGGCGAGCGGCTCGACGAGCCGGCTCTTCGGCCGTGCCCTCGGCGACGACGGCGATCGCTCGCTCGTAGGAGCGCGCGTGGTGCTCGTAGAGCTTGGCGAGCTCGAGCCGCACGGCTTCGGCCACGCCGGCGAGGTCTTGGGGCGCCTCGCGTGCGAGCTCGAGCGCACGCTCGTACTCGGCGAGGGCGACGGCCTTGTCTCCCCTCGCCTTCGCGACATCAGCCAAGGCCCGATGGCCGAGCGCTCCCGCTCCGCGGTCGACGCTCGCCCGAGCGAACGCGCTGGCCCGCTCGAGATCGCCCCCGCGCCGAACGACCTGTGCCGCGGCCGAGATGTCCGAGGGCGCGAGCGCGCCGTCCGCCCAGCCGTAATCGAGCGGCTCACCGTAGAGGCCGACGAGCGCGAACATGCTGATCACGTCGAGCGCGTTGTGCTCGATGATCGGTGCGAGCGACGCCTCGTCTCCGCTTCGCAGGTAGTGATGGTAGATGGCCGCGATGTCGGCGCCGCTGACGTCGCCGACGCGCTGGCGACCGAGCAGGCGCTCTTCGAGGGAGACGAGCGCGCACGTCTCGAGCCGGTGTTTGTGCAGTCGCCGCGCGACGTGCAAGAGGTCGAGGTGCGGCGGCTCGGGCAGCTTGCGCACGCGGTTGAGCACGATGCGCGTGCGGAGGAGCGGCATGTCGAACGACTTGCCGTTGAAGGTGACGATCATCGAGGCCCGCTCGAGGCGATCGGCGAGGTGCTCGAGGATCGGCGCCTCGTCGCCGAGTCCCTTCAAGAGGAGCTGCTCGACCGCGAACCGCCCCGCTTCTTCGTCGTAGAAGCCGAGCCCGACGAGGAACGGAACCGTGCCCGCGCCGCCCGAGAGCCCGGTCGTCTCGGTGTCCAGATAGAGCGCCCGCGTCGGATCGCACCCGGCGAGCTGCGGATCGAGCGCGAGCAGCGCGAGCAGCGCCGGGTCCGCCGTCTTTGCCGTCCAGACGGGGATCGCCCCGACCCGATGACCGAGCGGCGTCGGACGGAGCAAGCGATCGAGCGGCCCCGAAAGCTTGTCTTCGCGAACGAATGGGAGGTCGAGCTCGGTCGGGCGGCGCGGCGGGGGCAACGAGGCCGCCCGATCGCGCGCGATCACACGGGCGATCCGATCCCTCAGCTCATCGAGCGTCGGCTTGTGCGAGGTCGGCGTGACTGCCGGGGCCGGCGGCGCCGCGGGCGCGGCGGGGCGCTCCATCGGCGGAAGACGCGCGAGCTTCTTCCCGAACTGCACCCAGAACTGATGCCATGTTCAGTGAACTGTCGTCAAGTTCCGGACCCAACCTTGGAGCGCCACCACGACTTCATCGGTCCTTTTGAGGAGGTCGGCCTTCGAGCCGTCGTTCCAGATCACGTGGTCGGCGACCTTCAGCTTCTCTTCGAGCGGCGCCTGCGAGCGGACGCGAGCGCGCGCGGCGGCTTCATCCAGTCCGTCGCGTTCCATCGCCCGGCGGATCTGAACGTCCTCGCTCGCGGCGACGACGACGACCGGACGAAGGAACTGAGAAAGTCCACTCTCGACCAGGAGCGGCACCTCGTAGCAAACGATCTCGTGTCCCTTCTCGACGAGCGCCAAAAAGCGCTCCATGAGGAGCGCGTTCACCTTCGGATGAACGATCGCGTTGAGCTTCTTGCGTGCAACCTCGTCGTTGAAGACACGCGCACCGACGGCCTTGCGATCGAGCTCGCCGTGATCGTCGAGCACCCCGCCCCCGAACTCGGCGGCGATCTCGTCGAGCCCCGGCGTCCCCTTCTTCACGACCTCGCGGGCGAGCTCGTCCGCGTAGATCACCGGGATCCCCCGCTCTTCGAAGCGCTTTGCCACCGTGGTCTTGCCCGAGGCGATCCCGCCGGTGAGACCGAACAGGCGAGACATCAACCGACCCCGATCTCGGACGTCGTCGCGAAGATGACGCCGGCCTTCTTCATCTCCTCGATCGCCTCCCGCGTTCCTTCGGGGGTGATGCCCTCGATGGCGTCGGTCAGCAACGTCGTGGCGATGCCCCGCTCGCGCAGCCCGAGCGCCGCCGCCTTCACGCAGTAGTCGGTGGCGACGCCGAACACGAAGACCTCGAGAGGCTCGCCCTTCGCCTTGGCGATCTCGCGGAGCACGGCCTCGGCGTTGGGGTTCGCAAAGAGGCTGTACACCTCTTTTTCGAAGTAGAGCGCCTCGGCCTCGCCGGAGACGATCTCGGCCGCGAGCGCCGCTGCGTCGATGCCCGGGTGGTTCGGAACGAAGCGAAAGCGCGAGGTCAGGGTGCCGTCGACCTTGAGCCAGCCCCAGGTGCCTTTCACGCAATGATCCGGAAAGCTCGGCGCTTCGCCGTTGGGCCCGGTGCGCTTGCTCGACGCGAACTCCCACGCGTCGAAGGCGTGCGAGTCCACGCTCCCGAGGATCGGCGCGCCGCGCTCGCGTGCAGCCCGAACGATGGCGCGAAAGCGGTCGTTTGGAGAGCCCTTCACGTAGAGCGCACCCGACGGCTCGCAGAAGTCGTTCTGCACGTCGACGTCGAGAAAGACCTGCATCGTGGCTCGTTCCTTTCTATCCGCGGGCGACGAAGCGCTGCCGAACCTCTTCGGTCACGATGCAGAGACGCGCCGACGGCTCGACCGGATAGCGCGGGCCCTCGTGCGTTCGCGGCGCGAGGTCGCGAAGGATCGGCGGGAGCGCGGCGAGCCCCACGGCCACCCGACGTCGTACCTCGTCGAGCGAAGGCTCCGGGCTCGTCCGCTTGCCGCGCACCATCGCCGGCACGACGAGCGCGTGCGCGAGCTGTCCGCCGGCGAGCGTCGGCGGGCCCTCGTCGTCGAGGGCGAGCACGTCGCGGTCGTATCGTCCGGCGGCGTCGGTGATGCGGTAGACCTGGTGCACGCCCGCGAACATGGCTTTACCCTCCGAGAACTTCGCCATCGGGCGCCGCTCTTTGCCGTCGTCGAGCTCGACCAGCTTGTAGACGCCGGACAGCGACGGGGCATCGACGGAGCAGACGAGCTCGGTCCCGACGCCGAACGTATCGATCGGCGCGCCCGCCGCGACGAGCGCTGCGATCGCGTGCTCGTTGAGATCGCCCGAGGCGACGATCCTCGCCTGGGGTGCGCCCTCGCGATCGAGGATCGTCCGGACCGCGCGAGAGAGCCGATCGAGATCGCCGGAGTCCAGCCGGACGCCGCGCAGCTGGTCGCGGCAGACGTGGGCCGCGCGCTCGGCGCCGCGCGGGGTGTCGTAGGTGTCGATGAGGAGGATCGTAGAGTCCGGAAAGACGCGGAAGTAGCCCTCGAACGCGGCGACCTCGGTCGGGTGCGCCATCGTCCACATGTGCGCCGCCGTCCCGAGCACCGGGATCCCGAAGCGCTTGCCGGCGGCGACGTTGCTCGTCGCTGCGAACCCGACGGCGTACGCGGCGCGCGCTGCGTCGATGGCCGCGTCGGGGTGCGTTCGGCGCGTCCCGAACTCGACGACGCCGCGCCCGGCCGCCGCCATCACGATCCGGGCAGCCTTGGAGCCGATCATGGTGGCGTGATTCACCAGCGAGAGCGCGAACGTCTCGACGAGCTGCGCCTCGATGAGGGGCGCGCGCACGCGAAGGAACGGCTCGTTCTCGAACACGATCGTACCTTCGGGGACCGACCACATGTCGCCGGTGAACCGGAGGTCTCTCAGGTACGCCACGAAGTCGGGCGTCATCGCCGAGCACAGCGCCGGAAGGTCCGACAAGAAGGCGAGATCTTCCTCGGTGAAGCGCAGGGCCTCGAGGTGTTTGACGAGCTCTGCCACACCGAGGGCGACGAGAAACCGCCTGTGGGGATCGAGGCGCCGCACGAACATCTCGCACGTCGCCACGTGGCGCTGCATGCCCCGGTGGAAATAACCGGCGGCCATCGTCAGCTGGTAGAGATCGGTCGCGAGCGCGCTTCCCAGGTTCGACGGCACTGGGAAAGAGATATAGCAAGGCGCATGTCACAGATCATCGACGGCAAGGCGATCGCCAAGAAGGTCCGGGACGAGGTCGCAGCCGAAGCGGCGAAGTTCGCGAGCGCGCACGGTAGGCCGCCCGGGCTCGAGGTCGTGCTCGTGGGCGAAGATCCGGCGAGCGTCGTCTACACGCGCAACAAGGAGAAGGCGGCGCTCGAAGCCGGCGTCCGCGGCAAGCTGCACAAGCTGCCGGCCGAGACCACCGAGGCCGAGCTCCTCGCCCTGGTGAAGCAGCTCAACGACGACGACACCGTCGACGGCATCCTGGTTCAGCTCCCGCTCCCGAAGCACATCCGCGAGAAGGCCGTGCTCGACGCGATCGATCCGAAGAAGGACGTCGACGGCTTCCATCCCACGAACGCCGGCCTCCTCTCGGTCGGTCGGCCCGGCCTCGTGCCCTGCACGCCGAGCGGCGTCATGCGCCTCTTGGCCGAGGCCGGGGTAAAGCTCGAGGGCGCGCGCGCCGTCGTGATCGGAAGGAGCAACATCGTCGGCAAGCCGATGGCGCAGCTGCTCCTCGCAGCGAACGCCACCGTCACGATCGCCCACTCGAAGACGCGCGATCTCGCCGCGGTCTGCCGCGAAGCAGACGTCGTCGTTGCCGCCGTCGGCCGCGCCAAGATGGTCACGCGAGATTGGATCAAGCGCGCCGCCGAGGTCGCCGGCCCGATCACCCCCGTCCCCGGCGGCGTCGGCCCGATGACCATCGCCTGCTTGCTCGAGAACACGATCAAGGCTGCGAAGCAGCGCCTGTGACGGGCGTGAAATATTTGTCGGTGATTCGGTTTCGGTAAGCGACGAGGCGCTCGTTCTTCTCGACGAACGCCTTCGGCTCCGAAGCGACCGGGAACGCCAAAAGACACGTGAGGAACGCGTAGGCCGTGGCGTCGATGCTCGTCGGTGCATCGCCGAAGAGGTAGTCGCGATCGCCGAGGGTCTCGGCCAGGACCGTGAAGTCCTCGTTGGCCATCCGGACGATGTCGCTCGCGGTGTGCCGCCCCGTCCCCTGCCCCACCAGGTTCTTTCTCACGCCGCGGCGGATCATCTCGATGATCGGACCGCCGAGGACGGGAGGCAGAAGCGGCAAGAAGTACTTCTTGTAGGTCCCCCACCCGGCTTCATCGACCCAGCGGAAGTGGACGAGCAAGAAGTAGGTCGCCTCCTCCAGCATGCGCCGGATCGCGTGGCCTTGCGCGCGCTCGGCCGCCGACAGCCTCGCATCGAGGGGATCGCCGTGCTTCTTCTTGAGGTGCTCGACCGCCAGCTGCGAGTCACAAATGACGACACCGTCATCCTCAATCCAGGGCACCTTGCCGCGCGGCGCCCTGCGGGGATCGCCCATCTCGCTCTTGAACTCGTGCCCCGCCATGCGCAGATAGCACTCGAGCTTCACGCAGAACGGGCTCGCGCTCGGCTCGCCCCATCCGCCAGGAATCTGGAAGAGCGTGATCATCGGCGGCTGGAGTAGCAGAAGTGGCCGGCGTATGCTGCGCTCCGTGTCTTCGGACGCAGATCCGCGAGATTCGCCGGCTCGCACCCTGACGGGCGGGAGCTCGGTGGGCGCGGCGGCCACCGTCATTCCGTTTCCGACCGAGCCGACTCCGCCGCTGCCCGAGGGCACGCCCGCCGTGCGCAGGCTCTCGCAAGGGACGGTCCTGGCGGGCCGCTACACGGTCGAAGCGCTCGTGGGTAAGGGCGGCATGGGCGCGGTGTACATCGCGGCCGACCGCCTGCTTCAGGAGCGCGTCGCTCTCAAGCTCCTCGACCTCGGGACGGCTTCGGGCGACGCCGCGCTCGCCGCGCTCCGCGGCGAGGTTCGCCTCGCGCGCAAGGTGACACATCCGAACGTCGTTCGGATCCACGATCTCGTCGAGCAGGACGGCGAGGTCTTCCTCACGATGGAGCTCGTCCTCGGCACCGATCTCCGGCGCGTCCTCGCGCTCGAGGGCGGCTGGCTCTCTGCCGAGCGAGCCGCCCGCATCGGGATGTCCCTGGCCGAGGCGTTGGCAGCCGCGCACGCGGCCGGCGTCGTGCACCGCGACTTGAAGCCCGAGAACGTGCTCCTCGATGCGGGCGGGCGCGTGCTGCTCACCGACTTCGGGATCGCCATCGTCGCGGACTCGTCGGTGAGCGGGCGCATCGAAGAGGGCGTCGTCCTCGGAACCCCCGCGTACATGGCGCCCGAGCAGGTCGAGGGGCACGCCGTCGGCCCCAAGGCGGACGTCTTCGCGCTGGGTGTCGTCCTCTTCGAAGCGCTCTCGGGCTCGCTCCCTTACCAAGGCGAGAGCCCCGTCGAGATGGCCATCGCTCGGCTGCATCACCCACCCGCCGACCTCGCGGCCGATCGCTCGGTGCCCGCAGAGCTCGCCGAGCTGACGCGCGCGTGCCTGTCGATCGACCCGTCGCAGCGGCCGAGCGCCGCGGACGTAGCCGCGATGCTTCGGCGCTTCGTCGAAGGCCGAGCGCCCGTTCGTAGGGCCGCCAAAGCCGCCGGGTGGGCGAGCGTCGGGGGCGGCGTCACCTACGATCCCGCCAAGCGGGCCCTCGCTTGCTCGCCCTTCGCCTACGACGGGCCGGCGGAGCACGAGTACCTGGGCGAAGGCCTCGCGAACGAGCTCGTCGGCGTTCTCAGCCGGACGCGCAACCTGCGCGTCCTCTCCGTCGCAGCAACGCGCAACGTCACCTCGCTCGATCCGCACCATGTCGCCACCGAGCTCGGCGTCGACTTCATCGTCGACGGTACCGTCACGCTTCGCGGCGACGACCTCTCGGTCGACGTGCGCCTCACCGACGCCTCGGGGCGGCAGCTCGCGGTGGAGCGCTACGATCTCGGTTGGGTCGACGTCCTCCACGCGCAGGAGCTCGCAGGAACGCGCATCGCCGAGGCGCTTCGCGTCGAGCTCGTGACCCGCGCCGCCCAGACGGGCGTCCCCGAGCAGGCGGTCTGGCTCTACCTGCAGGCGCGCCGCATGATCCGCTCTTTTGCTTTCGGCGAGACCCCACGAACCGTCGAGCTTCTCGAGCGTGCGCTGACCATCGCACCGACTTTCGCGCCGGCGCTCGCGGCGTACGCGCTGGCGACGGTCTACATGTGGTTTCTGCCGCAGGGCACGACGACGGTGCGTGACTGGAAGGCGATCGCGCAGACGAGCGTGCTTCGCGCCCTCGAGTACGCACCCGACCTCGCGGAGACGCACGTGGCGGCGGCGCGGCTCGCTTCGCACGGCGGCGATCTTCGCGGCGCGATCCATGCCCTCCGCCGGGCGATCGAAATCGCTCCGACCGCGCCCGAGGCGCAGACGCTCGTGGGCCAGCTGGAGTGCGAGACCGGGCGCGTCGACGTAGGTCTCGCGCGGCTGAAGATGGCCCATGACCTCGAGCCTTCGAGCAACGTCTACCTGTACGAAGCCGCGCGCATCACGTCGTTCGCCGGCGACCAGGCGGGCTTTCGTCGACGCTTCGAAGACATCAAGAGCCGCGAGCGCGGCCTCGTCGAGGCGCACCTCGCGCTGCGGCACGCGCTCTGGTGGCGTGACGAGGCGCTCCTCGACGAAGCCGTCGCCATGAGCGAGAAGACCTCGCTCTCCGCGCTCTTCAAGGCCGTCGCCCGCGCGGTCCGGGGCGAGATGCCCGTCAGGGAAGCGATCGCTCTGCTCGCGATGGTGACCACCTACGTGAACCCCAGGTTCTCGGGCCTCTTGCGACAGATCGCCGTCGAGATGCACCTCTGCCGCGGCGAATACCCCGACGCGGTGTTCGCGCTCCGCGACGCGCACCGGACGCTCCTCTACGACGTCACGTGGCTCGAGCGCTGCCCGCTCCTCACCCCGATCCGAGGCACCCGCGAGGTGCAGGCGGTCCTCGCCGAGGTGAAGATGCGGTGCGACGAGGTCTGGACGAAGTAGCCGAGCTCGAGCAGCAGCTCAGGCCGCGGCAGCGCGAGCCGAGAGGCGCTTGTGCAGGTAGAACGCGAACCCGGCGAGCACCACGCCGATGAGCTGCGACGTCGAGAGCCCCAGCGCCGCGCCGCGATCGTCGGCACGCAGGAACTCCAGAAGGAAGCGGCCTACGGCGTAGAGGCCCATGAAGACGACGAAGACCTGCCCGTCGTACTTCTTTCTGCCGTGCACCCACAGAAGGCAGATCCCGGCGATCCCGATCGCCAGCGCCGCCTCGTAGATCTGCGTGGGGTGCACGGGGAGCGACCACATGCGTGAGGTCTTGATCAGCCCGAGCTTGAACTGCGCGTCGGACGCCGGGCTCCCGGGCGGGAACGAGAGCGCGAGCGAGCCGTCGCTCTGGCCGCCGAAGCAGCAGCCCGCGAGGAGGCAGCCCATGCGCCCGAACGCGAGGCCGATCGGGATGCAGAAGCCGGCCATGTCGGCAGCCTTCCAGAATGGAAAGCGATCGTACTTGAGGAGGTACCACGCACCGGCCGCCGCTGCGACGAAGCCGCCGTAGTACGCGTAGCCGGGGTTCCAAAACTTCGCCCACGCGAAGCAGTCCTTGTTGACCGGGTGGCAGACCTTTTTCGCGGCGTCCCAGACGCCGCCGTACCTGGTCGGGCAGAGATCCTTGTCGACCTTCCAGTCGACCTTCGACGGGTCGACGCAGAGGTTGACGTAATCCCAGAAGTAGCCGTCCGCGATGACGTGTAGGAGCTTTCCGCCGATGACGCCGAGGAGGAGCGCCGCGAGCCCGAGGTCGACGATGACGTCCGGATCCTGACCGACGCGGCGTGCCCAGGCTGCGCCCGCGGCGGTCGCGAACAGAAACCCCGTCAACAAAAGGACGGAGTATCCGGGCATCGAGAAGTCGAAGATACGGAAGAGCTCGTTCCGCATCGTAGGGCTCAGTCGCCCGCGGCAGCGGCCGGCTCGCGCTCGACCTTCCTGGGCTTGGCTTTGGGAGAGAACCAGTCGACGCCCATCAGGATCACGCCGGCGACGATCCAGATGTCGGCGACGTTGAAGGTCGGCCAGTGCGTGGCCTTGCCGCCCTCGATGTAGAACGCGTCGATGAAGTCGATGACGTGCTGGTGCCGGATGCGATCGACGAGGTTGCCGAGCGCGCCGCCGAGCACGAGAGGCAGAGCCCAGCGCAGCGCCCACTGGCGGGGCTCGAGCTTGCGATAGAGCGAGACGATGAAGACGACGGCGAGCGCGCTGATCAGGAAGAAGAACGGCAGGCGCACCCAGTCGGGCTGCTTGCCGAGCACGCCCCAGGCGCCGCCGGGGTTCTTGGCGAGATCGAAGTGGAGCGCGAACGTCTTGCCGAGTGCCTCGATGCCCTCGATCACCACGATGGGCTCGACGTTCTTGCCCTCGAGCCGCGTCGCCGCCCACTCCTTGGTGCCGAGATCGAGCGCGAGCATGATCGCCGAGGCAACCGCGAGGAAGCCGTAGCCGGGCTTGCCCGGCGTGGGCTCGCCGACCGAAACGTCAGTCGCCTTTTCGGCTGTCTTGTCGCTCGGCGCGTCCTTCTTCGACGCCGCTTCGGACGGAGCCGGCACGTCCTCGCTCTCGGGCGGGGCCTCTCGGGCCTTGTCGCTCTTGTCCTCTTCTTCGCTCACGGCCGCTCTCGCTTACACCGTACAGGTTGTTCGAGCAAAGGTCCTACGCCACCTGCTCGGGGTCGACGGCGTCTTCGGCCTGCTTCCGTGCGGGGCCCGCATCGAAGCCGGGCTGCCGGTTCTTGCCTGGGAAAAACAGTGTGAGGCCCATCAGGACGACGCCGGCGACGATCCAGATGTCGGCGACGTTGAACGTGGGCCAGTGAAAATCGCGCCCGGGACGCTCGATGAAGAAGTGGAGGAAGTCGACGACGTATCCATGGCGGATGCGATCGACGAGGTTGCCGACCGCCCCGCCGAGCGCCAGCGGGAGCCCCCACTTCATCGCCCAGTCGCGTCGATCGATCTTTCCGTAGACGCTGGTGATGAAGACGCTCGCCGCGGTCGAGACGAAGAGGAAGAACGGGCGACGATAAATCTCGGGCAGGCTGCGGAGCATGCTCCACGCGCCGCCCGGGTTCTGCGCGTATTGGAGATCGAACAGGTTCGGGATGACGTCGATCGTGCGCTGCGCCCCCTTCGCCTGGTCGTAGTTCGTGAGCGCCTGCGTCGCCCACTCCTTGGAGCCCAGGTCGAGCGCGGCGGAAACGATCGCCACGACCGCGAAGAACCAGTACGAAGGCGGCTGCCTGGGCTCGCCGTCGCCCCCGGTCGAATCAGGGGCCTTCGGGTTGGGGGCCTCCGAGATCGGGGCCGCTACAGTGGGCGCCTCGACCTCTGCCGCTTCCGGCGCGTCGGGTTCGTTCACGTGAATCCTGGTTCATAGCCCAGGATGCCCGGCGGTGTAGCCCTTCCTTCAGGGTGAATATCCGTTTAGTATACGCGGGTGCCGCCGCCGCCCTGGAAGCGCGAAACGGGCCTTTCTCCCGTGCTCGAACGCTGGATTGCCTCCGGCGCGGTCAGGCCGTGCCTGACCGCCGACCGCGCGCTTCCGGCAGAGGGAGGAACCTTCGCCCCGCTGCCCGAGGATCTTCACCCGGGCGTCGCCCAAGCCCTGCGGCGCGAGTCGATACAGCAGCTCTACGCGCACCAAGCGCAGGCGTTCGCCTCCGCGCGCGCCGGCCGACACACGGTCATCGCGACGCCGACGGCGAGCGGCAAGAGCCTCTGCTTTCACCTGCCGGTGCTCGACGCCCTCGCGCGCGAGCCCGACGCATGCGCGATCTACCTCTACCCGACCAAGGCGCTCTCACGCGATCAAGAGGCGAGCGTTCAAGAGCTCGCCCGAGCTTCGGGCCTCTCGATCCCGGCGGTCGTCTACGACGGTGACACGCCGGGCGACGCGCGACGCGCCGCGCGCGAGCGAACGAGCATCGTGATGACGAACCCCGACATGCTCCACGCCGGCGTGCTTCCGCACCACGCCAGCTGGGCGCGCGTCCTCTCCAAGCTGCGGTACGTGGTCGTCGACGAGCTCCACACCTACCGCGGCGTCTTCGGCTCGCACGTCGCGCATGTCCTCGCTCGCCTCGAGCGCGCGGCGAACTTTCACGGCTCGTCGCCGACGTTCATCTGCGCCACGGCGACGATCGGCAACCCGCGCCAGCACGCCGCGCGGCTCCTCTCCAAGAACGAGGACGACATCGAGCTCGTCGCCCAGTCAGGCGCTCCGCGCGGCGAGCGCCGCGTGTTCGTCTACAACCCGCCGGTCGTGAACCAAGAGCTCGGCATTCGCGCGAGCTACCTGAAGAGCGCGGTCCGCCTCACCGCCGATCTCTTGAAGGCGCGCGTCCCGACGATCGTGTTCGGTCCTTCCCGCAACTCGGTCGAGATCATGCTGAAGTACCTGCGCGACGCGCTCGCCGGCGACGTTCCCGACGACGCGATCATGGCCTATCGCGGCGGCTATTTGCCCGACACGCGGCGGCGCATCGAGCGTGGCCTGAGAGAGGGCGAGATCCTCGGGGTCGTCGCGACCAACGCGCTCGAGCTCGGCATCGACATCGGCGATCTCGACGCGGTGGTCTGTGCCAGCTACCCGGGATCGGTCGCGGGGACGTGGCAGCGGTTCGGCCGGGCTGGGCGCCGCGGCAAGCTCTCCGCTGCGATCCTCGTCGCGGCCAGCCACGCGCTCGACCAGTTCCTCGCGCAGAGCCCGGAGCTGTTGCTCGACGGCGCCGCAGAAGAGGCGCGCATCGATCCGGCCAACACCGAGATCCTGATCCAGCACCTGAAATGCGCCGCGTTCGAGCTGCCGTTCGTGACCGGCGAGACCTACGGCGGTCTCTCCCCCGAAGAGACGCGCGAGGCGCTCGAGTTCCTCGCCGGTCACGGCGTCGTCCACGAGCGCGGGGGGCGCTTTCACTGGGCCACCGACAAGTACCCGGCCAACCACGTCAGCCTGCGCAGCGTGGGATGGGACAACACCGTCATCATTGACAAGTCGACCGGCAAGACGCTGGGTGAGCTCGACTGGCGGGCGACGCCGACGATGCTCCACGAGCAGGCGATCTACCAGCACGACGGCGAGCAGTACCAGGTCGAGCGGCTCGATCACGAGAACCACAAGGCCTTCGTGACGAAGGTCGAGCCCGACTACTTCACGACCGCGATGACCAACCGCAAGGTCACGCCCCTCGACACCGCGAACGAGAGCAGGCTCTTCCGCGGCACCGGCGTCCTCGGTGAGGTGAGCGTCGTAGAGAAGGTCGTCGGCTTCAAGAAGATCAAGTTCTTCACGCACGAGAACACCGGCTACGGCGACGTGCGCCTACCGGACATCCAGATGCACACCACGAGCTTCTGGTGGATCGTCCCTGCCGGCCTGTGCCTCGACGCGGGCCTCTCGCGCGGCGCTGCGGTCGACGGTCTTCGCGGCATCCTCCGCGCGCTCGAGACCGTGGCCACGGTCGCGCTCATGTGCGACCCGCGCGACATCGGCCAGTCGCTCGAGGACGGCTGCCTCGGCGTCTCCGACGTTGCGAGCGAGGCATCCAGCGTCTCGCCGAGCGCAGAGCTCACCTACGGCTTCGATCCCACGCTCTTCTTGTTCGACAACGTGCCGGGCGGCATCGGGCTCGCGCCGCGCATCCACGAGCAAGCGCCGGAGCTTCTCGCACGGGTCCGTCACCTCCTGACGAAGTGCGGATGTGAAGCGGGCTGCCCGCTCTGCGTCGGCGCCGTCGAAGCGCCGCCGCCGCACGTGCCGGGCCGACCGCCGACCGAGACGCGCAAGCGCTCGAGCCTCGTCTTGCTCGAGCGCCTGCTCCACGACGCCTGATTTTTCTCAACCCTGCGCGTGGGGCCCCAACCCCACTTGCTCAGCTCAGGGGTTGCCCTCGAACGCGCCGACGCTCGGCGCCGCTGCGTAGCAGTTGCCGTCGTTGTCACCGGAGAGCTCGGAGATCGAAGTGCCGGCTCCGATCGCCGGGCTGCCGCCCGCGAGGTGGTAGTCGCCGCCGCCCGCATCGACGAAGCCCGGATCCGATCCGACGATGCCTCCCTGCTCGGTGACCGGCAGGTTCGGGGTCGACGACCCCGGATCGTCGTGCGCGTACCAGAGGTTCGACTGGAACATGAAGCTCCCCGGATCGGTGTCCCCTCCGACGTTCACGTGGGCGCCGCCCACGTCGGAAGCGCTGTAGTAAATGACGTTGTTGATCACGCGCCCGTTCGAGGCCGGCAAGAAGGTGTACTCGCCCGATGACGTGGGGGTCTCTTGCAGAATGCGCAGCGGCCAGCGTTCCGGATTGATGATCGTGTTGTTCGCGGCCAGGCAGTCGACGCAGCCCACGAAGCCGAGCGCCGCCGTGCCGCCTTCGATCACGTTGGCGAGCACGTGAATTCTTCGCGCCTCGGCGTTCTCTCCGTTCGTGAGTGGCGGGCGGAAGAACTCGAAGCCCGTCGATCCGCCGATGTTCACGGCGCGCTCTCCGGCGTCGGTGAAGCGGTTCGCGGTCACGATGATGTCGGTGCTCCCACCCTTGGTCTGCACGCCGTTGCCGGACATCTCGACGAAGGTCGAGTGCGAGACGACCCCGCGGTGACAGCCGACGTGATCGATGCCGCTACCCGACATGCCGCCGCCGCATCGCGCGAAGTCGCTCCGCAAGACCCAAAAGTCGTTCACGCCCGAGAGCTTCAAGCAGTCGTTGTTTCCGCCCGTGCCGATATCGTGAATCGACAGATTGCGGAAGACGACCCAACGCGTCGCGTCTTCGCTGGCGACGTCGCCGCCGTCGTCGCAGTTGATGCCGTTCGCTTCGCCGCCGGTGATCTCGAGATCGTGCAAGACCAGGTAGCGAACGCCGCTCAGGTGAAAGCCGTTCGCGCCCCCCTGGATGATCGGTCGGGCCTCTCCCTGCGCGCCGCCGATCCAGATCGGTGCCCCTTCGGTCCCGCCATAGTTGGCGAGATACGTGTCGCCCGGGTACGTTCCCTGGTGGACGACGACCGATGTCCCCGGCGTGGCGAGTGAAGCCGCGTGGGCGATCGTCGCGTACGGGTTCCCGGCGGATCCGTCGCCTCCGGAATCGCTGCCGCTCGTGGCGACATGAATCTCGCTCGACGGCGAGAGCCCCGACTCGAACGTCGACGGCTCACCGCACGGGAGCGGCTCGGATCCGCCCGCGCCCGTCGACGCGCTGCCCGTCGAGCTGGTGCCCGCGGTGCCCGCCGTCCCTGCCGTTCCGCTGCCCGGGCCGGAGCCCGTGCTGTCGCAGCAGGGCGTCGTCGGTCCGGTCGACGAATTCTCGCCGCCCGATCCGCCGGAGCCCATTTCGCCTTCGCACCCGAGTCCCCATGCAGCGCCCAATCCGACGAGGAAGTAAGCGGTCTTCATGCGTCCGGGCATCGCAAGCGACGCGCCAACGCACCTTCACGCTCCCACCTGCGACTTCCGAGCAGCCGCGCCGCCGTGAGGTGCACGCGGCTGCACCCGGGTGCAGCGGCGTGCACCGGCGATGAGGCTCACCACCGATCGGGCTTCCAGGCTTCCTTCGCGGTCGCGGTGGCGGGCGGCTTCGGTCCCGTGGCCGGAGAAGACGTCGTCGGCCGGGCGCCGCTGCGCGGTGGCGCCTTGGGTTGCGGGGACGACGCAGGGCCGGAGCTGGCCCCGGAGGCCGAAGCAGCGGGCTGCACGGCGAGCGGCTGCGTCGCGGAGGAGGTCGAAGTGGGCGACAACGAAGATGACGGTATTGTCATATTAGCAGCGGGCGCGCCTGCCGCCGGGACCTCGGCCGGGCCCTTCAACGTCAGCGCTACGGCCACGACCGCACCGACCACGCCCGCGACCCCCGCGGCCACGAAGAAGCCCCGCCGCGAGCTCTGCTTCGAGGGCGCGACCGGCTCCATCGAGAGGGCGTGGTTCTCGGTCCGCGTCACCTCCCCGCCCGCCGACGGCGCCGCTGCAATCGCCGCGTCGGTTCGCGTGGGCTCGTCGCGGGACGAGGCCGGAGGCGGACGCATCGACGCGGCGTTCGGGCCCGCCTCGATGGAGCGGACGCGCTGGGCCCGCTCTTCGAGCGTGGCGCTCGCGGTCAGCTCGACCCAGCGGCCAACTGCCGACGTCGGAGCGATGGCTCCGGCGGCTTCGAGCGCGAGCGCCATCTCGCGAGCGGTCTCGAACCGATCGGCGGCCTCGCGCGCCAGCGCGCGCACGACGACGGCGTCGAGCGCGGCCGAGATGCCGCTGCGGCGGGCGCTGGGCGGGTCCACTTTGGCTTCGACGACGCGCATCATCAGATGGCCCTCGTTGTCGCCGGTGAAGAGCCGCTCGCCCGTCAACGCCTCCCAGAGGACGATCCCGGCCGCGAACACGTCGGTGCGGCGGCTCACCTCGCCCAGCTTGATCTGCTCGGGCGCCATGTAGGCGAGCTTGCCTTTTACCTGACCCTCTCGCGTCGTCTGCAGCCGTCCGCGCGCCTTGGCGATGCCGAAATCGAGGACACGGGCCAAGCCGTCGGCTCCGACCAGCACGTTCTGCGGCGAGACGTCGCGATGCACGATGCCGAGCGGCTCCCCCGTCTCGGATCTGGCCTCGTGCGCCGCGTGCAGCCCGTGGAGCATGCCGGCGACGACGGCGAGCGAGACGTCGATCGGCGGCGGCTCGGCCGAAGCGCGGAGCAGCCGCGCGAACGACTCGCCGTGGACGTACTCGAGGACCAAGAGGATGTCGGTCCCCTCGACGACGACGTCGAGGGTCGAGACGACGTTCGGATGCTGGATGCGCGACGCAATCCGCGCCTCGTCCAGGATGGTCGAGACGGTCGACGCGTCCTCGGCGAAGCTCGGGTGAAGCTGCTTGATCGCGACCGTCCGCGCGAAGCCGGCCTGGCCCTTGAGGCGGCCCAGGTGCACCGAGGCCATTCCGCCGGCGGCGAAGGCTTCATACACCTGGTACCTACCCACCG
Organism: Polyangiaceae bacterium; assembly: GCA_041940405.1. Taxonomy (GTDB): domain Bacteria; phylum Myxococcota_A; class Polyangia; order Polyangiales; family Polyangiaceae; genus Xiheicaenibacterium. The sequence goes on from JBGTSH010000049.1 coordinate 17,426, forward strand.
TCCGGGGGCTCACGAAGAAAGGTGCTCCTCGAGAACGCATCCTAACACGCCTGGCTAGGCTACATTCGCGAGCGTGCTGCATCCGCGCAGCTATTGTCTCCTCGTTGCCCTCGCGCTCGCCGTCGTGACCACCGCGGCGCACGCCGAGGAGGATCCCATCGAGCGTGCCAAAGTCCTCTTCGAGCAGGGCGGCGAAGCGTATCGTGCCGGCCAGTTCGCCAAGGCGATCGAGCTGCTCGAAGAGGCGCATCGCCTGTCGAACGAGCCTGTCCTCCTCTTCAACCTCGCCAAGGCGCACGAAGGCAAAGGCGATCTCATCGCGGCGGTCGACGCGTACGAGCGGTACCTTCGCGATGCGAAGGACATCCCGGATCGAAAGGCGATCGAGGGGCGAGTCGAGACCCTGCGGGCGCAGATCGCCGGGAACGAGGCGCTCCGCAAACGCGCCGAAGAAGAACGGCGCAAGCGAGAGCAGGCCGAGCGCGACGCGGAGAAGTCTCCGAGCCCCGTTCCTTGGGTCATCGCCGGCGTCGGTGCGGCAGGGCTGACCGTTGGCATCGTCCTCGGCGTGCTCGCGCAGTCCAAGGAGGATGAGGTCCCCGAATCCCCGTCCCAGATAGCTGCGGCCGAGCCCTTCGAAGAAGGAGAGAGCTTCGCCCTCGGCGCCAATGTGTCGCTCGCCGTGGGTGGAGCCCTGCTCGCGGCGGGCGTCGTGTGGGGCGTGATCGACGTGACCGTTTTGTCAGCGCCCGAGCCTGCGGTGAGCGTCCGCTTCGGCCCAGCCGGAGTCGCGGTCGCCGGCTCGTTCTAACCTCTTAGAACGCGATCCGCGCTCTGTGGATGATGAGGTCGGCGTCCTTGTGCTTCGTACCCCCGACGTTGATGCCGCAAATCGGGGTTCCCCCGCGCGCGACGTCGATCGCCGCAAAGTCGAAAGGCGTCTCGACGTCATTTCGGTAGTTCGAGAGCTCCGCGAAGGGTGCCTCGAGCAAGGTGCGCTGTCCCGGGATGTTCGGAATGACGATCTCCGAGGATACGAAGCTGTAGCGATCCTGCTCGCCGCAGTAGTTCGTCAAGAACCGTATCCACCCGGAGTAGAGCGGCGCGGGCGAGTCGACGACCTCGACCTCGACCTCCAAGTATGCGTCGTTGAAGCTGGGGGCGGTGAGCGCCGGGCTCGTCGTCGTCAGATCCACGTCTAGGCCGTCGATGCCGACGGGCTGCCCGCACGTGCCCTTGTTCAGCTGATCCGCCGGCGGATCCAAACAGGCGGTGTCGACGTTTCCGTCGTAGCGAACGCGGATGGGGGCCTCTGGAGGATCGAACGCCGAACCCGGAACCGGCCGCGCCCGCGAGCCCGCCGGCGGAGGACCGTCACCGAGCACGACGATCTCCGAAAGCGTCGGCGGCGCCGTCTTCTTCGCGACGATCGCCGAGGTGGCCTCGCATTGGTTGCCGCCCGTGACGAAGAGGAGCGCTACGTACGAAGTGTTGGGCTGCAGCGTACGAGTCACGGTCGACTCGACGAGTGCGCTGCTGTAGGGGATCTCGAACAAACCGAGCTCGGGGTTGTTGCTCGCATCGAAGACCCTCGCGGTGCCGGTGCGCGTCTTCAGGTCGTCTTCGTTTTCGGCGAGGACGAGCTCGTACTTCACGAAGTCCTTCGCGCTGCCGTTGACCTTCCAGGTCCAGTAGATCGAGTGCGGCGCTGCCCAGCCGGCCGTGAGGTCTTCGACCACGACCTTCGGCTCGCACGTGTTTTCGACGCACGTCTTCGAGAACGGATCGCAGTGCCAGCCGTCCTGGCACGGGCACGGCAGCCCCTCGAGGCTCGGATCGAAGATGCAGGAGGCGACGAGCTGCGCGGCCAGCGCGAGCCCACCGGCGGCCCCGCAGCTGCGCCGCAGGCTCACTTGATCCCCATCTTCGCGAGCCGATACTGGAGCGTCCGCTTCGACACGCCGAGGATTTCGGCCGCCTTCTGCCTGTGGCCGCCGGCGGCGGCGAGCGCCCGCTCGATCGCCGCGCGCTCGGCGGAGTCGACGTGGTCTTGCATGGACGACGGGGGTCCTCCGTCGGCGGCGATCACCGCGCGGGGGAGGTGCTCCGGCTCGATAGGGCTCACGCCCGCGAGGACGACTGCATGCTCGATGGCGTTCTTGAGCTCGCGCACGTTGCCGGGCCATGCGTAGGCCTCGAGCGCCTCGCGGGCGCGCTCGATCGCCGGCGCAGGCTGGCCGAGCTTGGCGGCGAAGCGCACGGCGAACGCCTCGGCGAGCGGAACGATCTCGTCGCGACGCTCGCGGAGCGGCGGCACCTCGAGGACGAAGCCGGCGATTCGATAGTAGAGGTCGCCGCGAAAGGCTCCGCTCTCGACCATTCGCTCGAGATCCCGGTGCGTCGCGCAGACGAAGCGGACGTCGACGGCGAGCTCCTCTCGGCCGCCGACGCGTTGAATCCGCTGCGTCTCCAGCGCGCGGAGCAGCTTCGCCTGCATCGCGAGCGGAAGATCGCCGACCTCATCGAGGAACAGGGTCCCGCGATCGGCGAGCTCCAAGAAGCCTCGCTTCTTCTCGGTGGCTCCGGTGAAGGCGCCGCGCTCGTGTCCGAAGAGCTCACTCTCGAGGAGCGACTCGGGCACCGCCGCACAGTTGAGACGAACGAGCGGCCCGGCGGCCCGCGGCCCGCGCCGGTGCAGGAGCTCGGCGAGGATCTCTTTGCCCGCGCCCGTCTCTCCATGGATCAAGACTGGAGTCGGGACGCCGGCCAGTCGATCCACGAGCTCGAAGATGCCCTTCATCTTCGCGTTGCGGACGACGACGTCGAGGAGCTGCACCGTCGCGGCAGCCGATGGCAGCGCGATCACGGTCACGTGGGCCGGGCCGACCACGATCTCTTCTCCCCGCACGACCGGGCGCTCCTCGGACTTGAGGACGACGCTCCCTACACGGGTGCCGTTTCGGCTCCCGAGATCCTTGGCAAAGAGCCGGCCCTCGCGGAGCGAGAGCTCGAGGTGCCTGCGCGACGCGCGCGTGTCGTCGACGACGATGTCGGCGTCGTCGCCGCGACCGAGGATGAGCTTCATCCCGCCCTCGATGGCGTGGACGTCGGCGTCGTCGCCGATGCGCACCATGACGTACGCGCGGTCCTCATGACGCGCGGATCCCGAGGAGGTTGCGACGTCGATTTGGGTGGTGAGCTCGCCGGACGAGCCTTTCGGGGAACCCACGGTCATCGGCCGGGGAAGTGTACCAGCGCGAGAGCGGCGATGAGGAACGCATTGCGAACGTCGTTCTCCTTGTCGCGCCAGGCCATCGCAACCGGCGTGCCGCGCCACCCTCGGGCGAGAGCCGCTTCGAAACGGCGAATGGCATCCGAGCGTCCCCCTCGACGTGCAGGATGCAGCCTTCACGGGTGCAAGCGGCTTCACCCTCCGCGAATCGCGACCCCGATGACGACGGCCGCGGCCGCGGCGATCGCGAAGGCCGCAGCGCGGCGATCCTTCTTCTGGAGGCGGCGAAACTCCGGGACGCCCGCGACGACGAAGACACCCACCGGGACGAGCGCGGGGATCGGTGCAAGAAAGACGGCGCTCGCGATCAGAGCGGCTGCGAACGCCGCGAGGACCAGAGCTCCTACGCGGACGAGCGAGAGACCGTGCCGCGCAGCCACGCCGAGCACGATGGCTGCGAAGATCAGATCGCCGATGCCGAGGACGAACGCCGTCGCGGTCGTTCCAGGAACCGCCGAGGCGAGCGCGAAGAGAGAAATCGCCGTTTCGCTCCTGGCGACGGCGTTGCTCGGCCCTTCCGGGGAGAGCACCGAAGCGATGTCGGCCGCTGCAGCGACCGCGCACGCCGGAAGGACGTGCGCCGGATGCTCGACCCTCCGCCCGATGAGCCCACCTGCGGCGTGGGCGGCCCCTATGAGCCCGAGCACCTGGGCCGGGATCGACCACCTCGGCAGGCCCGCCCCCCACGCAGCGACGACGAGCGCCACCGAAGCGGCGGCGACGAGCGCCTGAACGCTGCGGCGCTCGTCGTGCCGTGCGGCGCCCGCCAACGCCAGGACCGCCGGGATCACCGCGAGCGCTGCAGCCGTCGCGTCGGCGGCCGCGTCGGACATCGGGACGTGAGGCGCGAGGAGGACCGCAGCGCCAGAGGCCGCCGGCGCGATGAGGAGCTCGGTCGGAACGCGCCGCCCGGTCTCTACGGCTCACCTCGGATGGCGCGGTTGTGCGCGTCGAGCGTCTCGCTGAAGCTGTGCTTCCCCCCGCCCTTGGCGACGAAATAGAAAAACCGCGTCGTGGCGGGCTCGAGCACCGCCTTGATCGAAGCTTCCCCCGGATTCGCGATCGGTCCCGGCGGCAGGCCCTCGTTCGTGTAGGTACTGTAGCGGTTGAGCTGATCCCGGTTGAGCGCCCCGGTCACCTTCCCTTCGAACGCGGAGCAGGTCGGGGCCTCGTGGGGAGCGGCGAGGCAGCCGTAGGCGCTCGTCGGATCCGACTGGAGCAGCTTCGGCGAGAACGACGGGTCGAGGAGCCGGTTGTAAAAGACGCTCGCGATGGTCGCGCGCTCGTCCGCGCTCGCCGCCTCTTTCTCGACGATCGAGGCGAGCGTCATCAGCTCGGCTCGTCCCCAACCCAGGCGCTCTTCGGCGTGGATCAGCCCCGACGGGTACGCCTCCGCGAGCTTGCGCCAGCGCGCGTGGGACTCGCGCACCAGCCGCTCGACGATCTCTCGCGCCGGCGTGTCGAGCTTCATCGGGTAGGTCGCCGGGAACAGGTAGCCCTCGGCACTCTCGGGCGTTCGACCGCCGACGCCGGGCACGTCGAGGGCCTCGAGCAAGAGAGCGTCCGAGCTCGCGCGGAGGAAGCTCTCCTTCGAGCAGATGCCCGCCGTCTCGAGCCGATCGGCGATCGCGAAACGATGAAACCCTTCGGGGATGACGACCTTCGTCGTGGGTCGCTCCGGAGCGCGCCCGAGCAGCGCCCGAAGCTCGCCGGGCGTCCGTCCGCCGTCGAGCAGATGCTCGCCGGGCACGGGATCCGGGCCCACCGCGAGCCCGAGGTAGAGCGACATCAAGAGCTCGCTCGATACGAGCCCCTCCTCGGCGAGGAGCGCGGCGATCTCACGGTGCGTACGCCCTTCGGGGATGACGAGGACGAACCTCTGCCCGGGCGCGGGCCCGGCTCGAGACGCGAACACCCATAGGAAGATGCCGAGCGCCAGGAACGTCGCGGCAAACACGCCGAACGCGCCTGCCGCCCAGGTGCGCTTCTTCAGCTTGGGAACCCGAAGCCGCCGCCTCCGCGACGCGGGTCGAGACGGAGCCTTCTTCTCTTTCACGCGCCTCCCCCCTCACGAAGTGAGGGGGGCCGGGGGGGTGAATGGGCAGCCATGGTGCCGTGGGAGAGCGGAGCGTCGAAGTCTCGGCGCGCGGTCACGACGGCGGCTGGCACCAGACGTCGAGCACGACGCCGCCGTTGTTGCCCTCTTTGCATTCGCTGATCCCGCCGTCGGAGTTCGCGACGACGTCGACATCCACCGCTTCGGCCTGGCTCTGCGGCGGCGTCGCCCAGACGCAGCTGACGGTTTCGCACTCTTCCGGGTCGAGCGGCATGGTGGTCGACGTCTCGCATACCAGCGCACCCATGACGTAGAAGCCGACCTCGACCCCGGCCGCCTGGGGAGCGGCGCCGCGGTTGCAGATCGCGACGGAAAGGACTGCCTGCTCGCCGTTGCACGACGAAAACTGCGTCGCGCCCGCCGTCGCGTCGGGGACGGCGTTGCCGTTGGGATCGCCCGGGACGTTCTGACGGAAGTTGTTGAGCTCGGGCACCTCCCAGTTCTTTTGCCACATCGAGGACGACGGGATGGTGCCGTCCTCGTCGATGTGCGTGACGTGGTACGCGTGCTGCGACCAGATGGTCCGGGACCTGACCCATTTGTCATTTGCGTCCGAGTAGACGCGGATGCCCGAGACGCCGTGCGGATGCGCGGCACGGCACGTGTTGCCGGTCCCCGGCGTGCCCGCGTTCGGGGGCGAGCACTTGTATCCCTCTTCCAGGCAGAGCGCGTCGTCGTTGGCGGCGCAGCACTCGGCGTTCGCCGTGCATCGGCAGAGGCCGTTGTCACAGACGCCGGAGACGCAGTCCGCGGCAGCCGCGCAGCGGATCCCGTTCCACTGCGGATCGACGCCGTCGGCGTTGAGCGTCTGGCATGCGATGCCGTCGCCGGTCGGCGAGCACGCCTTGTTCGACGGCGTGACGAGATCGGCCCGGAAGTTTCCGTCCGTGTCGGCGATGATCGGGTTTTCGTACCAGGTACAGCTCGAGCGGTACTGGCTGAAGAGGACGTCGCCCGTCTGACCGTTGTAGACGCGCACGAAGCACTCGTCGCCGTAGACGACTTCGCTGGTGCCGTCGGCCTCGAAGTCGAAGATGCTCGAGCCGGTCACGTTCGACGAGATGTCCTGCGTCGACTTGGACCACAGGATGTAGCCGGCCGCGGGGCAGGTGCCGGCGACGAAGTCGCACGGCCCGAGGTTGCAGGTGCCGCCCGGCCGCGGCGTCGGCCCACAATCGATGTCGTAGACGGTGTAGAAAGCCTGGCCGGCGACGCCGACCTCGGTCAGCCCGTCGCCGTCGAAGTCCGAGATCGTCGGCGGGCCGCCGCCTCCCGCGCCGGGGACGGGCACGGGCGGCATCGCGAGCGTTCCGTCGAGCGCATAGACCATGACAGTACTGCTACGAACCACCGCGAGCTCCGCGTCCTCGGGCGGGCCCGCGCCGAAGTCGCCCAGATCGGCGACCGCGACGTGGCCGGGCGCCGAGGGGCTCACGCCGGGGAACGCGCCGTCCTGAATCCAGACGCCGCCGGCCCACTCCCAGATGAACTGACCGTTGGTGAGCTCGATGTCTGCGTCGCCGTCCAGGTTGGCTACCACCGGGAACACGCCTTGACCGTACGAGGCCCAGTTCGTGGGGCCGGTGGTGACGAGGGTTCCGTCGGCGCTCCACACGGCGCCCTCACGCAAAATCTCCGGAGAGCCGTCGTCGTCCAGATCGTGGATCGACGGCCCAGCCCACCCGAGCGAGCAGCGGTGGTTGCCGCCGTCGCACGGGAGCCAGGGCGCGCCCGCCGGATACGGTGACTTCCACAAGCTCTGCCAAGTGGCGCCAGGCTTGGTGAACGCGAGCATCGAGCCGTCGGCGCCGAAGGCGACGATCTCTGCGATGGCATCGCCGTCGAGATCGCCGACGGCGAGCGACGCGGACGAGACCGTGTAGTCGAGGATGCTGTCGCCATCGACGTCGGTGCCGCCGAGGTTCGCCTCGAGCGAGCAGTCGGTCCCCGACAGCACGCGGATGACGCCGAGGTCCTCGGTGTAGTTGCTCACGACGGTGGCGGTGAACGAGGCCGCTATGCTCGGCGAGCCGGAGTCGGGCGGGTTGTTGAAGTTCACGACCACGGGCGTGCCCTGGACGTCGACGTGTCCGGGGAACGGATCGCCTACGGGCGCGACCGAGAACTCGCACTTCACCTTCGGGGAGAGCAGCCCGGGGATCGAGACCTGGATGCAGCCCGGATCGTGCGCGGGGTCCTGCCCTCTCCAAGGCACGCAGAGCTGCGTTGCTTCGTCACAGAAGCTGTCGAAGTCACAGTCGTTGTCGCCCATGCATCCCTGCTGCGGAACGCAGGTCCCATGGGAGCAGATTTCTCCGGGCATGCAGGGCACGGTGCACTCCACCGATCCTCCGCCGGCGCCGCCCTGACCGAACCCCGCGCCGCTCCCTCCGCCGCCGTTCGTTCCGGCGCCGTCTCCCGAGGAGGTGGAGGCTGTGCTGTCTGCTTGATCGTCACCGCAGGCCGCGGCGAGGAACAGGAGAAGAAAGGCGGGGGCGACGAGCCGCTTCATGCCCTGGAAGGTACACCACACACCGCGTCTTTTGGCCGCGCAGCTCCGGGGGTAATAGAGAGAAACCGTCATGGCGCCGCCTCCGCTCCCCCGGGTCCTCGTGCCGCATCCGCACGTGCGGGTCGATGCGCAGGTCTTGTCGGGCAGCCCGCACGTGGTCGGCTCGCGCGTCCCCGTTCGCCGCCTGTGGGCCTGGCATCGCGGCGGAACCACGATCGAGACGCTCTTCCGTCGCTACCCCAACTTGGGTCAAGCCAAGATCCTCGACGCGCTCTCGTTCGCGTACGACAACGTCGAGCTCATCCAGGCCGACCTCGAACGGGAGCAAGTGGCGTTCGAGCAACAAGGAAAAGTCGATCCGAACGCGCGACCGCCGAACCAGCTCGCGTTGCCGTTCGCCGGGGGAGCCCCTGCGGAGAAACCCGCAAGACGCCGGCGGTAGCTCCGGTGGTCTGAGCAACCTCGGGTAGAAACCCGTAAGGGCGAACCGGATCGCGAAGCGGACGACCGCTCCGGGGGGAAAAATTCTTCGGAGACGTAAGGTGAGCCGCCGAAGGCCGCTGAAACGTCTCTTTACAGCCTCATACCGATCCGACTAAAAACTCGGGTCTTTGCCCGGTTTTTTTAAAGACTCTGGGCAATCAGCGCGAAGGCGCGGGCTTGCAAGCAGCTTGAACCAGGTCCGACTCGTTCTTCCCTAAGGGGGTCTTTCTCCAGACGGGGGCACGCGAAGTCTAGGACTGCAGTAACAAAAATCTCTCGGAGGTCTCAGATGAGCGTGAGTCGTTGGAAGTTGGCCGCCATGCCGGCGGCATTGATCGTTGTCGCGTCGCCCCTGATCGCGAACTGCTCGGGCGGGCTCCCCGGAATCGGCGGTGGCGCGCTCGGCGATGTCGCGGGCGCCATGGAAGGCTGTCCTGAGTTCGAGAAGGGTGACTTCTCGGGCGTCGCTAACCTCGATGCAAGCGCCAAGGGCTTCCTCGAGGCCTCCGCGAAATTCTCCGCGCTCGTCAAGGAGATGGAAGTCGGCCTCATCGACGCGTGCGGTGAGCTCGGCAAGGCCCTCGACGTTCCCGAAGCCGAGCTCAAGGCCGAGCCGAAGGACGGCGAAGGCGCGAAGAAGGTCTGCGGCGCCGTCGCAGCGAAGCTCGACGCGTTCATGAAGGCGAACGCGGACGCGCAGCTCGAGATCGAGCTCGTCGCGCCCAAGTGCTACGCCGACGTCGACACGATGATGAAGTGCTTCGGCGAGTGTGGCTCGCCGATTCAGCCGGGCGAGCTCAAGGCCTCCTGCGAGGGCGGCGAAATCACCGGCAAGTGCGACGGCAAGTGCAGCGGCAGCTGCAAGGTCGCCGCGGGCGCCGAGTGCAAGGGCACCTGCCAGGGCAGCTGCTCGGGCAAGTGCGACGCGAAGTTCAGCGGCAAGTGCGGCGGCAAGTGCGACGGCAAGTGCGACGGCAAGGACTCGAAGGGCGCCGCTTGCGCGGGCACCTGCGAGGGCAAGTGCGACGCAAAGGCCGAGGGCTCCTGCGGCGGCAACTGCGAAGGCAAGTGCGACGCTTCTTGCGAGGTCAAGGGCGGCGCGAAGTGCGAGGGCGAGTGCCAGGGTGGCTGCGACGTCGACGTGAAGGAGCCCAAGTGCACGGGCAACTTCAAGCCGCCGAAGGTCTCGATCCAGTGCCAGGCGCAGTGCGGCGCCAAGGCGGCCGCGAACTTCAAGTGCGACCCGCCCGGCATCAACATCGTCGCCAAGGGCAAGGCGAAGACCGACATCTCCAAGGTCGTCATGGGTCTGCGCGTTGCGCTCCCGAAGATCGCGGAGATCGGCATGGGCAAGGCGAAGGCGATCGGTGAGGTGGGCGTGACGCTCGCCACGCAGGTCAAGGACGCGGCCCAGGGCATCGCCAAGGCCGGCGCCAAGGCCGGTGTCTGCGCGACCGTCGCCGCCGAGGGCGTCGCTTCCGCGGTCGGTGGCCTCAAGGTCAACGCAGAGGTCAGCGTGAACGTCAGCGCTTCGGCGTCCGGCAAGGCCGGCGGCGGAACCTGATGCCGAGGCTGTGAGGTCGCGCCCGCTGCACGCGGGCACTTCCGCACTCTCCTCCCCTGCCCCCCTCCACTGCGTGGAGGGGGGTTCGGTTTTTTTGTACGCCGGTGCGTTGCCGTCCGTACGGACACCGGTCACGACACGGCATGGCCGACATCGTCTCCTCCAGCGGCGAAGCTCTCGTCGGCGTCCTCGTCCACGGCGGCGCGGGCAACCTCGATCCTTCCCGGCACGCCGATCACGAGGCCGGTTGTCGAGAAGCAGCGCGCGTCGGCTACGCGGTTCTCGCTCGCGGGGGCTCGGCGCTCGATGCGGTCCAGGCCGCGTCGCGCGCGCTCGAGGACATGCCGCAGTTCAACGCGGGCACCGGCGGCGCACTCACATCGGAAGGGACCGTCGAGCACGATGCTTCGATCATGGATGGTCGCGTGCTGCGCGCCGGCGCGGTCGCCGGCCTCGTCGGCTTCAAGAACCCGGTCGACGTCGCGCGCGCCGTGCTCGAGGACAAACGGCACGTGCTCCTCTGCGCCGAAGGCGCGGCGCGCTTCGCGACGCAGAAGGGCTTCGAGCGGATCGATCAAGCGCTCTTGGTGACCGACCTCGCGAAGGCCGCCCTGGAGCGCGTCCGGTCGGGTGTTGCGCCGCGCGGGTGGGCCGGCGGAACGATCGGCGCCGTCGCGCGCGACAAAGAGGGACACCTCGCCGCGGCTACGAGCACCGGCGGCGTCGTCGGTAAGCTCCCCGGCCGGATCGGCGACTCGCCGATCGTCGGCGCGGGGACGCTCGCCGATAATGACAGTGCTGCCATCTCCGCGACCGGCGACGGCGAAGGCATCCTCCTCGTGGGCTTGTCGCACCGGATCGCGCACGCGATCGCGGCCGGCGCGCCCGCCGAGGAGGCGAGCCGCGCAGCGCTCGAGGTGCTCGAAGCGCGAGGCGCGGCGACCGGGGGCGTGATCATTATCGATCGAGCCGGCCGCTACGCCCTCGCGCGATCCACGAGCACCATGAGCTGGGGCCTGGCGAGCGAGCGAGGTGAAGCCGGCGGCGTGTAGGTGGCGCGCTAGCGGAGCTGATCGTCGCGGCGGGGGATCGGGCCTCACACCGCGTTTGATTGCGGAGGCAGATGAAGCGGGGAGGCAGGGAGGCGGGGAGCGCGCGGACGCTGCGCGTCCGGCCATGGAGATCGCGCGAGACGCGGAGCGTCTCGCCGATGCCGTCACTTGTTCGAACTGCGCCCGTTACAAGCGATCGGACTCTTTCTTTTCTGGACCTAAAAACTCCCCGCCTCCCCGCCTCCCCGCTTTGCACGCCCACAGGGATCAAACGCGGGGCCTGGCGCAACGAGCCGCCGCGACGATCTGCGCACGTTGCAGCCGTTTTGTTGTCCGTCTCTCCTTGCCTTCTTTAGGCGGGAGAGATGCGACGCCTCGTCTGGCTGCTTGGGCTCCCGCTCCTGCCCGCCTGCCTGGAGATGGGCGCTACATCGTCCGCGCCGCCCGAAGAAGAGAGCTCCTCCCCGGCGTCATCGCTCGGGCGGTACGAGGTAACCGCGACGTTGAAGTCCCAGTCGTGCGGCTCTGGCTCGCTCGAGCTACCCGAGACGCTCGCGTTCGTCGTCGAGCTCTCTTCCGATGGCGACGACGTCCTCCACTGGGGTGAGGGCGGGCTCGCGCTCACCGGCAAGCGCGACGCGGATGGGCTCGGCTTTTCGGTGTCGACAGCGTCGATCGTCGATGCTCGCGCAGGGTCGACCCAGACGAACCTGCCGCCATGTCGCATCGAACGCGCCGACACCATCGAAGGCGAGCTCGATCAAGCCGAAGAGCCCGAAGCGTTCACCGCGAGCCTCGAGATCGCCTACGCCCCCGAAGCCGGCTCCGATTGTCGCGACCTCCTCTTCGGTCCCGATCGCCTGGTTCAGGCGCTCCCCTGCAAGGCGAAGTACTCCCTCAAAGGTGCTCGAAAGTAGCGGCTCGGTCGCAGAGCAGAGCAAGTGGGGTTGGAGCGGTCGCGGTTCTGAACGGACGCAAGTGGGGCTTTTGCCCCACGCGCAGCGGCTCGCGGAAATAAGACGAGCGCCGCAACCTCCTGGAGGCGCGGCGCTCGCGGGTTCGTAACCTCTGGTCGCGAAGCCCGGGCCCGTAAGGCGCCGGGACGCCGCTGGTTCAGAGACGTCGGAGGCCCGTCACGTCACAAAAGCAGGAACCTCCGCGTGGGGAACCCAATGGACTTGTGCATGGTGAAGCCTCCTCCTCCGGCTATGCCGGCACCTCGAGGCGCGCGCGAACGGGCCCATGGAAGCCCGCGAGCCCGCGTGGCGGCCTCGGTACGGTGTTCCTCGTCGTGCCCGCTCCCGCTACGTGACCTGTTGGTCCCGCCGGCTTTCGGGCACGTTCTCGCTCGCGACGCCGAGGTACTCCTCGGCAGGACCGTTCCCGGAAGGTTTCCCTCCGCGAGCACATAGACAAGAACGTATCATCGCTCTCACGGCTCGCAAGGCCGGCTGATTCAATTCATCCCGGCGAGGGGATGAATCAAAAAGCAATTTCCCCGGCTCCCTCTCGAAGGAGCGGCGCGTAGCGCACGTGCCGGATCCAGGCCTGGAGCCGGGGAAAACAGTGCTAAGGTCGCGGCCGCCGTGAAAGACATCTTGGCGCGCCTGCTTCGACCTTACTTTCCGGAGAAGCTCAACCTAGCCCTCGCCGTAGCCGAGCCCGCCGTATGGCTGCTCCTGCTCATCGGGCTGTTCTTCGCGCTGCGTCCTCGCGTCTTCGGGCGCGCCCGCGCGCTTCTCCACATCGTGACCGCCGTCGTCGGGGCTGGTCTCGCCGTGCTCCTCGCCGGCGGCATGGGCGAGGCCCTGCCGCAGATGGGGTCGGACTCGGCGCACTCGCGCGCGTGCGACGTGATGAAGGTGCTCATCTCGCTCGCCGCTGCCGGCTGGGTGTTCATCGAGATGCACCGCGCCGGACAGAAGCGACCGGTCGCCGAGCGATGGTCGAAGCTCGTCATGATCACGCTCGCGGTGAGCGCGGTCATCGTCTACTTCCAGGCGTTCCGCTTCGGTTACCCGAAGTTTTATCACCGCTGGGATCAGTACCACTACTACATGGGGGCCAAGTACTACCCGGAGATCGGGTACGACGGCCTCTACAAGTGCACTGCGATCGCGCAGGACGAGCTCGGTGACGGCGTCGAGCTCGAGGTGTTCGGCAGGAAGGGCAAGTTCGACTTCCGCAAAGAGGTCCGCAAGCCGGAGAAGAAGATCCGCAACCTGTCGGGCGACAACCTGCTCGTCAAAGCGGACGACATCCTCGCCGACCCCGACCAGTGCCGCTCGCGCTTTTCGCCCGAGCGCTGGGAGCAGTACAAACAGGACGTCGCGTTCTTCGGGTCGCACTGCAACCTCGACGGGTACTGGACCCAGATGCAGCACGATCACGGGTACAACCCTCCACCCGTGTGGACGCTGGCGGGCGGCATCCTCGCGAACCTTCACGGTCCCGGGCATCTCTTTACGATAGGCGGCGAGCAGTACGTCTACGCACAACTGCTCGGGGCGATCGACGTCGCGTACATCCTCGGGATGCTCGCCCTGCTCTGGTGGGCGTTCGGCTGGCGCATCTTCGCCGTCGGCGCGATTTTCTGGGGCTGCCAATCATCGGCACCTGCCTACTGGACCCTCGGCGCCATGCTGCGGCAGGACTGGCTGTTCTTCTTCGTCGGCGCGGTGTGCTTCGCGCGCAAGCGCTACTTCGCGCTCGCCGGCGCATCGATGGTGTACGCGGCGCTGCTCCGCATCTTCCCGGGCCTCGCGGTCGTCGGCTGGCTGATCCTCGCAGGGCAGTACCTGGTCAAGCATCACCGGATGCACCCCGACCACAAGCGCGCGCTCATCGGCGGCACCGCCGCTGCCGTCGTCCTGCTCGGCGCAAGCGTCGCGAAGGTCGGAACCGAGTCGTACAAGAAGTTCTACAACCACACGATCCAGGTCCACGACCAGACGCCGCTGACGAACCACATGGGGCTCCGGGTGATCGTCGGCCAAGACATCGGCGACAGCCTCACCGGGCGCGGTGCCGAGTTCTTGGCGCGTCGCGCGCCCGCCATCGCGAAGAAGCTCCACGTCAGCTACACGCTGGAGGACGGCAAGGCGTCGGGCCGCATGCAGTTCACCAAGGACGGGAGAGAGACGGACCCCTTCCGCGTGTGGAAGCAGATGCGTCTCGATCGGTACCGCGAGTACCGACCGGTCGCCTACTCGCTCATCGGCGTGACGCTCCTCGCGAGCATCCTGCTCCTGCGGCGCATCAAGCTCTTGTGGCTGGCGCAGTGCTTGAGCCAGGTGTGGATCATCCTTCTGAGCCAGCTCACCTGTTACTACTACTCCTTCATGATCATCTCGGCGCCGCTCACACGGCTCCGGCGAGACATGGAGATCTGGCTCTTCGGCTTCGCGGGCATCAGCCAGTTCGTGTGGAGGATCGCCGGCTACAACGACGAGAAGTACACGCTGCTGACCATCATGTCGCTCGTGCTCTGCTACGCGATGATGTTCAGCTTCGGGAAACGCGACGTCGCCGATCCCGCCGAGCCGAACCGAGAGCTCCCTGCGTCGTGGATGGATCTGCCGGGCAACAAGCTCGCCGCGCTGGTCGCCGGGATCCCCGGCGTCGTGACCGTCCTGATGGCCACGGTGAAGCGCGACTGGTCGACGGCCCTCGTCGGCGCGGTGTGCATCTACGTGGGCTACTGGCTGTGGACGTGGAGGAAGCGTCAGGCGGCGATCGCGGCAGCTTCCGAAGAGAAGAGCTAGAGGCATATGGCGAGATCGAGACCGCCGCTCGCCTCCGATCCCATCGGAGAGTCGGCGCAGACCACCCAAGGCGCGTTCCGCAAGGTCCCACGCACCGGCGTCATCTACGTCATGGGCGAGGCGTCACGCCTCGGGTACACGTACAAGGCCGACCCCGGCGAGGACGACTGGTGCAACCTCGGGCAAGGTATGCCCGAGACCGGTCCGCTCCCGGGCGCCCCGCCTCGTTGCGAATCGGTGTCGATCAGCGTCGGCGATCAAGAGTACGCACCCGTGGCGGGTCTCTGGGAGCTGAGAGAGGCGATCGCCGGGCTCTACAACGCGGCATACCGCCGCGGCATGCCGACCCAGTACAGCGCCGAGAACGTGTCGATCTCCGGCGGCGGGCGTACGAGCCTCACCCGCGCCGCCGCAGCGCTCGGCCAGATCAACCTCGGACACTTCCTACCGGACTACACCGCGTACGAAGAGCTGCTCGACGTCTTCCGTTTGTTCTCGCCCATCCCGATCCTGCTCGAGGGCGAGCGGCAATACGACTTCTCCGTCCGCGATCTCAGGAAGGAGATCCAAGGCCGCGGCCTCGGCGCCATCCTGATGAGCAACCCGTGCAACCCCACGGGCAAGCACGTCCGCGGCGAAGAGCTCGCGAGCTGGGTGCGCACCGCGGACGAGCTCGACTGCACGCTCCTGATGGACGAGTTCTACTCGCACTACGTCTACGGCGAAGGCCTGCCCCCCGGCCCGGCGCCGATGGAGAGCGCCGCCCGCTACGTCGAGGACGTCGATCATGACCCGATCGTCATCTTCGACGGGCTCACGAAGAACTGGCGCTACCCCGGCTGGCGCGTCACCTGGACGATCGGGCCGAAGGACGTGATCGATGCCGTCGCGAGCGCGGGCAGCTTCCTCGACGGCGGCGGCTCGAAGCCGATGCAGCGGGCCGCGATCGAGCTCCTCTCCCTCGAGCATGCCGCGAAAGAGACGGCGGCCATCCAGAAGGCCTTCGCGAAGAAGCGCCAGATGATGCTCGAAGGACTGCGGCGCCTGGGCGTCTCGACCGACGTCCCTCCCGAAGGGACCTTCTACGTGTGGGGGTCGGTCGCCGGCCTTCCTCCGGGCCTGGACGACGGCATGTCCTTCTTCCGCGCCGGCCTCGAGCAGAAGGTCATCACCGTCCCGGGCCAGTTCTTCGATGTGAACCCGGGCAAGCGGCGGGCCGGACGTGCGAGCCGCTTCTCCAAGCACGTCCGTTTCAGCTTCGGCCCCTCGGAAGAGGTGTGCGCCCGGGCCCTCCGGCGGCTCGAGACGATGATCGGCCGCTGATATTCACCGCGTTTTGCGGAAATAATTTTCGATTCGCGCCCAGACGGGCGAGCGCTGCGCTGACACGGAAGCGAGCGTTTCCCCCTAGGCAGGACCTTTTCTTGGCACTACGGTCCGCGGTCGCTCGGGGGGCCCCAGGCAGGCGAACCCGACCACATCTGGAGCGACCATGAAGCGACGCATCTTGACCCTTGCCATGCTCGGCGCGCTGGCTGCCGGCTGCCACACCTCCATCGCGTTCGATGGTGGCACCCCCATCGCGATCCAAGGCGAGGCCCCCAAGCCCAAGGTGAAGATCACGCCCGCGGCCAAGAAGGCCATCCTCAAGGGCAAGAAGATCGAGATCACCGAGATGGTGCAGTTCGAGCTCAACAGCTCGGTCATCAAGGCCGAGTCGTTCGGCCTCCTCGACGACGTGGCCAAGGTCATCAAGGAACACCCCGAGGTGAAGAAGGTCGCGATCGAGGGCCACGCCAGCGCCGACGGCGACGACAACCAGAACCTGCTCCTCAGCGACGCGCGCGCCAAGAGCGTGATGGCGTACCTCGTGACCAAGGGCGGCATCGAGCAGCAGCGCCTCTCGGCCGAGGGCTTCGGCGAGAAGAAGCCGATCGCCGACAACAACACCGAAGAGGGGCGCATCAAGAACCGACGCGTCGAGTTCAACGTCGTCGACACCGACGCCGCGGCCGCAGAGAAGAAGTGAGGATCAAGATGAAGACTGCCAAACTCCTGGGCCTCGCCGTCCTCGCCTTCGCCAGCGCCGCCTGCGGTGGCTACACGCGCACGCCGGAGCAGTGGACCGAAGACACGCGCCAGATGCTCGAGGCGCAGAACGAGTTCATCAAGAGCTGCTACAACCGCGAGCTCAAGTCGAACCCGAAGCTCGAGGGCAACGTCACCGTGAAGTTCCTCGTCGAGAACGGCACCGGCCGGGTCAAGCGCGTCAAGCTCGACGACTCGGGCACGACCGCCGGCGATCCGGTGCGAAAGTGCGTGATGGAGAACATCAAGGACCTTCGCATCAAGCCGCCGGACGCAAACGACGGTCGCGCCACGTTCGTCTGGGAGTTCAAGGCGACCGTCCCGGCCCCCGAGCCGGAGGCCGCGGCCGACGCACCGCCCGCTTCCTGAAGCTAGGACAAGGACCGCCGGCGCGGGGGCGCCGGCGGCATGTGCTCGAGCTGTGCGCGCAGAATCGTGCGCGCGAGCGGGTCCATCCCCGAGAGCTCGAGGCCCAGCGCCGGGCCCTCGTCGCCGAGGCGGCGCCCGTGGACCACGCGCGACACCACGGCTTCGGCGTCGAGGAACATGCGCGTGTAGGGGGCCATGAAGCTCACGATGAGGCTCTCGCCGGTCATCACGCGCAGTTTCGGGACAACGAGCATGCCCGAGTCGCTGAGCTCGACCATCTCGTCGGAAATGAGCTTGAAATCGCGCTCGCGGACCACCTGGCAGGCGAGGCGGATGCGGTGGCGGGCGGGGCGGCGGGGCACGTAGCGGGCGAAGGACCGGGAGCGCATTGAGAACCTCCGAGTCGCACGTTACCGACCCTTTTGCGGCGGGGACCAATGTTCTACAAGGAGCCTCCACCGCGGAGGAGCCAAAGCCGATGCCGACCGTCAACTTCAGCCACGAGATCAACTGCGACGAAGCCACCTTCTGGGAGCTCTTCCTCGACAAGGACTTCAACGACAAGCTCTACAAGCAGGGTCTCGAGTTCTCCGAGTGGTCGATCGTCGAGCAGACCGAGACCGAAAATGAGGTCAAGCGGACGACGAAGGGCAAGCCCAAGCTCAAGAACATCCCCGGTCCGGTCGCCAAGATCCTCGGCGACAGCTTCGGCTACAGCGAGACCGGCTCGATGGATAAGAAGAACAAGGTCTGGAAGTACAAGCTCACGCCGAGCACCATGGCCGACAAGATCAAGCAAGAGGGCACGCTGCGCATCAGCCCGGCCGGCGAGGGCAAGGTGAGGCGCTCGGTCGAGCTGCTCATCGAAGCCAAGATCTTCGGCATCGGCGGCATGATCGAGAGCACGGTCGAGAAGCAGCTGCGTGACGGCTGGGATGCGAGCGCGAGCTTCATGAACAAGTGGCTCGCCGAGCACAAACGCTGAGCCAAGACCGGGGGCGGCACGCCGCTCGATAGCGTCCTCCCCGTAGATTCACCCCCCCTGCCCCCCTCGACTTCGTCGAGGGGGGTACTACGGAGCGCTGCGGAGGCGCTTGGCCGATGAAGCAGCCGCATGTGGTGATCGTGGGCGGTGGGTTCGGGGGGCTGTACGCGGCCAAGGCGCTGGCGCGCGAGCCGGTCCGGGTGACCCTGCTCGACAAGACGAACCATCACACCTTCCAGCCGCTGCTGTACCAGGTCGCGACCGCCGGCTTGAACCCGGCCGACATCGCGGTGCCGATCCGGCGCGCCCTCCGCGGGCGCGAGAACGTCACCGTCCTCATGGCCGAGGTGACCCGCGTCGACGTGGACAAGAGGCGTGTCCACCTCGAGGACGGCGAGTCGATTCCTTACGACTATGTCATCGTCGCCACCGGAGCGACGCACTCGTACTTCGGCCACGACGAGTTCGCGGCGTACGCGCCCGGGCTCAAGACGATCGACGACGGCCTCATGGTGCGGCAGCGAATCTTCCTCGCGTACGAAGAGGCGGAGCGCGAACAGGACGAGCACCGGCGGCGCGAGCTCTTGACCTTCGTCGTCGTCGGCGGCGGCCCGACGGGCGTAGAGATGGCCGGCGCCCTCGCCGAGATCGCGCGCAAGACCTTGCCGCTCGAGTTCCGCCACATCGACCCGACCAAGGCACGGATCATCCTGCTCGAGGGCGGCGAGCGCGTGCTCGCGGCGTACACGCCGGACCTCAGCGAGAAGGCACAGCAGCAGCTCGAGCGCCTCGGCGTGGTCGTCCGCACCAAAGCGCTGGTCACCAAAATCGATGACAGCGGTGTCATGATTGGTGACGAGCGGATCCCCTCGAAGACGGTCATCTGGGCGGCCGGCGTCGCCGCCTCTCCCCTCGCCCGCTCGCTCGGCGCGCCCCTGGACAAGGTCGGGCGCGTGATGGTCACGCCCGAGCTGTCGATCCCCGGCCACGACGAGGTCTACGTCGTCGGCGACCTCGCGCACTTCGAGCAGGACGGCCACCTCTTGCCCGGCGTGGCGCAGGTGGCGATGCAGGGCGCGCGCTGCGCGGCGAGGAACATCGCTCGGTCGATCGACGAGCGCCCGCGCGAGCCGTTTCGCTATCACGACAAGGGCAGCATGGCGACGATCGGCAAGGCTGCGGCGGTGGCCGATCTCGGCTTCGCGAAGCTGTCGGGGTTCTTCGCTTGGCTCGCTTGGGCGCTCATCCACGTCCTGTTCCTGATTGGGTTCAAGAACCGCTTGATCGTGATGGTCCAGTGGGTGTGGGCGTACTTCGCGTACGACCGGGGCTCGCGCCTCATCCACGGGAGGGTGCACGAGCGCGCGGCCGAGCCGGCGATGCTCCCATCGCTGCGCGCTGCTCAGCTCGCCCCTCTGCGGCGGGCGCTGATGGAGCCCGAGGCAGAGGAGGCGGAACCCGCTCTGAGGGAGCCCCTCAACCGGGAGACGGAGCGCCGGGAGGAATAGGCGGCGTCTCGGTCAGGCTGGAGACGGCGCGCTTCGCGCGGCGTCGGATGTCGACGTGCAGGCTCTCGTCGAAGTTGATCGCGCTGAAGCACGCGCGCGCCTCGATCTGACGACCCATGCCCGCGTAGGCCTCGGCCTCGTTCCAACGGAGGCGCCAGTCGCGCGCCTTCATGTCGCCGAGCTTGCCTGCATCGTCGGCGATCGCTTGCCACTTCTGCTGCTTGGCGAGCTCGGTCCACCACTCGCTGCGAAGGTCGTCGTCGGCCGGCGCGAGAGAGACGGCCTTGGCGAAGAGCTCGAGCGCTTCATCGTTGCGGTTGACCGCCAGGTACGCGCGAGCCAGCGAGCGGACCGCGCCCGGCGAATCGGCGTGCTCGTCGACGAACGCCTTGAGCGGCGGGATGACCCCGTTCATCTGCTGGATGTCGTTCGGATCAGCCGGCCAGAACTTCATCACGATGGCGCCGAGATCGCCCGAGTCGATGGAGAGCGCCTTGTCGATCGCGGCGTTGGCGCCTTCGACGTCGCCGCTCGCCGCGAGCGATCGGGCGAGCTCGACGTGCGCCCCGGCCGAGCCGGGCGCCTTGTCTGCGTAGGCCTTGGCCGCCGCGAGCGACTCGTCGAACCGAGAGAGGTTGCGGAGACCGGCGATCAGCGCGAGCTCGGCGCGCTCGTTGGTGCCGGCAGAGGCCTTGGCCGCACGCTCGGCCGCGGCGAGGGCGACGTCCCATCGCTTCTCGCGCTCGTGGTAGGCGAGCTGCTCGAGATAGAAATCGGCGGTTCGTGCCGGCTGCCCTTCTTCCGCCGGCTTGTCCCACTCGCCGGTGAGGTAGTCCTTCACCGAGTCGGCGCGCACGTAGAGCAACGACGAGGCATCGCGCGGGTTCTCGTAGATCTTCACGAGGACGCCGAGCTGCGCGAGCGCGTCGAGCGCGCCCTGGTGATCCGGCTTTGCCTCGAGGGCGAGGACGAACTCGTCGGTCGCCGCGTCCTTGTTCTGCATCCGGAGGTGCACGTGACCGACGGCGACGTGAAACTCGACGTCGCCGGTAAAGGTCTCGTGGATCTGCTTGAAGATCTTGAGGGCGTTATCGAACTGCTGCGTGTTCGCGTAGGCGCTCGCCAGGTTGAGCTTGGCCGCGTGGTCGTCCTCGGCCTGGACGACGATGCGCTTGAGCGTGCTGATCGCCTTCTCGAAGTCGTTCTCGGCGAATGCCTTTTGCGCCTTGTCCCACATGGGGCCGGTGTCGAGGAACGACTCCATGGCGACGACCATCTTCTGGTTCTTCTTTCGCCACGCGCTGTTCTTGCCGACCTCGGAGTTGTTCAAGAAGTCGCTGCACCAGGCGCGCGCCTTCTGCGTCGGCAGACCCTTGTCGGCGAGCGACTCGAACTCGTCCTTCGGGACGGGGATCTGCGGAGGCAAACCCTGCCTCTTCGCCATCTTTTCGTCCAAGTTGATGAGGACCCATTCGACGCCTTCGCTCATAGCGAAAGCCACGGTACGGGCCGGCGGGCGTCAGATCAACTGCGCTCCGCATCAGCCCACGACGAGCGCCGCGAGAACGACCAGTCCGAGCGCGACCGCGAAGGCCACCCCGAGCGCAATCGGCACCGGAACGCCGAAGACGTCACCCGAGAGGAGGAGGCGAATCTCGTCCTGGAAGGTTCGCGGCCCGCCGGCGAGCGGAGGCGGCGGGCCCGATTCGAGCTTTCGCATCATCGGCATCGAGGGAGCGTGCTGGCTCGAGGGCGCGAAGGGGTCGGGCGGCGGAGCGCTCGCCCGGCCAGGAGGCAGGCCGAAGTTGGGTGCCGGCGGCGGTACGGAGGGAAACGGTGTGTGCGCAGAGGCCGCGTCGGGCATCGGGGGGGCCGTCGAGATTCGACCGTTCTGCAGCTCGCCATCGTCCGCCGGCATCTGCGCCTCGCCGCGGCGGAACGAGGCCTCGAGGCGCTTCGCTTCGCGCAGCAGCGTCGCAGCCTGCCCGCCCGGCACATTGGCCTGCCGCGCAGCTTCGCGCGCGAGCTGCGCCGCCTCGCCCGCGAGCTGGGCGAGGACGGCGCGATGTGCCGCGAGCTTCGCCGCTCGATCCGCGGCAGCGCGCAGACGGCCGGCCTCGGCCGCGAGACGATCGGCTTCGCGGCCGACGTCCCCTTCGGCTTCGCCGTACGGATCGGCCCCCATGGAGCCGAGGACCGGGGGATTCCTCACCGGCGTCGTCGGCAGCTCCTCCGACTCCGGATCGGCGATACCGCCGGGGACGCGCGGCATGTCGAGGAGCGTGTCCTGCGACGGCGGAGCGTCGGGGTTCATGCCCGGCCCGAGGCCGCGCGAAGTGGTGACCGCGCGCATCGGTACGGGATCGACGTTCGCCGGGATCGAAGGATCGACGCGAGGCGGCGCGCCCGGGGCTCCGATCACGCGCGGCGGCGGCAGCTTATGAACGATCGATGCGGCGGGCGACTTCGCCTTCACCGCGGTCGTTCGCTGATCGCTGTCCTCGTCGACCGGCGTCACCGAGGACACGCTCGGGGGTCGGTTGATCACCGGCGCGCCCATGAGCAGAGGTGCCGTGGGCTTCACGACCGTCGGCACCTCTTCCGACCACTCGCCGCTCGGCGAATCGTCCATGGACGGCACACCGTCCGGCGTGGTCGCTGCGAGACGCTTCTCGGCCGCGGCGGAGCTTACCTCTGTCGGCTCCTCCATCCGGCGCCGGCGGCGCGACGAGACGGCGGCCGGACGGTTCACCGTCCCGGTGTCGGGCGGCGGCGGTTGCGGGCGGCCTTTGGAGACCGAAATCCGCGCCTTCGCACGCTCGGCTTCGGCCTTGAGCTCGCCGCCTATCGCGCGCTCGAACCAGCGCATCTGGCGCATCGCGTTCCGCCGTACGAAGCGCGCGACGCTGCCCGCGTTGTCCGCTTTGTAGCCGTGCGTGTCGAGCCAAGCGAGGAGGCGAACACGCACCTCGTCGGCGGTCTGGAAGCGCCGCGCCGGATCGCGCTCGAGCAGCCGCGAGACGACCGCGGCGAGCTCGCGGTCGAGCTTGGGTCGCAACGTCAGGAGGTCGGCCGGAGGATCGCTGGCCATCACGCGGAAGATCTCGAGCTCGTTGCCCGCGCTCCACGGGTGCTTGCCGCTGAAGAGCTCGAACAAGAGGACGCCGAGCGAGAACAGATCGGCGCGCCGATCGATCTGACCTTCGCGCCCCTGCTCCGGCGCCATGTACTGCGGATGCCCCTTGAGGAGGCCGGTCAAGGTCTTGGTCACCCGTTGCTTCGCCTTCGCCAGACCGAAGTCCGCGATCTTCACCTGACCGTCGAAACCGAGGAGGATGTTGCCCGGCGTCAGATCGCGGTGCACGAGCCCGAGCGGCTCGCCTTCGGGGCCGCGAAGCTCGTGCGCCCCCGAGAGCCCGGCGCAGATCTCGGAGCCGAGGTAGACGACCATCCGCTCGGTGAAGGCTTCCCCCGTCTCGAAGACTGTCTTCATCAGGCGCGCGAGGCTGACGCCTTGAACGAGCTCGACGGCGAGGTAGGTCCCCTCGGCGTCGGTCCCCCATCCTGCGACGCGGACGACGTTCTGGTTCACGAGCGCCGCGGTCATCCAGACCTCGTCGACGAACATGCTCGCGAACTGCGGATCTTCGGCGATGTGCGGGTGCAGCCGCTTCACCGCGAGCAGCTGCCCCTGCAGCGGCGCGGGCTCACGCACCCGGCACAGCTCGACGCGCGCGGTCGGTCCAGCGGCGATCTCCGCGAGGAGCTCGAAAGCGAGCGGGGGCGGAGGCACCAGCTTCGAAAGCGGGCCCGGCAGCCCCGGCTGATCGGAGCGATGCATGAGGGGTCGAGGCTAGCAGAGCCCTCGGGAGAGCGACCTACTCTCGTGCGAGGGGCGTTACTCGCGCGCGGCAGAGAGCGCGACCGGGAGGCCCGAGAGCGACGCCTTCAGATACACGTCGAGGTGGTCGTCCTTGCTCCGGATGCCCCTGACCCCGAGGACCGGCGTGGTAATCGCCAGCGCCCGGCGGACCTTGGGGTTATCCGCGACCTTGGCCACCTTCATCACGTCGAGCACGATGCGATCGTCCTTGGCGTCGACGATCATCGCCGGCTTCTTCGGGATGAACGCGATGAGGTTGCCCGGCTTCGACAAGTCGAGCGCGCCGGACTGCACGAGCGCGGAGACGGGCGTCTGGAATCCCTCGAGCACCTTGAGCGAGAGCTCGGCGACGCGAAGCGCCACGCGGATCTCGTCGGACGCGACGTTGACCTCCTCCACGTAGAGGATCTGCGACACGCGCAACGTCGAGCCCGCCGCCTCGACCGTCATCGCGATCCGAAGCCCCGGCGGCGCGCTGTCGATCTCGATGTCGCGAGGGAGCTTCTTTCCACCCGTCAGCTCGCGCGCGAAGTAGCGAAGAGCGTCGAGCGGAACCCCCACGCGAAGCCCGAGAGCGCCGCGCGCGGCGCGGAGGATCTCCTCCGGATGGGTCTTCAGATACTCGGTCGCCGCGCTGAGAATCGCCTTGGGATTGGGACGAGCCATAAAGGGGGAGACGGAGCGTCGTCGGGTTCCCGACGGTTTGCAAGAGGATCGAGCGACGACGCACCGCATCGGCGCGCGTTCACGTGAACGATCTTCTGTGCGCTAGGGAAGGGAGACTGGCGCGAATCCTCTTCACCCTCTCCCTCTCGATCCTCGCAACGGCGACCCCCGGCCCCTCGGAAGCCTGCGCGATGACGTCTCCCCATGGATCGATGATGGAGCTCTTCCCGAACGTCTTCCTTCCTCGCGGATGGCTCCCTCCTTGCGCAGCGGCGAGGACGTAGCTCTGGCATTCGATCGCGCGCGCACGGAGCAGCACGTGCCAGTGGTCCTTGCCGGTGAGGAGCGTGAAGGCCGCGGGGACGGTCAGCACCTCGGCGCCCGCATCCGCGAGGCGGCGGTAGAGCTCTCCGAAGCGAAGGTCGTAGCAGACCGAGAGCCCGACTCGGATCCCGGCGAGGTCGACGGCGACCGCGCGCTCGCCGCTCGATGTCGACGCGCTCTCGCGGTACGCGTGACCGTCCCCTACGTCGACGTCGAAGAGGTGAATCTTCCGGTACGTCGCGACGATCTTCCCGCTCGGTGCGACGGCGACGCTCGTGTTGTATGGCCGGTCGGGATCATCGCTGCGCTCGGGCATGCCGCCGGCGACCAGATGGATCCCCTCACGGTGCGCGATCTCGCGGAGCGCGGTCACGATCTGTCCGTCGTCGGCTCCGGCGTCGGGTAGGACCGGCTCGGCGATGGCCCTACGCTCTTCCTCGGCGCCCATGAACGCGAAATTTTCGGGCAAGAGGGCAAGCTCGGCGCCCAGGCGCTTGGCCCGGCCCACCAGATCGCTCACCCGCTCGAGGTTTTCCCCCAGCCGGTCCTGGCTCTCCAGCTGAACGACTGCCGCGACGACGTCGGCTTGGTCTGTGGCACCCACAAACCGGATGCTACAAGCTGGGACTCGATTCGGTATCCTCCCCACGCGCCATGTCGAGCCGCCAGCCGAGGACAACTGCGGCGATGCAGCAATACGGCGCCCAGGCGTCGCCGGACAACCCGCGCGGCACGAGGGCCGGGCTGGTGCTGCTCTATGCGCCCGACTGGCCGCGGTTCGCTCCTGCGTACCTGCTCAGCGAACGTGAGCTGACGATCGGCCGCGACCCGGCATGCGGCATCTGCGTGCCCGAAGGCGCGGTCTCCAGGCAGCACGCGCGCATCCACTTCGAGGGTGGGTCCTGGGTCATCCGAGACCTCGGGAGCCGCAACGGCACCTTGGTCGACGGGCAGTTCGTGACCGATCTCGTCCTCGAGGACCTCCACGAGATCCGCGTGGGCGACGCCATCTTCAAATTCGTCGCCGGCGGCGCGGAGAGCTTCGCTCGCATCCGCATCGACGGGACGGTCCTCGACGAGACGGGCGGCGTCGGCGCGGTCAAGAGCGTGACCGGCATCGTCGGCGGGCATCAGGTGCGCACCCTGCTCCGGGCCCTGCACCGCGTGGCCAAGAGCGAGATCTCGGTCGTCGTCTTGGGCGAGAGCGGGACGGGCAAGGAGCTCTTCGCCCGAGAGCTCCACTCGGCGAGCGGGCGGCGCGGCTCGTTCCAGGCGGTCAACTGCGCCGCCATCCCCGGGTCGCTGCTCGAGAGCGAGCTCTTCGGCTACAAGCGCGGTGCGTTCTCCGGCGCCGACCGCGACAAGGTCGGCATCGTGCGCGCTGCCGACGGCGGCACGCTCT
>JBGTSH010000050.1:0-43331 GCA_041940405.1 Polyangiaceae bacterium
CGCCGAGAGCGGCGGCGATTGCGGCGATCGCCGCGCCTTCGGTGGACGCGCTCGAGATGTCGGCGAAGACATGTTTGCGGCTCTCGGCCACCTCGCGTGCAGAGCGCGTCTTTCCTGCACCGCCTGGGCCCACCAGCGTGATCAGGCGCCGTCCCGAAGCGAACGCGTCGCGGATCGATGCGAGCTCGGCCTCGCGACCGAAGAACCGGGTCCCCGGATCGTGGCGCGCGGGCCTCTCCGACTTTCCCTGAGTCGGCGTCGAGTCGCTCGGTCCATCGGGCGGGGCAGGGGACCAGCGATAGCCGTCGCCGTGCACGCCGACGATGTGCCGATGGGAGCCTCGGTCGATCTTGGCTCGGAGCCGTTTCACGACGCTGTAGACCGGCTCCTCCGAGCCGTGCGCCGGGTTCTTCCACACATGGACGAGGAGCTCGCTGCGCGTGACCGTCCGACCCGGATTTTGCGCCAGGTACGCGAGGACGTCGCGCTCCTTCGTCGTAAGCCGAACCTGAGCGTCGCCCATGCAGACGATTTGCTGGGCCAGGTCGGCCCGGCCGCCTGCGATGGGAACCCATTCCATGAGGCCGGGCCATGGTAGCGCGAAGCCTCGACGGTGCCCGGATTTGCCCGAGCTTGCCCGTGGCTTTACGAGGCTTCAAAGCTCACCCTCTTGGCGTTCGGACGGCTTGCCTCCGACTCGCGAACCAGGAGCTTGTGTGCAAAATCCCGCGCCCCGACCCCGCTTCTTCGTCACCACCTTCCTCGCCCTTGGCCTCCTCGCCTGCTCGGACGATGACCCCGCGGGCACGGGCGGTGCTGGCGGCTCCACGGCCGAGACGACCACCACCGGCATGACGACGTCGAGCACGGCGAGCAGCTCGACGACCGCCAGCGCGGGCGGTGGTGGAACCGGTGGCGGCGCGGCCCTGCCCGGGCTCGAGATCATCGAGCTCGGCCTGCCGGTCGATGTGACGCCGGACGGTTCCATCGCCCTGATCCAAGACCTCGCGTCACCGGTGGGCGACGCCTACTTCTTCGACACGCAGACAAAGGAGCTCACCCTCGAGACGCAGATCGGTGACCCCTTGCGCACCATCGCCACCGGGCTCTCCGCGCTGGGCCACATCTCGGCGCTCCACAGCGAGCCGGTTCAAGCCGGCATCTGGAGCGAGGCGCTGGGCTGGCGCGACATCGCCAGCCCCTTCGCGATGGGCTGCGGCGAGGACTTCGGCGCGGGCTTCGACGTGAGCGCAGACGGTTCGGTCGTCGTCGGCCTCATGTGGAACGGCTGCGCACCAGAAGCGTTCCTCTGGACCGACGACGGCGCTGCGGGCGAAGTGACGACGCTCGAAGTCCTCGGCGAGCCGTTCGAAGGATCGATGGTCGGACCCACCAACCGCGCGACGGTCATATCCGATGACGGTTCTGTCATTGCAGGTTTCGCGCAGAACGGACCCGTCGACCGCTCGCCGGCCATCTGGCTCGCGGACGGCAGCGGCTTCATGCTCGATCCGACGAACCAGGACGCACCCGGCGAGGTCCTCTCGATCAGCACCGACGGTTCGGTCGCCGCAGGGATCTGGGGGAACGCCGGGTTCGTGTACACCGAAGCGGACGGGGTGATCGACCTCGGCCTCTTGCCGAACGCGTTGCCGGGCGATCCGGTCTATCCGAACGCCATCGCTGCCGATGGCGCCTTGATCTTCGGCGGCGTCGGCAACCCGTTCTTCACCCTGCCGACGGCGTTCGTCTGGACGCCGGAGCACGGGATGAGGAGCCTGGCCGACATCGTGACCGACAACGGAATCACGATCCCGGCTGGGCTCGTACTCTCGAACGTCCTCGCCGCGTCGACCGACGGATCGGTGTTGCTCGGCACGGTGCTCGACGAGATCGGAGCCCAGAAGACGTTCGTGCTCAGGCTGCCTGTGTCGGCTTACGAGTAGCCTCGATCCGACGCTCGCTCATTCGATCCCGTCGAGCAGGTCGATGAGCTTCTCGCCCATCATCTTCATGCCGTAGCGCGCACCGCCGAAGTTCTGCTTCTGGTGCGGCTTGAAGCCCGATTGAACGAGGGACAGGCGCGTGCCCGACGCCGTCGGCATGAGTGTGAACGTGACGACGGTGTCGATGTCGCCGACGACCCAGCGCCAGCTGATCCTCTTCTCCTCGTCGATCTCGACGAACCGGCAGTTGACGGTCCCGTCCCAGCCGGGCTGCGGATTCGTCTTCAGAAGGAACGCCGCCCCGACCTCGAGCTTGTGGTCGAACACCGGCAAGAGCCACTGCGTGAGGAGCTCCGGATCGGTCAGGGCGCGCCACACCTTCTTCGGCGCGTGCTTCAGATCGAACTCGAGCGAGATGGCCTCGGTCTGAGAGGGTGCGGTCGTGTCGGTGAGCGTCATTCGTCCATTCCTTCCAACAGGCGTTCCAATCGATCGACGTGCTCGGTCCAGAACGCGCGGTAGTGCGCGATCCAGTCGATGAGCGGCTTCATTCCCCGCGGCTCGACCCGGTAGTAAACGCAGCGCCCGTCGCGCCGGCCGTGCACGAGGCCCGCCTCCTTCAAGGCGGCGAGGTGCTGCGAGATGGCCGGCTGCGAGATGTCGAAGCGCGCGGTGAGATCCTTCACGGCCGCCTCACCACGAGTCAGCGACTCGAAGATCGCCCGGCGGCTGGGGTCCGCCAGCGCGTGAAAGACCTTGTCCTCGAGCACCGCCGCGCTCTGCATGTGCGATCAATAAGTGATCGCTTATGAATTGTCAAGCACCTCGTATGGCCGGCCGAGTGCGATCTGATTTCGGAGGTAAGCTGTCGCGCAATGAAGCGCGAGGGCGTGATCAAGAGCACGTCGGAAGAGGGCGTCGCTCGGCGGCGGGCGAAGCGGCGATCTCGCGCGCGCTCGACCGGCGACCGGCCTGAACGGACCGAGGACGTGACCGAAGTGCCGGCTGTGCCCGAGCGACCGGCCTCCGGCATCCAGGAGGGCACCTACCGCATCGGTGCGGCGCTGGCGGCGATCGCCGTCGCGGTCTTCTTCTTCGTCCGCGGCGCGCCGAAGCCCATGCTCATTGCCGCCGCCGTGGCCGTCATCGCGATCATCTGTCTGGACATCTACGAGCGATCGAAGGGCCGCTGACCCGACTGCCCCGCGCGTGGGCAGCCCGCGTTTCTTTCGCCGTGGCGGCGTGGTCTCATCTGACCATGCGGCGGGCTGTGACCGGGCTTGGGCTTCTTCTCTTGTTGGGTGTGGGGACGAGCACCTGCGACGACGCCGCGTGCCAGGAAAATTGCGCGGGCCCGACGGTCGTGATGACCGAATACACCGACGGCTCCGGCTTCTTCGATGCGCCGTTTCCGAGCGACGCGCGTCGCCGCGCGGACGGAAGGCCGGACGTGACGGGCTTTCCAAACCCCCAGGCAAACGAGCTCGTCAGCAAGGTGCTGTCGGTTCTCGAGAATGACGCGGAAGGGTTCGGGGTCTCCTCGGGGATCTTCTTCCGAACGACCGCGGCCTTGGATCCGGCGACCCTCCCGACTCTCGCAGGTAGCGTCGAGCCGACCTCGTCGGTGCAATTGATCGGCCTCGACGTGGGTGCTGGGGACTACCTCAAGCGCTATCCGATCCACGTCCACTTCGCCGACGATGCGGGCCCCTATGGCGCGACGAACCTCGTCTCGGTGGTTCCGCTCCAAGGAATCCCCCTGCGAGCGAAGACCCGGTACGCCCTCGTCGTCACGCGGCAGGTGAAGGACGCGCAGGGCAACGCGCTCGGTGCTTCGACAGCTACCCAGGACCTCTACGCGGGTCGGATACCTGCGGGGATGACCGAGGTCGAGGCGAACGCGCACCGCATCTTCCCCATCCTGACCGAGGCCGGGCTCGCCCAAGAGGACGTGGCTGCGTTCACGGTGTTCACGACCGGCGACCCGATCGCGACGATGCAGCTTGCGTTCGATCGGATGCGCGAGCAGCCGACGCCGACGCCGAACGAGCCGTTCACCAAGACCGACGATTTTCGCACCTACTGCGTCTACGAATCGACGATCGACATGCCCGTCTTCCAGGCGGGGACGCCGCCGTACTCGAGCGAGGGCGGCGGCTTCGTCCTCGATGCGGGGGGCGTGCCGATCCTTCAGCGGACCGAGCGTGCGCGGATCGTCGTGACGGTCCCCAAGAGTTGGGACGGCGTCGACAGCTTGAGCACCGTGGTCTTCTCGCGTACCGGTGGGGGCGGCGATCGACCGCTCGTCGATCGCGGCGCGCGCGCCACGAACGGAGGAGACGCGATCGAGCCCGGGACCGGTCCGGCGCTCGAGTTCGCGCGCGCCGGGTGGGCTGGCGTCAGCATCGATGGGCCGCATGGCGGCCTGCGCAATCCGACGAACGCAGACGAACAGCTGCTCGTCTTCAACTTTCAGAATCCGCTCGCGCTCCGGGACAACATCCGCCAATCCGCGCTCGAGCTCGCGCTCACCGCCGAGATCCTCGACGACCTGCACCTCGACGCGTCGGACTGCACCGGGATCGCCCAGGGCGGCGCGCTGGTCGGCTTCAATGCAAGAGCTCTCATGGGTCACTCGATGGGAGCGTCGATCGCGCCTCTCGCGATCGTCTACGAGCCCCGGTACTGGGGCCTCGTCCTGAGCGGTGCCGGCGGGAGCTTCATCGAGAACATGCTCCACAAGCAGAAGCCGCTCCCGGTGAAAGCCTTCGGCGAGCTCGCGCTCGGTCTGACGTTCGCGGGCTTCGAGCTCGAGCAGGGGACCCCGATCCTCTCGATGTTGCAGTGGGCAGGCGAGCCGGCAGACAGCCCTGTCTACGGGAGGCACATCGTGCACGAGCCGCTGAACGGCTCCGGCCGCCACGTCCTCATGCTCCAGGGGATCGTCGACCAGTACATCATGCCGCCCATCGCCAACGCCGCGAGCCTCTCGTTCGGCTTGGATCTCGCCGGCGGATCGCTCGATGCGCAATCGGCGGAGCTCGCGTCGCTCGATCCGCTAGCGTCGCTCCTTTTGTACTCGGGTCGGAGCGAGATCAACCTGCCGGCCTTCATGAACGGTCCCGGAGGCACGACGGCGGTCGTCGTCCAGACAGAGGAGGACGGCATCGAGGACGGTCATGAGGTCGCCTTCCAGCTGCCCGGACCCAAGCACGCCTACGGTTGCTTCCTCATGACCATGACCGACACGCCCCGGGTACCGAGCCGCGGGGTGCCGGGCGATCCCTGCGACTGAAAGGGGCGGTCCCCCGCGGCTACTTCTTCTTCGGTTTTGCTGCCGCGACGTCCTCGTACTGCGCCAAGAACGCATCGTAGCTGCCGCGGAAATCGACGAGCCCCTTCGGAGTAAACGCCCAGAGGCGCGTCGCGAACTGCGAGATGAGATCGCGGTCGTGTGCGACGACGAAGCAGGTGCCCTCGTACCGCTCGAGCGCGTCGCCGAGCGCGACGATCGACTCGAGATCGAGGTGGTTGGTCGGCTCGTCGAGCACGAGCACGTTGTCTTTCGTGAGCATGAGCTTGGCGAAGAGGAGGCGCACCGCTTCACCGCCGGAGAGCGCGCGTGTTGGCTTCAAGCCTTCGTCACCGCTGAACAGCATCTTGCCGAGCAAGCCGCGGATGTCCCCGATCCCTGCCGAAGGATCGATGCCGTGCAGCCATTCGTTGACCGTCGTGTCGTTCGGGATCCCTTCGCGGTGGTCCTGCGCGAGGTAGCCGATCGAAGCCTGGTGACCCCACGTGATCGTACCGGCGTCGGGGGTGATCTCGCCGACGAGCATCCGGCAGAGCGTCGTCTTGCCGACGCCGTTGCGTCCGATGATGGCGATCTTCTCGCCTTTGGTGACGAGCGCGTTGAGCCCGTCGCACACGGTGACCGAGGGCCACGCCTTCGACAAGCCGTCGAGCGTCAACGTCTGCTTGCCCGACGGCTTCTTCACCGTGATGTGAATGAACGGGCGAGCGATGTTGCTCTTCTTGAGGTCGGTGAGCGAGAGTTTCTCGATCTGCCGCTTGCGGCTCTGGACCTGCGAGGCGCGTGTGCCGGCGCCGAACTTGGCGACGAACTCCTTGAGCTGGTCGATCTTCTTGGTGCGCTCGGCGTTCTCTTGCTCGACCTTCGCTCGAACCTGGCCCTTTGCGATGACCATTTCGTCGTAGCTGCCCGGGTAGACGATGATCGTCTCGTAGTCGATGTCGGCGATGTGCGTGCAGATCTCGTTCAAGAAGTGGCGATCGTGCGAGATCGTCACGAGCACGCCCTGGTAGTCGCAGAGGAACCGCTCGAGCCAGCGGATCGTGTCGAGATCGAGGTTGTTCGTCGGCTCGTCGAGGAGGAGCGCTTCCGGTTTGCCGAAGAGCGCCTGCGCCAACAGGACCCGCAGCTTGAGGCCACCGGCGATCTCGCGCATCGGCCGCTCGTGCTCGCTCTCGGGGATGCCCAGGCCTTCGAGCAAGGTCGCCGCCTCGCTCTCCGCGACGTACCCGTTCTCGTCGGCGATGATGCCTTCGAGCTCGCCGAGCCGTGCGCCCTGCTCGTCCGTCAGCTCCTCGGAGGCAAGGAGCCGCTCCTTCTCCACCATCGCTTTCCAGAGCTTCTGGTTGCCCATGACGACCACGTCGAGCACCCGGACGTCTTCGAAGGCGTACTGATCCTGACGGAGGACGCTGGTCTTCTCGGGGCGGACCACCGAGCCCGAGTCCGGGTCGAGATCGCCGGACAAGATCTTCATGAACGTCGACTTGCCGGCGCCGTTCGGTCCGGTCAGGCCGTAGCGGCGACCCTCGGTGAAGCTGACGACGACGTCCTCGAAGAGCCGCTTGCTGCCGTAGCCCTTGGTGACGCCTTGAACCTGGATGGCCGCCATGAGGCCGCGGGCTTAGCACCGTCAGGTCGCGCGGTCCCGTCCGTCATAGGCGGCTCCGGTCGTTCTTCGACGCCCGGCTCCCGGCCCGGAGGCCGTCATGAACAAGGCCTAGTTGTGCGCGTGACGTCGTCGCGCGGAAGACGATGTCACGCGCTCCCTCACGCTCGACCCGTTCGCGGGCGGCTCGGGGGCCCTACATCAGTACGAGTCTGGTAGCCGCGGGTTTGGTCCCCGGCCGCCCGCTCCGCACCCTCTCGATGCGGCGTGGGTGGCGTCATGAGTAAAAAGGCGAAGTCCGAGGCGAAAAAGCGTCGGAGGGCCAAGAAGCGCGCGCGCAAGGCGGCGCAGAAGGCCAAGTACGAGGCTTGGAAGCTCGCCGGACAGAACACGAAGTCGAAGCGTGTGAAGCTGCGCTCGAAGCGGGCGCGTTCCGTGCGAAGCCAAAAGCACGGCGCGGGACCCTGCGGGAACATCGGCTGCAAGAGGTGCAACCCGATCCAGGAGAACCTCGTCACGCCGGCGCACCGTCACACGACGGTTCAGTGAACGACGGGGCCCCCATGAGGGGCCCCGTTCTTCTTCGGACAGGACCTCGCTCGTCTTCACCGACAGAAGCGACGCCAAGGTGTGGAAGCCCCGCGCATTCCCGCCGAGTACCAGATCATCAAGGAGTGCTACGGCAACGCGCCGAAGTTCAGTCGTGGCCACATGACCCGTCGCGAAGACCCGGCGTGGGGAACGAGCGCTATCTCGCAGCGCGGGAGCGACGACTCGATGCACGTGACGAACGCGACGCCGCAGATGCAGGCGTTCAACTCGCCGATCTGGCTCGCGCTCGAGGACTACGCGCTCCAGAGCCTCGCGACGCAGGTGCCGATCGCTTCGATCGAGCGCAAGGCGGGGATCAGCTTCGGCAAGCTCTCCAAGGTCGACGGCTTCGGTGCCGAAGAGGCGGTCGCCGGCGTCGAGCCCCCGCCGCTCTTGGCCCTCGAGCAGATTCGGTTCTTTTGACGCCCGCGAAGCCGGCCTTCACGAAGGCGGGCGCGAAACGGGACAAGGGCAAGCGCTAGGCCTCAAAAGACGCCGTGCAAGACGCCGGCGGCGCCGCCCTCGAGCACGGGTGCGATGCCCCATCTCGGTTGCGCGCTCGTTGCCGGCGCTGGCTCGCTCTCGGTCAGCTCGGCGACGAGCCACAGAACGCCGCCGGTTGCGAGGGCACCGGCGCCGATCCCGAGGCTGACGTTGGTGACGGTGGCTCGCAGCTCGGCCTCGTCGGCTTGCTCTCGGCGACAGCGCGGCTTGCACCTGTCGAGCTCGTCGAAGCTCGAGCGGGCGAGCCCGCCGGCGACGGCAGCGGCGGTGAAGCCTGCGCCGGCCAGGGCAAAGAACGGCCATGCATAAGGCGGCGGAGCGTGGCCCCTCGGCTCCTCAGGAGCTTGCGTCACGTCGAGCGAAACAGCTCGCGAGGTCGATGCCTCGAGCGAGATCGTCTCTCTTCTCTCGATGCCGTGGCTGCTCCGCGCGATCACCTCGTCCTCGCCGGGGTCGCGCCACAGCCGAGCGCGGGCGATGCCGGAGGTCTTGTCGTGTGCAACCGGGGCCGCTTCGCCGTCGACGGTCAGCGTGATCTCGGCGCCGCCGGTACGGATCTCGATCGCCAGCTCCGCCAGCTCTGCCTTGAGGAACGCCACCCAGGTACCCGCGTCGGCGAGCGTCGGCTCGAACCGCGAATCGCCCCCTCGAACCCTTGCGCCGGCAACGAGGACGACGCTCTCGTAAGCAGCCATCGCTTCGATGCGCCGCCCGAGCGCACGGAGGGCGTGCCCGCGGAGCAGATCGGTGTTGGGACTCGGCAGCGCCTTGGCCGAGGCGTCGAGCGCGTCGAGCGCCTCGGCGTTGCGCCCGGCCTGGAGGTGCTCGAGCCCCGCTGCGTACAGCCGCTCGGCTTCGGTCGGTGCCGTCGCCCCCGGTGCGTCGGCGAGCGCGTCGCCTGCTCCCTGTGCGACCCAAACGGCCGCTGCGGAGAGAAGCGCAGCACAAGCGAAGCGCAGATGACGTCGAGGCGCGGTCATCGGGGAAATGGCGAGGGGGGATAGTACGGCCCGCGCGGGCCTTGGCCGCTAGGTTTGGAGGTGGGAGGCGTAGCGACGGGCTGGGGCTTCGGACCGGCGGGACGCACGGGGACGCGAACCGAAGGCTCCGTCGACGCCGAGGGCTCTGCGGATGCCGACGGAGCAGGCGCGGCCTCAGCCGAGGGCGATGTCGACGCGGACGGAGCCGAGACCGGCGACGTTGTAGATGACGGTTCTGTCGTGCTCGTCGCGGACTGCGAGGCGCCGGTGCGCGACGCGGCTGCAAAGAGCCCCAGGCCGACGGCGACTGCGGCACCGACCGCTGCTGCAATCACCCAGACCTTGCCGGCCGCGGGCGTCGCTATTGTCGCCGAGCGCCCGGTGCTGCCTTCGACGATGGTGTCGGTCGACTGCGCCGAGCCGACGTCGTCGGTTCGGCTCTCGCGCGACCATTCACGCGTCAGCGCCTTCGACGCATCGGCGCTCGACGCGATCTCGGGCGTGAAAGAGGTCGAATCGCCCGGCAGCGAATGGGTCGTCGTGTGCTCGATCTCGACGATCATCGCGTCGCGCTCGGCCACGATGGATCCCGTCAGAGCGGTCACCCACTCGGCGACGGCACGAGGTGAGGCGAGGGGACAGGCTCGCTCGATGGCCTCGGCGAGCTCCTCGGCGGTCGCCTGCCGCGCCTCTCGATCTCGCTCCAAGGCGCGCCGCATCGCTGCTTCGAGCGCCGGTGGAACGTCGTCTCGAAAGAGCGACAGGCTCGGGATCTCGCCCCGGAGGACCTCACTCATCGTCTCGGTCACGTCGCTCCCCCGGAACAGACGCCGGCCGGCGAGCGCGCCCCAGAGCACGACGGCCGCGGCGAAGACGTCGGTGCGCCTGTCGACGCCGCCGCCCTGCAGCTGCTCCGGCGCCATGTACGCGAGCTTGCCTTTGAGCTGCTGCTCCTGGGTCTGCGCGAGCCGGTTGGTCGCCTTGGCGACGCCGAAGTCCATCAGCCGCGAGACGCCGTCGACGCCGACGAGCACGTTCTGCGGCGAGACGTCGCGGTGCACGATGCCGAGCGTCCGACCCTGCCGATCCTTCGCCTCGTGGGCGGCGTGGAGGCCGGCGAGCATCCCGCAGACGATGCTCGCGATCACCGGGACGGGCGCCTTTTCGCCCTTCTCGACCATGGTCTTGAGCAGCGTCGAGAGCGATGGACCGCGAACGTAGTCCATCACGATCATCACCTCGCCGCCCTCGTCGAGCACGTCGAGGATCGGTACGACGTTCGGGTGCTGCACACGCGAGGCGAGGCGCGCCTCATCGACGAACATCGCATGGAAGCTCGGATCGCGCGCGAGACGCGGCAGCATCCGCTTGATGGCCACGACGCGGCTGAACCCGTGAGCGCCCACCATCTGACCGAAGTAGACGGTCGCCATGCCACCGGACGCGATCTCGGCGAAGAGCGTGTAGCGCCCCACCTGGCGCGGCGCGCTCCGTCGCACGGGCTCGGCGAGCATCGCCTCGATTCTATCGCGGCGAAGGGCGAGCACGCGTACGATCCATCGGCTTGTCGATGTCGATCCGTGTCCTCGCGGGCCGTCTCGTCACGGTGACGGCGCTCGCCTTTGGGTCGTGCACCTACGAGTACGACGCTTCGTGGCGCTGCGAGAACGGCACGCGGGACGGCGACGAGGAGGGCGTCGATTGCGGCGGCTCGTGCGTCCGGGAGCGCGGAGGAGAGCTCGCCGGGACCTGCTGCTTCGACGGAGCGCTCAGCGCCGGCGAGGTCGGGATCGATTGTGGAGGCACCTGTCTCGAGCGGTTCGGCCTCGATTGCTGTGCGAACGGAGCCAAGGACGAGGGCGAGCTCGGCATCGACTGCGGCGGAGACTGCCAGGCCCGGCTCGGGACCGATTGCTGCTCGAGCGGGACGAAGGAGGACGGCGAGAGCGACGTCGACTGCGGGGGGACCTGCGCGGCTCTCGACGCGACCAGCGACGCCGGACGGTGCGACATCGGCAAGGTCTGCGCCGCCGACGCGGACTGCCGGCTCAACGTGCGCTGCGACAGCTTTCCTGATGGGTACCGGAGGTGTGTCGCCGAGCGGCTTCACGGCACTTGGCACAAGCTCGCCGTGAGCGCGCCCGCCGACCTGACGCCGAGATATGCCGCGCGGCTGGCGTTCGGAGGACCGCGCGGCGTGTTGGTCAGCGGCTACGACGGCGCGTCGATCAACGAGACATGGCTCTTCGAGCCCGATCCGGAGACCCCGCCCGTCTGGTCGCAGCGAAGCGGCCCGTTGGTTCACTACACCGCGCTCGCGTTCGATCCCGTCCTTGGCCTGTATGTCGCTGCTGGCGGATGGGTCACCAATGCGTCGAACAATCAAGCCACCGCCAAGACGTGGATTCGCGAAAGCGACCAGTGGGCTACCGACCCTCTCTGGAACCTGCCTTTGCCCAACGCCAGCCCGACGATGGTGCATGACCTCGCGGCATCCGAGCTCGTGATGATCGGCGGCGACCAGATGCCGGTCGACGAAGTATGGGTGCGACCTAGCTCGGCGGACTCATGGCAGACGACGCCTTGGGAGGTCCGCGCCGTAACGGGTGGCCCCACGCACACCGCCTATCACCAGGCCTCCATCTATGACGCCGAGCACCAGCGCATCGTCGTGTTCGGCGGTGTGCGCAAGCCGATGCAAACGCTGGGCAGCGCGGAGACGTGGCTCTACGACGGGGCGGCACGCACTTGGACGGAATGGAACGAGCCCGGCCCGAGCCCGCGCTGGGGAATGGGAATGGGCTACGACCCGCGGCGGCTTCGCGGCGTGCTGTTCGGTGGCAGATTCGGATTGGAGAAGGACGACGCTCAGCAGTTCAACGAGGTCTGGGAGTGGACGGGTGAGGGTTGGATCCAGGTCGACGTCGTGCCGGGCGCCGACGGAGAGCCTCGTCCGAGCTTTCACGTCGCTTTCGCCGACGACCCCGTCACAAAGTCGATGATCCTCTTTCTGGGTGCCAGCGGCGCGTACGTCGAGCGAAGCGAGACGTGGGCCTATACCTCTCTCGGTTGGCCGTGCGCCACCAACGCAGACTGCGGAATGGGAGCGACGTGCGCCGACGGCGTCTGCTGCAACGACGCGTGCGAAGCGGGCGTCTGCAACGACCCGCTCGAAGCAGGGATCTGC
Source organism: Polyangiaceae bacterium (assembly GCA_041940405.1). Classification (GTDB taxonomy): domain Bacteria; phylum Myxococcota_A; class Polyangia; order Polyangiales; family Polyangiaceae; genus Xiheicaenibacterium. The sequence continues at coordinate 12,131 of JBGTSH010000050.1, forward strand.
AAGACGCCGTGACGGTCACGCCTCGTCGTCGCCGACCTCCGTCGAGCGGATCCCGTTCCTCGCCATCGTGCGCTGAAAGAATCGTCGTGTGACGCCGGCCAGCTCGGCCGCCCGCGTCACGTTGCCGCGCGTCTTTTCGAGCAGGGCGCGCACGTAGACGCTCTCGAACTGCGCCATCCAGCTGAGGCGCGCTTCCTTCAACGAGAGGTGGATCGGGACGAGCTGCGCCACGCTCTGGGCAGACGGGGCCGGGGCAGGCGTCGACGCCATCGTCGACGCGTCCGGCCAACCGAGCGATACGCTGCGCTCGACGAAGTTGCGAAGCTCGCGAACGTTGCCCGGCCAATCTCGCGTGAGGAGCGTCGATAAAAGCTCGGGCGGGGGCGGATCCGCACGGCCGGTGAAGCGTTCGATGAAGTGTGCAGCGAGGGCAGGGATGTCCTCGCGGCGGGCGCGCAGCGCGGGCAGCTCGATCTCGATGACGGCGAGCCGGTAGTACAGATCCTCGCGGAAGCTGCCCGCGTTCACGCTGCGCGCCAGCGAGCGGTTGGTTGCGGCGATCACCCGCACGTCGATCTTTCGCGGCTGGTTCGCGCCGACGCGGCGGATCTGGCGCGTCTCGAGGGCACGCAGCAGCTTGGGCTGCATCGCGACGGGCATCTCGCCGATCTCGTCGAGGAAGATGGTTCCGCCGTCGGCTTCCTCGAAGACGCCGCGGCGGTCGGCGACGGCGCCGCTGAACGCGCCGCGGACGTGACCGAAGAGCTCGCTCTCCATCAGGCTCTCGGGGATGGCGCCGCAGTCGATCGCCACGAACGGGCCGGCGCTCCTCTTGGATGCGTCGTGGAGCGACTGCGCGACGATCTCCTTCCCGGTTCCGGTCTCGCCGGTCAGGAGCACGGTGGCGTCGGTCGCCGCCGCCTTGTCGAGCACGGCGAAGATCCGTCGCATCTCGCGGCTCGTTCCCTTCACGTCGCCGAAGCTGGTGCGATCGGAGAGCTCCACCACCGCGCCTTCGGCCGTGCGGTCGATGCGGAGGGTCGTGGCGCCGACACAGACGATCGCGCCGGGCCTCAAGTCGACGACATCGCGCACGCGAGAGCCGTCGAGGAACGTCCCGTTGGTGCTGCCATGATCGGTGAGCCGAACGCCCTCGGGACGAACCACGACCTCGCAGTGCAGGCGGGATACCGTCGGGTCCGTCAGACGGAGGGTCGCGCTCTCTCCAGTTCCCACGTGCGTGACGGCTTCGGTCAGCTTGATACGCCGCCCGCGGTCCGGGCCGTCGACCACCGCGAGCTCGACGCCCAGCGAACGATGCGTGCGGCTGGGATGGATGACGTCCGTCTCTCCGTCGAAGTCGCCGGCCATCAACCGGGTATACCGCAGGTGCGGCCCGCGGTGACGCACCCTGCGTCGCCGCGAGCCGCGGCCCAAACCCGCCAAAGAACCCTCGATTTGCGCCCTCGCGGGGATCGGCGGGCCCCGCCGCGTCGGCACGGACGCTGCTCTGGGGACACGCCATGAACCGACGAACCTGGCCGCTGCTGTCATGCCTGCTTCCCCTGCTGGTCGCCGCGTGGGGGTGCTCTGAAGACACCGCTCCGCCCGACGCCGCGCCCGCCGCCGAAGGCGCAGCGGTGACGCCCGGCGCGGAGCTCTTCGGTCCGCTGGAAGAGTCGCTCGAGGTCGAGTGGACCCCCGTCGAAGAAGAGGACCTGTTTCTCGTATCGCGGCTCATCGCGGTCGGGTTCGTGACGTCCGCCGAGCCGGCGTCTCACGTGTCCACGCCGTGGTCTTCGGACCTCGGTCGCTATCTCACCGTCGAAGAAGCCGGCGACGACGTGAGCGAGCTGCCCCTCACGATCCTCACGATCCAGATCTCCGACGTCATCCGCGCCGACGTGGCGCGCGGCGGCTCGATGGCGCAGCGCGGAAGCGAGGCTCGAGTCGTGATGCTCGGCGGCGAGCGGGAGAACGGATCCGTCGTTTCGGTGAACGGCCAACCGATCCCCGAGGTCGGCGAGGAGGCGGTGTTCTTCCTGGCCAACCCGCTCCGTCCGACGGGCGAGCACGACCTTCGCGGGGTCTACAGCCTCACCGGCGGCGGCAAAGGTTTGATTCCCCTTCGCTCGGCCGCCATCGCTCCCTCGAGCGACAGCCCCTTCATCGACCGCGCCGGTCTCGACGCAGGCTTGTTCGTCGAGTCGTTGCGAGCTCGCGCCGCCATCGGACCGAGCGGCATGCCGTACAGGCCGGCCGAGATCGATTTCGCTGTCGACCAAGACGCTCCCTGAGATCGGAGGACCCCATGAAAAAGACCATCTACGTCGCGCTCCTCGGCTCCTCGATCGGCGTCTTCGCAACGGCGGGCGATGCGTCCGCCGACTGCCAATCGGCGTGCAAGCAGGACTTCCCCGACGCTTGCTACAACATCAAGGACTACCGCTGGTCCAAGGACGATGACGGCATCGCTCGCGTCCGCGTCAAGTACAACGGCGCCTTCCCCGGTGCGTTCGATTGGGCCCTCGGCGAGATCAACGATCCGCACAACGGCATGCGCCCGAAGCTGCACCTCAAGTCGGTGACCACCAACGCCGACATCAAGGTTCACGACACCGCCAACCTCTGCATCGGCGGCTACTGCGGCTTCTGGGGCGTCGCCCACACCTATCGCTCCGGCAACCGCACGACGCACGCGAACATCACGCTCGCCAAGGACGAGCTGAACGAGAACACCGCGGCCAAGGACAAGAACGTCCGCAAGCTGACGATCTTGCACGAGCTCCTCCACACGGTCGGAATGAACCACGCCTGCGTGAATGACAATCACGTCATGTGGGCCTGCGGCATGCCCAACAAGAACTACGTCGACGTCCCCTACATGACCAACTGCGACACCAAGGGCCTCGTCAAGCTCTATGGTGAACGAAAAGAGGCCGCGCCCGCCGCCTCCGAGAACCTCCTTCGCAATGCGTCCTTCGAGAACAAGCTCGAAGACGGTCCATGGGGCAACTGGGACAAGGCCATCCCCGGCGGCAACGACGACGCCCGCCGCGAGAAGGCGGCGGCCGGCGGGGGAGAGTTCGGTGCGCTCGTTCACCCAAAGGACGAGGACGAGTTCACCGGCGTGTTCCAAGCCATCAACGCGGACGGCGGGCAGAAGTACAGAATCGATGCTTCGGTGCGGAGGGTGTCCGGCAGCGCCGACCAATGCCTGTTCGTGCAATTCCTATCGTTCGAAGGCGGCATGCCGGAGGTCCTCTCGTCGAAGCATGTCGCCGCCGGGACCAAGAAGACGTGGCACGACGTCGGCTTCAACGTCACCGCTCCTGCGGGCTCGCAGGTGGCCGCTGTCTATGCCGGCAGCTGCGAGACGGGCAGCTCCACGTACCACTGGGACAAGATGCGAATGCGCGAGGTCGAGTAGGCGTCCTTCAGCCGCCGGTCACGCGGATCTCGACCCGCCGGTTCTTGGCGCGATCCGCCGCGGTGGCATTCGACGCGATCGGTTGCGTCTCACCGTAGCCGACGGCCTTGATCCGTGACGCGGCGACCCCCGCCTTGACCAGCACGCGTTTGATCTCGTCGGCGCGGGCTTGCGTGAGCTTCTGGTTGTGCTCGTCGGACCCCATGCTGTCCGAGTGCACCCCGATCTCGATCGAGAGGGCCTTGCCGCGGCCGAGCAGGAGCCCGGAGACACGGTCGAGGATCTTGAGCGATGCTTCTTCGAGCGTCGATGCGTTGTGCGCGAACCCGATCTGCGTCGCGAATTCGAAGAACCTGCCCTTCACGAAGCTGACGCCGCCGCCGAGGTCGAGCTTGTCGGGCCACGCCGTCTCCGCCGCCGCCGCCGCAGCCGCCTTCGGTGGCGCATCGGCGCAGCCGTCTTCGTCTTGGTAGCCGTTCTTGTTCTCTGGATCGCTCGGGCACTTGTCGGAGACATCGGGGACGCCGTCGGCGTCGTTGTCAGGGTCCGGACAGCCATCTTCGTCCTGGAAGCCGTCCTTGTCCTCCGGCTCGTCGGGACACCGGTCGACGGCGTCGGTGAGGCCATCAGCGTCGCGATCGGTTCCGCCGCGGTCGGGCGGGCGCGACGTGCGAGCCGGCTTCGGCTCGAGGGCCGGAGCGGCGATCAGCACCTCTCCTCGCGGAGCGGCGCTGCGAAGGGGAGCGAGACCGATCTGCAGGATCGCGCCGCAGCCTTTGGAGGCCGCGGCGCCCTCGTCGGCGGGTGCGGACATCTCGCAGCTCGCCAGCTCGCCGGAGCCGCGGATGCGCCGCTGTGACTCTTTGCGTCCGGCGCCCACGCCCGCGCCTTGGATGTCCACGCCGGCGCCGGCCGAGCCTGCCGCGCGCGCATCGAGCGCGTAGGCGCCGACAGTCATGCGACTGACGTAGTGGGTTGCGCCTTCGCAGTCGCCTTGGAGCTCGGCGGGGGCCGACTCGGTTCGCCGCACGCCGACGGCGATGTAGGAAAGATCGAGCTCGCTGCCGCTCGCGAGCTCTCCCTTCAAGCTTGCGGCGCCGAGCGGCAACCGAGCGTAGAGGTCCGTCTCGGTGCTCACGCGGACGGCCTCCCGAGTCGGCGTCACGCCGGTGAAGCTGTAGTCGCCCCTTGCGTTGCACCCGGCGAGAACCTTCAGCGTGCATCCGGCGTAGCTGACGATGACGATGCCGTGCCTGCTCGTCGAGTCGAGCTCCACCTTGCTCGTGCCCGGCCATTCGACGATGAGCGGGTTCAGGGGGTCCTTGGCCACGCGGCACGTGGCGACGTCAGCCGCGTCTTCGACCTTTGGCGGCTCGACGACGACCGGCCCCGGGCAACCGCCCGAAGGTACCGCGAGCGAAAGCACGGCGATGGCGGCGAGCGGACGCGGAATGGATCGGTGCACGATAGGCACGATACCCGACCGGTGGAGATTGGTGCGCGCTTTCGGCGACGCCCGCCGGCAACGCCGCCCTACGAGATCTCGCCCTCATCGTCCCGACAGCTCGAGATCGGTATCGCCGGAGACGAACGAGCATCCCGCTGCACCATCTCGCCGGAGAACCCCGACATGCGGCCACGATCGAGCGGACGCTGGTAGCCTCCGCCCCGTGACGCAAGCGAAGCTCGAAACGGACTACCTCGTGATCGGTGCAGGCGCAGCGGGGCTGGCGTTCACCGACGCGCTGCTCGCGCATTCTGACGCCACCGTCACGATCGTGGATCGTCGCCACGCGCCCGGCGGTCACTGGGTGGACGCGTACCCCTACGTTCGGCTCCACCAGCCGTCCACGTTCTACGGCGTCAGCTCCGTGCCGCTCGGGCACGACGCCATCGATGAGGCAGGCACGAACGCCGGTTACTACGAGCTCGCAGGCGCCGATGAGATTCGGGCGTACTTCGCGCGCGTCATGCTGAGGCATCTCTTGCCGAGCGGGCGCGTTCGGTATTTCCCCAGCTCCGACTGTGCGGAGGACCATCGCTTCGTCTCGCGGTTGACGGGTGCATCGACCGAAGTGAGCGTCCGGCGAAAGCTGGTCGACACCACGTACCTCGAGGGCACGATCCCCGCGACCTGTGCGCCGCCCTTCGAGATCGCGAGCGGCGTTCGCTGCGTGCCCGCAGGCGAGATCGCGCGCATCACCGATCGGCCCGAAGGCTTCGTCGTGATCGGCGGGGGCAAGACAGCCTTGGATGCGTGCGTTTGGCTCCTCGAACAGGGCGTGCCCGCGGCCTCGATCCAATGGATCACGCCGCGCGATGCTTGGTGGATGAACAGGCGGTTCCAGCAGCCGCACACCCTGCTCCCCGAGTTGTATCGGGGTGTGGCGATTCAGCTCGAGGCAATGGCGCAAGCCTCTTCCGTGGGAGACGTGTTCGCGCGTCTCGAGGCCGCAGGTGTCTTGCTCCGCATCCACCAGCACGTCACGCCGACGATGTTTCGCGGCGCCCTGATCAGCGAGTCCGAGCTGGAGCTCCTCCGCAGGATCGAGAACGTCGTTCGCATGGGGCATGTGCGCCGGATCGAACGCGACGAGATCGTCCTGGACGGCGGGCGCCTGCCGACGAGCGATAGGATCGTTCACATCCACTGCGCGGCGCGAGGGCTCGGTCACCCGCCGCTTCGTCCGATCTTCGAGCCGGGGCGGGTGACCATCCAACCCTTCATGTGGGGGTTCGCTTGTTACCAGTTCGCGACGCTCGGCGTCGTGGAGGCGACGCTCTCGAGCGACGACGAGAAGAACCGGCTCTGCCCTCCCATCGCGTATTGGGACGAGGACACCGACTACCTCACCGCGTTTTTGGCGATGCTCGCGCACGAGCGCGCACGAGCTGCCCACCCGGCGCTCGCGAGCTGGGCGAAGTCCTCACGGCTCAATCCGACCAGCGGGATCTCGCTCCACCGCGACGATCCGGTCGTCGTCGAAGCGCGCGAACGCATCAAGCGCTTCGGAGGCGCGGCGGCGGCCAACCTGGCGAAGCTCATCAGGACACCGCGATCAGAGGCCTGACTCGGGCGGGCTCGTGCCCGGCCCAGAATTCAGGGCGGATCGCTGCTCCTTCGTCTGCGGAACACGGTTTGCTTGGGGCTCCAAGCGTGCGGGCGCTTCCTTGTCTTACGGCTACCTCGCTTGCGCTTTTCCTCGGAGCTTGCAGAGAGGTCCCGCCTCCGGTCCTCGGGCCGCAGGCTGACCTCGCGCCGATGGCGCCTCCGCCTGTGGGAGCATCGGAGCCCGCGGTCGACGCGTACCTCGACCATCTGAAGTACGACATCGCTCACACCAGGCGACGGCTGAGACATGCAGAGCGAACGGGCGAAGTTGCCGAGGCGCAGCGGCTCCGGCCGATGTTCGAGGAGAAGGATGTTCTCTACTCCGAGGAGCGCGATCGGCTCACGGAGCGTGACATGCCGATGCTGGTGGGCGGCGCGGTGACGTTGGGCGTGGGCGGTGCTTCGCTGGTGGCGAGCGGCGTACTCGCCTTGTCTGCGGTCATGATCGGCCTCAGTCAGATCGGCCTCTGGTCGGATGACAACGACCGGGGCACCGACACAGAACCGCTCCTCACTGCGTCGGCCGCGCTGCTGGGCATCGGCATCGCGGGGGTGAACGCGGGGATCCCGATGCTGATCGTCGGCATCCGACAACGGAAGCTGCGTTCTCCGGACGATGTTCCCGAGTCGGTGCCCGGTGGCGTCTCGGGGGCCGGCGCCGGGTTGGTCTGGAGCTTCAAATAGAAACCCCTGCAAACCGCAGCACGACGCCGACGCCCAAGGACGCGCCGTTGGCGAGCAGCGAGACGGCGGCAGCCCGGCGGATGCCGATCGTGGGGAAGACGAGAACGTAGACGCCGAGCTCCACGGCGATCGCCCAGCCTTCGGCGAGGATGTGCCGCGCTTCGAAGGAGAGCCCCAGGCGTAGGAACACGAACCAGATGATGGGATGACTGGACAGGTTCGCGAGCGCCACCGCCGCGACTCGGGTGGATAGCGTGCGACCCCTCAGGAGCGGCACACCGACGGCGAGCTCGACCGCCAGCGTGATCACCAACGCGCACAGCCAGAGGTCGACGACGCTCATCGCGGCGAGAGGACCGCCGCCCAAAGCGGTTCATCCTCATCCCGAGCGCAACGAAAGCCGATTGCATCGTCGCGAAAGCTGGGCGGGTGGGCGACGTCGCTGGAGCATGTGTATGAGCGAGCCTCCGCCGCGCGAACGCGCCAATGGCCGCCCATATCCACGTAGTAGCGGGAGCCGGGTGGCTCCTCGGTCGATGTCCATTCGGATACGTTGCTCGCCATCCCGAGCGCGCCCGCATGCGATGCGCTGCCCGAGAAATCGGTGACGGCGCACGTGCCCTTGGCCTCGGACTTCAGTGTGCTCATCCACCCGACCGACTCGTACACGGCGGAGCGGCCGTAGCAGCCACGCGGGGCGTCGGATTGCGGAGCCGCGGGGCCGATCACCGGCTCCTCCCACGGCAGCTCGGCACCGGAGCCGCAGGCGGCGACGGCCCATTCTCGTTGGGTCGGCAGGCGCCGCCCGGCCCACGCGCAGAAGGCCTCCGCCTGCGCGTGGTCGACGCAATTGATGGGGTGGTCGTCGCGATCCTTTGCGGCCCCATTGCAGAACCGTCCCGCCGATGCGGGCGTGCACGCGCCCGCTTCGACGCAAGCGCGATACGCCGCCACAGTGACCTCGGTCGTGTCGATGAAGAACGCGCCTCGGTCGGCACCACCGGTGACGTGGATCATGTCGCCCGCGATGGCCTTCGTTGCATTCCACCGCCCGGTCGCTGCAGCACGCGTCGATTGGATCGCGAGCGCGCGCGCTCCAATCGGCGCTAGAGCCCCCATGATGCACACGGCGCCCGCCGCCATGATGGCTTTACCGGCGAGCGCCCTTTTCATCGCGCGCACCGGAAGCTGATGCTCGGTGACCGCGTGCTCACCGCGAACCGCCGGCTGTAGGGCACGCCGTACCAGTTCTTGTCTTCTTCGTTGGTGCTCCACGCCCCCGTATGCCGGAGCAACTCGACCGCGCCGCGCTCGTCGGGAGCCGAAACGACCGATGCGGTCCATTCGGCCCGAAAGCCGCGCCGAGAAGGCTCGGGCCGGTGAAGCTCGCGTATTCGCTTCTCGTGTTGCGGCGCGAATGCAATCCACCACTCTTCGCGGGTCGGCAAGCGCTTGCCGGCCCACTTGCAGTACGCGAGAGCGGCGGCGTAATCGACGCAGTTGATCGGTGCTTGCAGCAGATCGGCCCGGCCTCCGCTACACCCCGTCGTCTCGCCGCGCAGCGTGTCGCTGTCGCCGTGGACAGAGGCAGCGGTCACCTGGAGTGGGCAGGCACCGGCGCGGACGCATGCCGCGTACTCGGCTACCGAGACCTCGAGCGCATCGATCTCGAACGGACCCGCCGATGCGCTGAAGCCGTTCACGCTCGCCGTTGCAGCAGCGACGGCGAGCATTGGCTGCGCCGCGGCGCTGGCTGCGACGTGTGGGCTCGTTGGTGGAACGAGCGCGTGCGCGACGAGCCCCAACCCTCCGACGACGCCGAGCGCGCACAACGCGAGGAGCAGTCGCCTCAGGAGCGTCATCGGTTCGTGCCCACCTCCGACGAATGATCCGGACCGCTGTTGTGCTTGTAAAGCGCTCGTTGCATCCTGCCCGGCATGCGGAGGGTGCGTGTGCCGCGAGCGATGCCGCGACTGTCGCTCGCGAGCGCGGTCGTCGCGGCGACCGTGATCGCTGCAGCGCCCGCCGCGGCCGACATCGATCCGCCGGCCGGCCTCGAGTGGCTCCGTCACGGCAGCATCCGTCTGGAGAACCCGGGCGACTTTCCGGAATGGGTGTTCGTCGTTTACCCATGCTCCAGGTTACGCGGCGCACCGCTCTCGCTCGACCCCTACTGCATCCTGCGCGGAGAGGATCCTGCCGAGCCCGCGGAGCTCGACCACATCAGCACGCTCCACGCGCTCTCGGTTCGCGAGTCCACCGTGGTGTTCGATCCCAAAGGCGGGGTCGACGGGCAGGGAGCATGGACGATCACGCGCCCGAAGATCGACGACCCCGCTGTGTTCTTCGCGAAGGATCGCCGCCTTGCTCGTCCTGGATTCACACCGGAAGGCCCTTGGTTCTCCACCGTCCCCGAGGGCCTCGGAATCCGCTCCGCGACGTTCTATTTGCGCGTCGAGAGCGTCGGCGATGGTGGCGTCAAAGCGCGCTTCTCGCGCGTGCGGTACACGTGCCGGACCGGCGACGCCATCGAGCTCCCTTGGGAGCCCGGGAGCGAGTCACCTCCGCTCCCCACGTGTCCCGTCGTAAGCGTCGAGTCGGCGCCAGCGGAGCTGCCTCAGCCGCCGCAGCCCCCAGAGCGAGACCGCCGACAACTTTGGCTAGGCCTCGTGATCGCCGGCGTGAGCCTGCTCGCTGGAGGGTTTCTGCTGAAGCGTGATGCGAAGGCTGCGCGCTGAGCAGCGTTGCGAAGCCGTGCAAACCAGTGGCGTCCCCAGCGGGATTCGAACCCGCGTAGCAGCCTTGAAAGGGCTGAGTCCTGGGCCGGGCTAGACGATGGGGACCGAAGGACGGGCGCGTTCTACCGATCCGGGCGCCCTGGCGCAAGCTCCGGGAACGACGGGAGGAAAGTCGGGAGCTGACGAGGAGTTTCGCGGGGGCAGGAAGGGCTACGGGACCAAGCGCGCGGCGCACTTGCCGCCCTGGCAGAGGCAGCCGCCGCCACAGTCCATCGTGCCCTTCTGGCAGTTGGCGGTGCAGGAGACCGCGGCGCAGTTGGGCGCCTTGGAACGCGCGACGCACGCGGTCGGGTGGCAGCAGCTCGCGGCGACGCAGTCGGCGTCGGAAGAGCAAGCGTCGGTTCCGGGAACGACCTGCGCGCTCGGCTCGGGCTGAGGCGGCGTATCCGAGGGCGCAGTCGGCTCGGGCGGGCTCGCGGTGCCAGGATCGGATGGCGTGGGCTGAGGCTCTGGCGTGCCGTTCGGCGACGGCGACGGCGAACATGCGGCGAGCACGAGCGAGAGGGCGAGCGATCTGCGCATGGTGGGCTCGTAGCATCGCGGCGGTCGCGCCGAGAAGCTCACAAGCAGGTTGCCTTCGCCGCTCTCCACCCGTAGGTCCGCGCGACCTTGGGAGCGCCATCTTGGGAGCACTGCGCGGCAGCCTGACCTTCACCCGCTTCTACATCCGCGGCGATGTGCCCGACGACGTCGCCGGCACGAACATGAAGCGTATCCGGGCGCAGGCTTTCCAGCCGCTGTTGCCGGACGACGACGTCACGCAGAAGCACGGCTGGGCGAGCATCGAGGATCCGTTCGACACGGACCTCGGTCACGAGTCCGTGTTCTTCAACGAGTACGTCGCGCTCGCGATGCGCGTGGATCGCTGGGCGATCCCTGGGCCGCTCCTCAAAGCGCATTTGAAGGAGGCCGAGGCGAAGGTGCTCGAGAAGAAGGGTCTCGAGAAGCTCGGCCGCAAGGCGAAGGCAGACTTGAAAGACATGGTGGTGAAGAAGCTGCGGCGGCAGCTGGTGCCGGTGACGAGGAACATCGATCTCGTCTGGAACCTGCAGACGAACGTCGTGCTGTTCTTCAGCCACGCGAAGAAGGCGCACGAGCTGGTGCAGGAGCTCTTCGAAAAGACGTTTCGCTTGCAGCTGTTGATCGAGAGCCCCGGGACGGCGGCGGACAGGCGCGGGATGAACGCGACGGACCAAAAGGCGTTCGCGGTGCTCGAGGCGACGTCGCTCGCGACCCGCGGGGGTGTGGCATGAGAGACGTGGCCGAGCTCGTGGAGATGAACCGCTTCGTCGGGCGAGAGTTTCTGCTCTGGCTCTGGTTCGAGAGCGAGCTCTTCGAGACCAACCTGAAGCCGTCGAAGGGCCCGGCGTGCTCGCTGTGGCTCGAGACGCAGCTCACGCTGAAGGTCGAGACGGAAGAGGCGCGCATCAAGTGTCCGGCGCCGGCGGCGGCGCCCGAGGCGAAGCAGGCGCTGCAGCAGGGCAAGCTTCCGCAGCAGGCGCGCGTACACGCCCTCGTCGGCGAGCACGAGTTCACTTGGGTGATGAAGGCCGAAGAGCTCGCGATCGGATCGCTCAAGATTCCGGCGCAGCTCAAGGCCGACGACGACAAGTACGAAGCTCTCTACGACCGCATGCGCCTGACCGAAGAGCTCGAGGCGGTGCTCGAGCAGCTCTTCTCCGACTTCATCACGTTGAGGCTCGCGGCCGGGTGGGAGACGAGCATCGTGCCCGAGATGAAGCGCTGGGCGCGCGGGAAGCCCGTCGACGAAAAGGCGTACACGGCGCTCAAGGAGAAGCTCCTCAAGAAGCGGTGAGGACTGACATACGGCGCGGCGGAGCGGTCGAACCAATGACCCGGTCCGGGTCGTGGCATTCGCGCCGGATGGGTAGTCCGACCAATGACCCGGTCCGGGTCGTGTCATTCGCGGTCGATGGGTTCGCGTGATGCGACCAAAAGTCCTGAGCTGGCCGTCCTGATTCGCGCACTTCGGAGTCCCTGTATCCGAGCCGATCTGGATATCAGATCACGACCGGCTCGAGATCCGCCCAGTTGGGACCGGCCTCGACGCCGACGACCAGCGGCACCTCGAGCTCGAAGGCGTGCCGCATCGCCTCGGAGCAGACCTTGGCGGCGACGTGGAGCTCTTCCTTGGGGACGTCGAACAGAACCTCGTCGAGGATCGAGAGCAGCGGCAGGGTGCCCAGGCCCTCCTTCCGGATGGCGCGATCGGCGCAGAGGAGCGCGCGACGCGAGACGTCGGCGACCGAGCCTTCGTGGGTGGCCCGCCTCGCGAGCCTCTCGGCGTAGGAGCGATCGTGCGAATCGAGCGACTCGAGGCCGCCGATGGGCCAGTTTCGTCCGGCGATGGTGGTGATGTAGCCGCGCTCTTTGGCGAGGCGGAACTGCTCGTCTTGGAAGGCGCGGACCTTGGCGTAGTGGCGATCGAAGCGCGCGATGTACGCCTTGGCCTCTTGCGCGCTGACGCCGAGCTGGAGCGCGAGCGCGCTCGCGCCCTGGCCGGCGAACGTGGCGAAGTTGACGACCTTGCCGAGCTGCCGCTCCTCGAGCGTGACCTCTTCGGCGGGCTTCTCGAGGACAGCGGATGCGGTGAGCCGATGCATGTCGGCGCGCGCGCGAAGCGGCTCGGTCAGGGCGGGGTCCTTGCTGAGATGCGCGAGGACGAAGAGCCCGAGCTGGCTGAAGTCCACGGACATGAGGAGACGACCCGGCGGTGCGACGAAGGCGCGGCGAATCATGGCCATCTCAGGCGTGCGACCGGGAACGCGCGCGAGATCGGGGTTGGTGTTGATGAGCGTCCCCGAGAACGAGCGCGCGAGATGGAAGCGCGAGTGAACGCGGCCGTCCTTGTCAATGCACTTGCGAAGGGCGATGACCCAGCTGTCACGAAGCCTGCGGAGGCCGCGCCACCGGATGACGAGCGGCACGATGGGGTGCGCGTTCTCGATGCGCTCGAGGGCATCGTTGGAGGTGCTCCAGCCGGTCTTGGTATGGCTCGCAATCGGGAGCTTGAGCTCCTCGAACAGCACGGTGCCGAGCTGCTTCGTGGAGTTGATGTTGAACGGGTGACCGGCGAGCGCCTCTATCTGCTTCTCGAGATCGGCTTCGATCTCGGCGAACGCTGCTTCGGCCTTCTCCAGCTCTTCGGGGACGACGATGATCCCGGTGAGCTCCATGCGGGCAAGCGTGTCTTCGAGCTCGAGGTACTCGTCGAGCCGTTCACGATCGACCTTTGGAGACAGCTCGCGCCAGATGGCGGCCGATGCGTCGGCTCGCTGTCCGGCGACGTCGGCTGCCTTGTCGATGGCGAGGGCGCTCCAGGCCTTGCGAGCGCGACCGACGCCGCGTACCTGGTCATCTTCCGGCATCGCGCGCCCGAGGACGTGCTTGGCGATGTACGTCAGCTCGTGCGGCGCCCAGTTGCTCGGTTGCAAGAGGTGCGAGGCACAACCCGAGTCGCCGGCGATCCCCGCGACCCTGACACCCGAGCGCTGGAGAGCCACGACGGTGCCGACCATGTCGTGCCCTTGCTTGGGCGCGCTCGGATCTTCGAGCCACGTGACCAGCGCCCTCCACGCGGCGCCGCCGCTGGGTACGTAGAAGGCCTCACCATTGCCGATCGACAGCGCGATCCCGGTTACTCTGGACACGACCGGCTCCGGATCTTCGAGCAGCGGATGCAGCGTGATGATGCCGCCCTCGAGCTTCTCGAGAGCGGCGGCCACGTCTGCCGGCTTTTCGCAGACCTCGGTGCGCACCGAGCGATCGTCGGCCACGAGCAGCTCCGCGAAGGCGAGCTCGTCGTAGAACGCGTTGAGCGCCGTCGCGTTCGGCGGCGTGTACCCGAGCTCGGCAAGAGGAACGGGTAGGGGACGCGCCCGGTCGAGGCGGGCGCGGTCGAGCTCGCGCGGAATGTCGTCTTTCGCCGCACGGAGGACCTTTCCAAGCCGGCCCTCCATCGTGTCCATCACTTCGATCGCTGCCTCGATCGAGCCGTAGGTCTCGACGAGCGTCGTCGCGCCCTTCGCGCCGATCCCTTTGACGCCCGGGAGCTGGTCGAGGTCGCCGACCATGCCGAGCCAGGCGGCCACCTTGTCGGGCGGCACCGTGAAGCGCTTCTGCACGATTTCGGAGGTGTAACGAGCGTCCTTGTTCGCGTCGTACCACCAGGTCCGATCGCCCACGAGCTGGGCGTAGCGCTTGTCGACGCCGACGATGACGACATCGTCACCTGCGTCGATGGCCGCCTGCGCGTAGCTCGCACACAGATCGAGCTCGCCGGGCGCTTCGACGACATGAAAGCCGAGCGTGCGCAGGAGCTTCGGGAGCGGGGCGAGCTGCGCGACGAGGATGTCGGGCCAGGGGGCGCCGACCTGCTGAGCCTCGGTGTCGATCACCGCGACGGCGCGTGCAGGAACCTTGAACGCCAATGCGCGATGGATGGCTCGCGCGACTGCGTAGAGGCCGTTCACCGGCTCGCCCGCGCGCGACTTTCGATCGGTCGGGACGACGAGGTAGCCGCGGCGAAGGAGGTTCGTGGCGGAGACGACGAGCGTGCGGTCCGGCATCGACGCGGCGGCGAGCATGACACAAGCCGGACAAAAGGCCGACAGACTGCCTACGTAAGGGCCCCTGGGATAGGCTTGGCCTTCTTCGGCGAGGTGCGCACATGGCTCTCCGGCTCGCTTCTTTGGTCCTGCTTTCTGCGTTCGTTCTGGGCTGCGGTGACGACGTCGAGGCCACGAGCGGCGGATCGACGTCGAGCGGAGCCGACGGCGGGTCGGGCCCGGGCGCGGGCTCGACCGGGCCAGGCGGCACCGGCGGAGAAGGCGGCGGGGGCGGCAGCGTTCCCGAAGGCGGTTGCGGTTTCCCCGGCCAGGCGAGCTGGCAGGGCGAGCTCGATCCGTACGTCGATGTCCCTGCGACCGGCCCCTACGGCACGCATCAGGTGTCGGTACCTGCAGCGTCGAACTGGGTCATGACAGGACTGTTTCTGCGCGAGGGCGAGTCGGTCACCCTCTCGGCGGAGGGCAGCTGGTCGATCGACGGGCAGACCTTCACCGGTCCCGAAGGGCGAACCGAGCTGCCCATGGATCGCGGCTGCGCTCGCGGCTCGCTCGTCGCGCGGCTCGGCCTCCACTACGCAGACGAGCTGCACTGCGTCGGGCCGGGCACGACGTGGACCGTTCCGCGGGACGGGATCCTCTACGTCGGGGCGAACTTCGACACCGATCTCGGCGAGACGTACGGCACTCGGCTCCCGATGGCCGGTGCGCTCACCGTGACCGTCGAGTCGACCGGCGACACCGTCCCGACGGTCCCGGCGACCGAGGCTTGTGAGTACGACTACACTGCCATCGCGAGCGGTTGGGTCGAGCTCCGCGGGCGGCACACGATCATCACGATCCCGGCGGCGGACGCCGAGATCGATCGCGAGACGGCGGCGCCCTCGATCGACGTCATCGACCAGATCTACGACACCCACGCTCAGATCCGGCCTTCGGTTCCCTACGATGCACAGCGCGTTCGCTGGTTCCCGGATCCGCAGGTCTCGAGCTTCGCCTACATGCTGGCGGGTAACCCCGTGCGGTGCGATCCGAGCCTGATGAGCGGCGTTCCCACGCAGCGCATCCTGAACGCGATCGACCCGCCGACCGACGTCTGGGGCTTCGCCCACGAGCTCGGTCACTCGTTCACGTTCTCGAACGGCACGTGGTCCTACATGATCCTCAACCTCGAGTCGTGGCCGAACCTCTTCACGCTCTACACGCTCGACATCCTCGGTCGCACGCACCCGAACGTCGACTCGTATTGCGACGGCAAGGACGCCTACCTCGCGAACGGTGCGTACCCGACGCTGCGTGACGATCCGTTCTTGCAGCTCTGTTTCTTGATGGAGCTCACGACCCAATACGACTGGGACTTCTGGGAGGCGTTCTTCCTCGCGATGGATATGACCACCGGCGGCGACATCCCGTACGACCCGAACAACGACGCGGTGACGTGGACGTTCGTGCGTGACCGCTTCAACCAGGCCGCGGGCGCCGATACGACGCCCGTGTTCAACACCTGGAAGGTGCCGCTACTCTGACCGCCGATGGCGGGAGCTGCCTGATGCGCCGGGGCTTTGTGGTGGGCTCGATCCTGCTCGGCTGCGGGCAGTCGCCTCCGGCACCGACCGAGGCCGAAGCGCGTGCCGCCTTGGAGGAGCGGAAAGACCGGGTTTCCCGGATCGAGGAAGTCGTACGAGCCTCCATCCGGGAAGCCGCGCTCGACCAGCCGCGGCCTGACTGCGCGACCGGCGACGGAGAATGCCTGGCCAAGCTGAGGGCTCGCGAGGGCGCGATCAAGGAGTCACAAAAGAAGCTCGCGGGGGCGCTGCAAGGCTCGGACATCGCGTGTGCCGACATCGCGGTGTCGACCCCGAAGGTGGGTGAAGAGCTCGTCTGGCGTGTCGCGACCTGCCCGCCCGGCAGGCGCGGCGACAGCGTGGCCCCGAAAGATGGCGTCTCGGTGGGCGACGTCCGCCTCGGCTGGGGTGTCTACTTCAAGCGCGATCAGCGCATGCGCCGCGGTGTTTCGGTAGAGCGCACGTTCGAGGACGGTGAGGCGACCGCGCAGATCGAGGTGTTCTTCTTCCTCGACTGAGGCTCGGCCAGCTACTTCGCGCTGCAGTGCGCCTTGATCTGCTGCGTGATCGCGACGTTCTTCTCTGCGATGGCGCCCGCTGCCTTCATGATCTTCACCAGGCCGTCGAGGTCGCCCTCGAGGGCCTCGGCCCCGTCGCTCATGACGGTGGCGTAAGCGGTGACGTTTCCGCGGTACTCGGTCACCAGGCGCTTCAGCTCGGCGTCGGTGATCTCGAGCTTGCCGAGATTCTGGTCGAGCATCACGGCGTTCTTCGCCTCGATCTCGAGCTGGGCCTTGTCGTTGGCGATCGACTCGCCGATCTTCGCGGAGTTCACGGTCGCCGCGAACTTCTCGCACTGGGCCGCTTTGCCCGTCGGCTGCGGCGGGCTTCCGCCCGAGGAGCTGCACCCCAGCGCCGCGACGAGGGCGACGGACACTGCGGCGAGGAGCCTGCGAAGGATGGGGGAGCGCATCGGCTTTCGGTCCGCGATCTGCCACGGCCGTCTCCGGCCGGCCAGCGTCGCGCGCCAGCCAGCGAGGCGGATCGCCACGCGGCGGCAGAAGCCCCTGGGAACGCTGGATCGCTTCGTGCCTTCGTCCTACGGTTTGATCGTCCTGACAAACCAAGGAGTCATCGCGTGAAAGTGCTCGTGACGGGCGGCGCAGGGTTCATCGGATCGCACATCTGTGAGCGTCTGGTGAAGGAAGGACACCAGGTCGTTGCCTACGACAACTTGTCGAGCGGCAAGCGAGAGAACCTGGCGCACCTGGCTTCGAGGGTGGAGCTCGTCGAGGCCGACGTGCGCGACGCGCCGCAGCTCGATTACTACGCCTCAGGCTGCGACCTCATCTACCACGAGGCCGCCATCGTCAGCGTGCCCTACAGCGTCGAGCACCCGCAAGAGACGCACGACGTGAACATCCAAGGCACACTCAACGTGCTCATGGCCGCCAAGCGCCGCAGCGTGAAGCGTGTCGTCTTCGCGTGCTCGGCGGCGGTCTACGGCGACGACCCCGAGATGCCGAAGCGCGAGACGATGCGCGCCGCGCCGATGTCGCCGTACGGCGTCGAGAAGATCGCCGGCGAGCACTACCTCGGCGTCTGGAACCAGCTCTACGGCGTCGAGACGGTGAGCCTGCGCTACTTCAACGTCTTCGGCGAGCGGCAGGACCCGCGCTCGCCCTACTCGGGCGTCATCTCGATCTTCGTCGACCGCGCGCTCAAGGGCGAGCCCGTCACGATCTATGGCGACGGCGGCCAGTCGCGAGACTTCGTCTACGTCGGCAACGTCGTCGACGCGAACCTCCGCGCCGGGATGACGCCCGGCATCGGAGGGCGCGCCTACAACGTCGCGTGCGGTAAGAGCACGACGCTCCTCGGCCTCCTCGGGGTGGTCGAGAAGATCGTCGGAAAGAAGGTCGAGCGGACCTTCGCCCCGCCGCGGCAGGGCGATATCCGCGAGTCGCTCGCGGACATCGGGCGCATCTCGAAGGACCTCGGGTACGAGCCCACCGTCGGCGTCGAAGAGGGACTGAAGCGGCTCATCGATCACGTGAGGAGCGGCGGCTGACCGGCCCTCGCGTGGAGGCGCCAGAGCCAGCCGCTCGACGGCTTCTCCGCGGTGCGCTCGGCGATGACGTGCCGGGCGAGCGCCGAGCGGCCGCTGCGGATCGCCGCTTCGACAAGGGTGACCGTGAGCGCGTCGCGTTGCGCGTGGCTTCCGCCGAAGCGTGACGCGCCGTCGCGCACGGCGAGCAAGGGCGCGATCGCGTCCGCGTAGCGGCCCTCGCCAAATGCGAGGACGGCGCGGCACACGGGCAAGCCGACCTCACGGCTCATCATGCGGTTGCTTCCTGTCGCCTCGTTGGCAGCCCAGACGAGGTCCTCGAGGAGCGAGGCAGCCTCGGCCTCGCGGCCGGCCATCGCGAAGGCCATCATCGCGTGCATGTCGTTGAAGGCGTAAAACCCTCGCTCGATGTCGAGCCGGCCGGCCCAGTTGTCGGCCAGGACCGAGGCGCGATCGGAGCAGTCCACGCCCTCGAGGTAGAGACGCCAGAGCAGCGCCGTCGCGTCGAGCAGCTGGAGCGCGGCATCGGGCGGGCTCGGATGGATCCGACGGTCATAGAGCGCGAGACAGGCGTCGTAGCGCTGCCTGTCGAGATGAAAGAGCGCGAGGTGCCAGAGGTTGTGGAACGCGAAGCCGTTGTCGATCGCCCAGTCTGCCTCGCGCGACTCGAGCCATTCGATCCCTTCTTCGATTCGGCCCTGCATTTCGAAGACGTGCGTGACCGCGTGGATGGCCCAAGCATCCCTGGGCTGGATCCCCAGCGCGCGCCGGCCTACGTCTTCTGCCCGTTCGTACTCGTTACACTCCTCGAGGCCGAACGCATGCATGCCGAGGACGTACGAGTACCCCGGAACGCTCGGGCTCCATGCAGGTAGGACGCGCGCGATCCGGTTGCGGAGATTGAGTGCGTCGCCGCGATAGAAGTCCAAGAGGTGCGCCGTCTGGAGGGCGAGCGCGTCGCGGGGATGATCGACGAGGACGGCGTCGAGCGCCCGGCACGCCGCGTCCCAATCGCCGTCGATCACGAGGCGCATCGCGCCGACGAGAGAGCGCTCGCGGTCGTTCGCCTCCGGCAAGAGCGCCTCGGCGGACACGAGGCTCACGCGTGCCTGCTCGATGAAGCGCCGCTCCGCGAGCGTGGCGAGCGCGGCCGCGCGAAGCACATGCCCGAGGATGAACGCCGGATCGATCCGGAGCGCGGCCTCGGCCGTCGCGATGGGATCGCCGAAGTACGTCTGGAACTGTCGAAGCCCCGTCTCGAAGTGCTCGACGCTCGAGGGATCGGACACCGTCATCGGGACGCCGCGGGCGTCGTTCGTTGTGGCGCGTTTGCCCCGCACGATGGGCGGGGCGGCTCGGGTGGTCGTGGCAGCGCACGTCATGTGGGACCTCTCCTCCTCTGGGTTCAAGCAAGAGGCGTGAGGACGGCCCTCACATCGTGAGGGCAGGGCGTTTCACACGGTCCACGCGACGGGCTTCTCGGGCGCGTACTCGCAGTAGGTCCCTGTTTTGACGGCGTTTTCCAGGTGCCGCCCCAGGATCGGATGGGCGGCGCCGATTTTCTTGATGGCGTTGCGGATGCGCCAGGTGACCGCCGTGCGCGCGCGCTCGGCGGCGCTGCCGAGGCGGCGTGACCTGCCGCCCAGGCCGACGGCACCGGCGAGGGCTTCGACCAGCTTGTCGAGCTCCTCGCGCCCTCGCTCGGCGGCGCCGCGGTCGTTGTGCGCCTCTGCCTCATCGATGCCTTCTTGGAGCGCGCGCGCACGGGCTGCGAGCTCGCGCCGAGCCTGTGGATCGAGGGCCGGCGCATCGCCCCGGGGCTCGGCCCCGCGGCCTGCCAGATCGAGCGCGTGCACGCAGACGTCCGGCTTCGAGAGCAGCTCCGCGAGATCCAAGAAGCCCTTCGCTTCGGAGAGCTGCACGCGAAGGCCGTCGAAGGCGGCCGTCCAGAGCTCGCCCTCACGGCGGAACACCGCGGCTTTGGGGCCCGCCGACGGAGCGTCGGGGGTCGGCTCTCGGGCCGCATCCGGATCGATCTCGAGGCCCGCCAGGCGAAGCCCGCGCGCGAAGAGATCTGCATGCTCGGCGCGGCGGAACGGGTTGACGTGCTCGAGCCACCGCAGGGCCTCGCCCGCCTCGGGAGGTCGGCCGAAGGTGATCTTCTCGACGAAGTCGGCGACGAACATGGCGAGCGCTTCTCTCGCGCGGGCGGGATCGCCGGCGAGCGCGTGGCTCGCCGCGAGGTAGGCCGGCACGTCGACCATCGCGCGCGGCGCCCGCGCGCAGTACCCCGCAGCCTCGGCGTACCTGCCGAGCAGGAAGAGCGGCACGGCGGCGCAGGCCCCGTACCACTCCGGCGCGTTCTTGCTGAGCCGGTGCGCCTTCTCTGCGAGGGCGAGCCCGGACCCGGGGTCTCCCAGGTACGCCCGGCACATCCCCGCGTGCGCCAAGACGTCGGCGTCGTTCGGGTTGAGCTCGAGCGCACGGTCGACGCGTCGCGCGCATTCGTCGAACTCTCCTCGATAGAGGAGCACCCGCGCGAGGATGATCTGCACGAGCGCGTCCCGATCGTCGAGCCCTGCGGCGTCGCGCGCGTGCGAAAACGCGAGCCGCTGCTTCTCGTCGAACATCTCCCACATCTGGCAGCTCCACTCGTTGAAGTGCGAGAGCGAGAGGCCCGCGTGGCCGCGCGCGAAATGGGGATCGAGGGCGAGCGCGCGGTCGAAGAAGGCGCGCGCGCGCTCGTCGTCCTCGAGCGTTCCGCAATGGAGGCAGTCGAGGCCGCGGAGCCAGCAGTCGTAGACCTCGAGGCTCGTGAGGGGCTTGCGACGCGCGTCCTTGCGGCGCGCGTCGTCGACCTCGATCGCGAGGGCGCTCGCGACTCGCGCGACGATGTCGTCTTGCGCTTCGAGGAGCCGCTCGGCCGGCGCGTCGAAGCGCTCGCCCCACACCTGGCGTCCGCTCTCGGCTTCGACGAGCTGCGCCGCGACGCGAACCACGTCGCCGAGGCGCCGGACGCCGCCTCGAAGGAGGTGCCCGGCGCGCGGCGCGCCGCCGGAAGGCGCGACGTCGGCGTGGAGGACCTCGAGGGACGGGAATCGTGACAGCTCCGTCATCAGATCCTCGACGAAGCCGCGGGCGAAGTACGCCTGCTCGGGATCGCCCGAGAGGTTGTCGAACGGCATGACGGTGAGGGTGGTCGAGGCGCCCAAGGCGCCCGCGATGATAGCCTCACTCGCGCACGATGCCGGCCGAAGGAATCCACATCACCTCGTTCCGTGAGGCGACGACGTCGTCGCGTCTCGCTACCGACGCGCGCCGCGCCGTCATGCGGTTCGAGGACGCCGGACGGCTCGGCGCGGTGGTGATGGACCTACCGTACTTCGATCGGTACGCAGAAGAGGTCGTAAGGTACGCGGCTCGGCTCAAGCCGCGCGCGAGCCCGTGGGGTGCGATCGTGCACGAAGGGGCGGCCGTGCCAATCGTGTACGAGCTCGCCAAGGCGGCTCATCGATCCCGATCGCTCGAGCTCGCGGTCCTCGCGCTCGGCGCGGCATCTCACGCGGCGATCGATCGGGTCATGCACCCGCTCGTCAACGCGCTGGCCAGGCGGCATCACGGCGGCCGCGATCACGACGCGGCCCATCGTGAGGTGGAGAAGTTTCAGTCGATCTGTTTTCACGAGGCCTACTTCGGCGAAGACCGCATGGGAACCGACGGCATCGTCCGCCTCGTGCGCGTTCCGTTCTCGGACTTGCTCGCGCGGCCCGAGGTCGCCCGTGCGGTCCAAGCTGCCTACGCCGCAGCGATCCCTAGCGGGCCGAGCGAGCGCGACCTCTCGCGCATGGGCCGCGGCTACGAGCAGCACGCTCGCCTGATCGGGAGCCCGGTCGGCAAGCTCGTCGCCTCCGAGCGCGAGAAAGAGGAGGCCGTGCCGAAGTTCCTGAAAGGCCCGTGGGGTGCCTTCGATGAGGTGCTGCATCGAGCGATCGAGCGCTCGGTCGCGGTCCTGGAGCGCACCTGGGCCGTCTTCGAAGCCGAGGAAGGACAGGTCGCCGCCCGCTTCGCGGAGCTGGAGGCGGTGTTGCCCCCGGGCAGCATCGACGACCTCGGAGAGGGCCTGAGCCTCGACCAGCCTTTTGTCGTCGCCTGAGTGTCGTGTAGAGAGGACTCCGATGTCGAAGATGTCGCTCCCCGAGGCGCTCGAAGGCCAGCTCAAGAAGCGCCTCGGGCCCGTCTACTTCAGCGACCTCCGCGCTCACCTCGAGCGTGACGGCGTGTTCATCGTGCGCGCCGACCTCGATCTCGTAAGCTGCGGGGTCGCCGTCGCGATGGATGACGTCGACCAGGTCGCGGCCTGGATCAAAGACCAGAAGCTCCGAAAGCCGTCTCTGGCCGAGCGCGAGCGCTGGCCCCAAGAAGAGGGCCGCCGCTGGATGGCCATCGTCGTGCAGCCCTTCGTCCTCGTGCAGGACGCGCCGGACGACCCCCAAGGGCAGCCACCGGAGGCCTGACATGGTTTTAACCTTTAACAATTGGCCTGATTTCGGCTACCTAGGTCGCTCATGAGCAGCTCGGCGCCGGTCCGCGTTGGCGGACACCTGGACATGTTCACGGGCAACCAGCGCACCGACAACTGGTGGGTCGGCCCGCTGGCTACCGCGTGTGGCCTCGTCCTGTTCTTCGGCTACCTGACGTTCCGCGCGTTTCAGGCGACGCACGTCTACTTCGAGCCGTACATCAGCCCGACCGTCGCGCCGCCGCTCTTCACGCCGACCTCGGGTTACCCGGGCGCGGTCCCGGTCGAGGTCGCCTGGTTCGGCGCGTTCCCGTCGTTCTGGCCGAGCTTCCTCCCGCAGTCGCCCGCGTTCTTCTTCCCTGCGCTGGCGATCCTCTTCCGGTTCACTTGCTACTACTACCGAAAGGCCGGCTACCGCGCGCTCGCGGTGTCGCCTCCGGCGTGTGCGGTCCGCGGCGTGAAGCGCCCGTACAAGGGTGAGACGGGCCTGCTCGTCTTTCAGAACCTGCACCGCTACGCGCTCTACGGCGCGCTCTTCTTGCTCGTATGCCTCTGGTACGAGGGGCTCGCTGCGTTCTTCAAGGACGGCCAGCTCGGCGTGGGTGTCGGCACCCTCGTCATGGTGATGAACGCCGCGCTGCTCTCCGGCTACACGTTCGGTTGCCACTCCTGGCGCCATCTCATCGGCGGCAAGCAGGACTGCTTCACCTGCGACGGTAAGCCGACGACCAAGTTCAGCATCTGGAAGGCGTCGACCTGGTTCAACGGCCGCCACATGGCGTTCGCGTGGATGAGCCTCGTCTGGGTCGTCTTCACCGACGTCTACATCAACCTCGTTTCGCGCGGCATCATCAAGGACCTCAACACCTGGGGTTGAACAGCCGGCGCCACGCAGCGCTCGTCCCGCTGTCCCCGCGCGACCTCCTGTCGCGGGTGCTGGCCGAGCCACGCCTCGTCGAGGCGGTGCGCGCCCTACCGCCGCGCGAGCTCGGCACCCTCGTCCGCCAAATCGGTCTCGAGGACGCGGGTGAGATCGTCGCGCTCGCGACCCCCGAGCAGCTGCTCCACGTCCTCGACGAAGACGCCTGGCGGAGTGACGCCCCGGGGCAAGACGAGGTGCTCGACGACGAGCGCTTCGCCGTCTGACTCGAGGTCCTGCTCGAGGCCGGCGATCGTGCGGTCGCCGACAAGCTCGCCGCCCTTCCTGACGATCTCGTCATGCATGGGCTCTTCCGCCAGGTGCTGGTCCTCGACATGGATGCGCTCGGCGTCGAGCTCGCCGAGCTCGACGAAGAGGATGTCGATCAGATCGAGAAGAACTTGGACGGCTGCCTCGCCCACGAATTCGAGGGCTATCGCGTCATCTCGCGCAGGCACGACGGGTGGGATTCGGTCCTCGGCGTGCTCGTCGCGCTCGATACCCACCACCACGCGGTGCTGTCCCGAATCCTCGAGCGATTGGCGCATGCGTCACGCTCGCTCATCGAAGACGAGGGCGGCCTCATCGAAGCGCTCTCCGACGCCGAGATGCTCGCGTCGGATGCCGGAGGGGAACGCGCCGATCGCCGCGCCGCCGGCGGGTTCGTCGCGCCTTCCGACGCGCGAAGCTTCTTGGCGCTCGCGCGGAAGATGCCACCCGAAGAGGTGCTGGCCGACGACGAGAGCGATCCGGTGACCCGCGCCTACTTCCGGGAGCTCGACACCGCACCCGCGCCGCCGTCGCCGGCGTCGACCGCGGCCGCGGCTCCGCTCGTCGGGCTCATCCAGAAGAGCGCGCCCGAAGCCGCGCCGCCGCCGAAGCTGCTTCCGTCCAAGTCGGCAGATCCGGCGACGGCGCGCTTCGTCGCGGCGATGAACGAGCTCGCGGAGCGCGACGGCGCGGTGCACGCCCGTCGCCTCGACGAGCTGGCCTTCTTGGTCAACGTGCTCATCGCCGGCGAGCCCAAGGAAGGCCGGGCGCTTCGTCCGATCGAGGCCGTCGAGCGGGCGGTCGGCGCGTGTGCAGCCGGGCTCGCGCACGTGCTCGGGACGAGCAAGCGCAAGAAGACCGATCCGGTCGCCATCCTCGTGAAGACGAGCGCCGACCGCCTCTTCCGGATTGGCTGGTACGCTAGCCGTTGATGCAACGGCTCCTCGCGACGACGCTTTCGATCGTTGCTGTGCCGGCGTGCGGCGCCGATCGAGATCGCCAAGTTCGAGGGCAAGCGTGTGCGTGTCGTCGGCACATTGAAGAAGAGCACGCCGGAGCAGTTTCACGGTGAGATTCCGATGCAGACGATGATCGGTCCGTGCATCACGGAGATCGAATCGATCGAGCTGCTCCCCTGAGCTGCGACACATTTGGGGCAGTGGTCTTCGGTTGCGCTGGGTCTACTCTGTACGGTCGGAGGCTTGGTATGACCCGCTTTTCGATCGTGCTCGGGCTTGCTTCGATCGCGGTGATGTCGGTCGCCGCGTGCGGTGACGACGGGTACTACGACGATGACGACGACGGTGCGGGTGCCGAAGGCACCGGTGGCAGCGTCGACGTTCCGAACCCGCTCACCAATCCCGAGGATGGGCCGCCCGCCGGCAACCCCGACGGCGATTGCGAGGTGCCAGCACCTGCCGGGCTCGCGGACAGCTCGAGCCCTCGCACGGTCGTCGGCACCGGGACGCCCGAGAGCTGCACCGGAGACGCGTTCATCGCCGCGGTCGCCGCAGGCGGCGTCATTACCTTCAATTGCGGGCCGGCGCCCCACACGATCACGGTCACTCGTCCCGCCAAGATCTTCAACGATACGGGTCCCGACATCGTGATCGACGGCGGCGGCCTCGTGACGCTCAGCGGCGGCGGCACGACGCGCATCCTCTACATGAACACGTGCGACGAGGCCCAGCACTGGACCACCGCCGAATGCGACAACCAAGACCATCCGCGCCTCACCGTGCAGAACATCACGTTCATCGACGGCAACTCGAAGAACGAAGATGAGTACGACGGCGGCGGCGCGATCTGGGTTCGCGGCGGCCGCTTCAAGATCCTCAACTCACGGTTCTTCGGCAACGTCTGCGCCGACACGGGCCCCGACGTCGGCGGCGCGGGAATCCGCGTCTTTTCACAGTACAACGGCGAGCCTGTCTACGTCGTGAACACCACGTTCGGCGGCGCCGACGGCTTCGGCAACACGTGCTCGAACGGCGGCGGCATCAGCAGCATCGGCGTGTCGTGGTCGATCTACAACAGCCTCTTTTCGCACAATCGCGCCATCGGCAACGGCGGTAACCCCGCGCAGGGCGGCACCCCCGGCGGCGGCAGCGGCGGCGCGATCTACAACGACGGCAACGAGATGACGCTCTCGCTCTGCGGCACGTCGATCCAGGAGAACGAGGTCGTGCAGCACGGAAGCGCGATCTTCTTCGTGACCAACAATCACACCGGCAACATCCGGATCGAGAAGTCGGTCATCACGAACAACATCGGCGGCTCGTGGTACCCGACGTATCCGCAGATCTCGAACCACGACGACACGCCGATCGAAGTGATCGATTCGGTCATCGAGTAGCGCACGCCCGAGCCCAACGCCCGCCCGTCGCCAGGAGGGCGTGGCCCGGACGTGCTCCCGTGGCGGTCACTGGCCTGGTCCGCCGCCGCAGTTGACGCCGCCCTGGTTCAGGAGGTCCTGGCAGGCGTCGTTGCCGCCGACCTCTTCGACGAGGTCGACCGTCGCTTCACAGAGCTCGGTCGCTTCGCCGCAGGCCCCGCACTGCTCCTTGAGGACCCCGCAGGGGCTGAGGATGCCGCCGAAGGAGACTTCGCCGTCGGCGCACTCCGCCAGCTCTTCGAGCTCGTTGTCGCAGCCGTCGGCCTCGATCCGGTCGTCGTCGCACTCGAGCTCTTCGTCGATGCAGGCGACGAAGTCGTTCCACTCCGCCGAGCACTCTTCCTGGTCGGCGTCGCGCTGCGCGTCGTCGAACTCGTCGACGCAGTCTTCGCGCTCGGAGTCCGAGCAGCCGACGCAATCACAGATCTTTTCGCAGATCGAGGCGCCCGAGGGGCCGCAACCCGCGAACGACGCGGCGCCCAAGCCCCCGAGCCAAACGGCACACAGCACCCACCCACCCCGGTTCATACGTCGCATGCGTTCTAACTCCCTTAAGAAAACCCACGTAGTCGAAAGCCGAAGCTTCACGCTACACGATATTTTCTCCCGAGTGAAAACGCGACGTCAGGCGGTGGGTGCCGCGGGCGATTCTGTCATTTCGGGCAGGTCACGGTGAGCTTCGAGGGCTTCACCTGGTTGCCCATGATCGTCTTGTTGGAGTGGTTGAGGAGCTCGTGCTTCTCGCCCTTGCGCTTGTCGCAGAACGGGCTCTCTTTCACCTTCTTGCTGAGCTCGAGGGTGCACTTCGTCAGGCTCGCGGCCTCGGCCTTCGCGATGATCTTGTCCGAGCCCTTTTCGGTCGCGTGGCAGAGGATCGCGTCTGCGTGAGCGATGCCGGCGACAAAAGCGATGGCGAGGAAGGGGAACGCAGCGGTGACGGTTTTCATCGTTTCAAGCCTCCGGGTGGCGGCTAGTGCAGCGGGCGTGCCGTGCCCCGAGTGCCCGAAAAGCCCGACGATTCCTGGTGGCCGCGCGCTCCGTCGACGCCCGATCCACGCTCGTCGAGTCCACGGGTCGACCCCCCGTCGACGAGGTGTCCGCGCGTCACTCTTCGGTGCGCCGCCAGAGGTGCAGCCCCATCCGCACGAGGTGATCGTCGCGGCTGACCGCGGCGCGCGCGATGTTCGCCCACTCTTCGTACCAGGCGCGCAACGCGAGGAGCCGCGTCTCGTGATCGGTGGGGTGGGGGCCGCTTCGAGGGGTCGTCTCGCTGGCCGGGGCCGCGGCGTCCACGAGCGCGCGCAGGCGCTTGCGCTCTTCCTTCGTGATTCCGCGCTTCGCGAGCGCGTCGAGAGCGGCGTGATCCTCGCGGCGGGTGCGCTTGCGATCCTCGCTCGACTCCAGATCGTCGAGGCGATCGAGCAGGTGCTTCACGCCGGTGACCGCGCCCGGACCGTCGATGGGCGCGAGCCCGGCGAGGACGAATCGCGCTTGCGCGGGGAACTTGTGGCCGAGCGATGCCTCGACGATGCGAAAGCCCTTCTCGTCCCAGGCGTCGATCTCGACCACCGCGTCCTGGACCGCGAGCTCGAACTTCTCGGGCCAGACGACGTCGTCCGGGCCCACGCACTCGCGGAGCAGCTCGAGGCCTTCGCGGTGGTCCTCGGGCCCGTAGCCGTGTCGAGCGAGGAGCGTGCGGATCGTCAGGCTCATCGTGACGGCGTGGAGCAGCTGCGCGGCCCGCGTCGGGGTCGCCTCGAGGGCGGCGCGCGCGTTGGTGAGGTGTGGGAGGGAGAGCGGCGGATCGTCGTGCATGGGCGGCATCGCGGCCGCACAAGGGTAGCGCTACCGGTGCCGCGCGCGCTCGGACTTTGCCGGCGTGGCCTTGCGAGGCTTCTTGGAGCCGTTCGGCGGCGGCGGATTGAGCGCGCCTTTCAGGACCCCGACGAGGTTCTGCATCAGCGCCCGCCGGAAGTCTTCGGCCATCGCCGCCTCGTAGTGCCGCTCGAGCTCCTCACCGAGGGCAAGCTGCTCGTCTTCGTCGAAAGCGTCATCGATCATCAGAAAGAACTCGTCCTCTTCCTCTTTGACGTGATGAAGCACGAGATCGGAAAGGACGTTGCACTTGTAGGTGAAGTCCTCGCTGCCGAGCGCGTCCAGCGCTTGGTAGAGGCCGAACTCGATGAGGCCGTGCTCGACGAGCGATTCCCCGAGCTGCTCGTTCATCCCCATCCGCTCGATGCACCTCGGGTAGAGCACATGGCGCTCCATGGCGTCGTGCGCGGTGAGCATCGCGGCCAGCCGCTCGAAGACGGCCACCTCGTCCTCTTCGGTCGTCGTGTCCTCGACCCGATCGAACAGCCTGGTGATCTCGGCGTGCTGCTCGCGGAGAAGCGCGGTGGCCTTCATCGGAGGTTCCTTTCTGGTCGGCGGTGCCGGCGAGGCGTACGAATGCAAGCGCGCGGCCGCGCGGCTCACGGGGCGATCGCGAGCGACGGGGTCGACCGAATGCCGCACTGAGGCGGCTTGGTCGACAAGCCGCCTTCCGTTTGCCCGGGATTCTTGCGACCATCGGACAGGCTCTTCATGTCGACTTTGCGCCTGGCTTCATCGGCGTTCGCGGCGATCATCGCCGGCTCGTTCGCCGCAGCTTGTGACGAGATCCCCGACGGAACGACCGGCACCGGAGGGAGCGGAGGGGTCTCGGCGACCGAGGGAACGCCGCTCGACGTGCCGGTCAACGACCAGAAGGTCTACGTCGACCTCGACGTGCCCGCCGTGGTGGACGCGAGCGCGCCGTGGGACATCGCCTTTCAAGGACGCAACGTCTTCACCAACGGCGGCGTCTCGGGCAGCGCAAAGGGGAGCGCGTTCGGTCCGCTCGATCAGACCGATTTCAACGCGGATCGGGTCCCTGCAGACGTGCCGTTCATGATCGACGACATCTTCGGCGGCCCGTTCTTCGACTGGTGGATGTACGAGCCTAGCGAGCACGTCATCTACTCGCGCTTCCACGTCTTCGGCGTAAAACGCGGCACGCAGTACCACAAGGTGCAGCTCATCAGCTTCTACGGCGAGGTGTCGGGCGCGCCGGTGGCCGCGCTCTACAGGTTTCGCGTAGCCCGCGTGAACGAGGCCGGATCCGAAGCGACGGCCCTCTACGACGAGTTCGACGGAACCGCAGGCGGCCCAGACCCGAGCCCGAATTCACCGAGCGGTTGCCTGGTGCTCGCGACTGGGCAGCGGCTGGAGCTCACGCCGGATCAGGCAAAACAGAACGCCGACTGGGATCTCTGCTTCCGCCGCGACGCGGTCTCGGTGAACGGCGGCGAGGGCGGCCCCGGCGGGGTGCTCGCGGTCGATCTCGACATCGACGAGACCCCCGGTGAATCGCTCGAGGAGGTGATGGCGCGGACCGAAACCTCCGAGCTGGCCCGGTTCGACGGCGTCGACTACGCGACCATCTCGAACGCCGGGCTCGACTACAAAGGCGACGGCGTCATCAGCGCCTTCACGGATTTCTGGACCAAGCCCAAGGTCTCGCCGCTCGAGCCTGCAGCCTATTCGTTCCTCGTCGCCGGCTCCGACGGCATCACGCCGTTCTTCGTGATCTTCGATTCGTTCACCGGCGCGACTGCA
Source organism: Polyangiaceae bacterium (assembly GCA_041940405.1). GTDB lineage: Bacteria > Myxococcota_A > Polyangia > Polyangiales > Polyangiaceae > Xiheicaenibacterium. Next base: position 42,116 of record JBGTSH010000050.1, read on the forward strand.
GACAACCCCGGCACGGTGCACATGCGCGTGAAGAAAATCGCCGGCGGCCTGCCCTGAATGCGTCTCAACTACGTTCGTCTCGAATGCGTCGCGGCACCGGCATCCTTCTGACGGCCCTCGCCGCCGCGGTCATCGCCCGCGCGGCGGACGCGGACGAGCCCGAGCCGTACGAGGAGAAGCAGCCGGACGGGGAAGGGGACGGCGATCTTCAGGTCGTGGTGACCGGTACACGCACGGCCGAGGACGCATCCAAGGCGGCGATCCGTACCGACGTCATCACCCGCGAAGAGGCCGCTCGGCGCGGCGCCACCAACGTGGGTGAGGCGCTCTCGGGCTCGCTCGGGGTAGAGGTCAACTCGTCGGCTTACGGATCGATCGGCGCACCCAGCGCTATCCAGATCGGGGGGTTCGATCGGGAGCGCGTCCTCATCCTCGAGGACGGTGAGCGCGTCGTAGGCGACGTCGGAGGCGCGGTCGACCTCGCTCAGCTCTCGATCTCCGACGTCGATCGCATCGAGATCGTGCGCGGGCCGGCGAGCTCGCTCTACGGAACGAGCGCGATGGGCGGCGTCATCAACGTCCTCAGCGCAGCGCCCGAGGTCGAAGGCTGGAGCGGGAGGGCGCAGGCCGAAGGCCGCTACCGGTGGGGCGCCTTCGTCTCGAGCACGACGGCGTACAGAAAGAACGACAGCTGGGCGAGCCTCGACGCGTCGGCGTACGCGAGCGACTCGGTTCGCCTGCGCGAGGACGCCGTCGACCTCGCGCTGCCTCCGACCAAGCGGTACCAGCTGGGGCTTCGAGCCGGCACCGCGCTCGGTAGAGGATCGACGATCGACGCGAAGGTGCGCTACGCCCGCGAAGAAGCCGACGGTCTCGAGACGCAGACGCTCCCCGGGCTCGACCCGTTCCTCATCGATCTGCCCGAACGGACCGACCGCCTCTCGGCGCGCATCCGCCAGGTGCTCGCGCTGGCGCCCACCCACAGTCTCACGCTATCGACCGGGGCCCAGTGGTTCTGGAACCAGAGCGATCGCGACAGGCGGCTGTCGGACGCCGATGAAGAGCGCGATCGCCGCCACTCCATGCGCTCCATCGAGGCGACCGCGTCGCTCTTCGAGAAGCAGATCGTCGAGCTGATCGTCGGGTCGCGGGCCGAGGTCGAGGCGTACGACCAGCACCTGTCGCGGCTTCGCGTGAACGGGGCCGAGCTCGAGCG
>JBGTSH010000051.1:0-43064 GCA_041940405.1 Polyangiaceae bacterium
CGCCGTCGTCGTCGTCGTCGTCAGACTCGTCTTCGCCTTCGTCGTTCTGATCGCGCTCTTCCTCGGAGGAGATCGGCGCCGCTTCTTCGTCTTCTTCGTCGGTCTCGACGACGCGGCTCTCGCGCTCTTCGATCTGCCCCTCGCCGCCGGCCAAGCCTTCGTCGAGCCCGCCCGCAGGCGCCTCCTCACCCATCTCGCGCGTGTACGTCAGCCGCGACTCGTCCGTCAGCTCGGTGAACTCGCGCAGCGTCGGCAGATCGCCGAGCGCCTTGAGCCCGAAGAACTCGAGAAAGGAGGGCGTGGTCCCGTAAATGATGGGGCGCCCCGGCTCGTCGCGCTTGCCGAGGATGCGAATGAGATCGCGATCGAGGAGCGCCTTGAGGACGGCGCCCGAGTCGACGCCGCGAACGTCGTCGACCTCGGGCCGCGTGATCGGCTGGCGGTACGCGATGATCGCGAGCGTCTCGAGCTGCGCGCGCGTCATCCGGACCGGCCGCTTCGCCGCCATGTCACGTACGAACGGCGCGAACGCGGGGCTCGTACGGAACGCGAAGCCCCCGGCCACCTCATCGATGCGGAAGCCGCGCGGCCTGTAGAACGCGATCAGCTCGAGCAGGACCTCTTTGACCGTCTTCTTGTCCGCCTTGGCTGCCTTGGCGAGCTCGCCGACGGTCATCGGCTTGTCCGACGCAAACAGAAGCGCCTCGATCACGCCGGACAGGTGGTCGCGAACGAGCGTCGAGGGCGCCGAGGCCGCGGCAGCCGCCATCGGGACGACCTGCGAATGGACGGCTTCTTCATCGACGTTGGCCGGCTCGGTCTCGAGCGCGGCAGCCGCACCTTGCCCGTTGAGCCAGGACCAGGCCCGGTTGCGGAAGGAGCGATCGGTGGCTTCGGGGGTGTGGTTGCTCATCGCGAGTTGGGATCTTCGGCCGGCGGCTCTTCGATCGGAGGCGCTTCGGCGGGAGGCTCTTCAGCAGGAGGGGGCGCGATCGGCTCCTCGGCAGGCGGAGGCTCGGTCGGCTCCTCGGCAGGCGGAGGCTCGGTCGGCTCCTCGGCAGGCGGAGGCTCGGTTGGCTCCTCGGCGGGCGGCTCCTCGGCGGGCGGCTCCTCGGCGGGCGGCTCCTCGGTTGCCTGCGTCGCCGGCGGCCGGCTCGGTCGCATACCGAGCGGATCGTCGACATCATCGTCGACGACGATGAGCTCGACGTGGATCGGCGAGAGCGCCTCGGTCTGAAAGACGCGCATCATCTTGAGGCGCGCCATCTCGAGGATCGCGAGGAACGTGATGACGAGGTCGAACCGCGACGCTTGCTGCGGAAACAGCTCCTCGAACGGCATGCTGCGCCGCGGCCTGAGGACGTCGACGAGCTCGGTGATGCGATCCGAGATGCTGATCCGATCGAAGACGACCTCGTGATCGATCTTGGTCTTGGTCCGGGCGAGGACCTTCGCGAACGCATCGAGGAGATCGAAGGTGCCGGTCGGGGCGAAGGGCGCGGGCCCCTCGGGGACCGGCTCGCTTCCGCCGCGGGCGAAGACGGCCGATCCGAGGGTGTCGCGCGAGCCGAGGGCCTCGGCCGCCGCCTTGTACTTCTGGTACTCGAGCAGGCGCCTCACCAGCTCGGCGCGCGGATCCTCTTCTTCTTCCTCGGTGCCGTCGCCCTCCTGATCCTTCGGCAGCTCGGGCAGGAGCATCTTGGATTTGATGTGCGTGAGCGTCGCCGCCATCACGAGGTACTCGCTCGCGACGTCGATCGACAGCGTCCGCATCACGTCGAGGTACGCGAGGTACTTCTCGGTGATGAAGCTCACCGGGATGTCGAGGATGTCGAGCTCGTGCTTCTGGATGATGGAGAGCAGGAGGTCGAGCGGCCCCTCGAACATCGGCAGGGACACGACGTAAGCATCGGCCGGGATCTCCGTTTCGTCGGAGGTGACCTTCTTCGGCTCGGAACCATTCGGGGCGGCGTCGGCGGGCGCCTCCGCTACGGTGGTGGTGCGTGCCGCGTGACCGGTCTGCGCCAAACCGGGACGAGACGCCCCAGTTCCTGGAGAGCCACCCTCTTTCGGTGAGGCAGCCTCGCCAGATGAGGCGGCGTCGGGATCTTGTTCTTCGCCCGCAGAACCGTGCTTCAAGACGGGCGCACGCTAGCCGTACCCCCGGCAAGTTGGTACTCCCTTTTCTGCTAGACTCAGCTCCCTCACGGGTCTCGGCTGAGAGGCTCGGAGGAAGCAACAAAAGTCGCATCGCCAGCAAAGGGACCGAGGCTTGAAGAGCAGCAAGACATGCGCCTCGTGCGGTGAACACTTCGGATCCGAGGTGTTGTTCTGTCCCAAGGACGGGACGCCGCTCTCGAGCTCCCGCTCGCTGGCGACGAACCCGAACGAGCTCGACCCCTACTTGGGGCTCGAGCTGCCGGGACAGATCACGCTTCAAGCGCTCGTCGGGATCGGATCGATGGGCCGCGTCTACCGCGCGTTTCAATCGGGGATCGATCGCGACGTCGCCGTGAAGATCCTGCACCGCGAGCTGACCGGCAACGCCGAGCTCGTCACGCGGTTCCATCGCGAAGCGAAGATCGCGAGCCGGCTCGTGCACCCGAACGTCGTGCAGGTGCTGCTGACGGGAACACTCCCCGTCTCGCACGACGGCAGGACCGGTGGCGAGGTCTACCTGGTCATGGAGTACCTCGACGGGATCTCGCTCCTCTCCGCGCTCGCCGCGCAAGGAGAAGGCGGCGCGCTTCCGCTCGCGCGGGCCCTCCACGTCATGTTCCAGCTCTGCGACGCGGTCGGTGAAGCGCACCAGCAGAACATCGTGCACCGCGATCTCAAGCCCGAGAACATCATGCTCGTGCGGCGCGGCATCGATCAGGACTTCGTCAAGGTCCTCGACTTCGGGATCGCGCGGCTCGACGCGCCGACCGAAAAGAACGTCACGCAAGCCGGGCTGATCTTCGGCACGGCGAAGTACATCTCTCCCGAAGGCGCCGAGGGCAAGGCCGTCGGCCCGCAGGCGGACGTCTACGCGATCGCGACGATCCTCTACCAGTGCCTGGCCGGCCGGACGCCGTTCGAGGGCGACACTCCGATGGCCGTGCTGATGCAGCAGATCAGCGGCACGCCGAGGTCGCTCAAGAAGATCCCGCGCGCGAGCTACGTCCCGGATCCGATCGAGCAGGTCATCATGGGCAACCTGGTGAAGAACCCCGAGGACCGCTCGGAAAACGCGCGCGCGTTCGGCCGCGAGCTCGAGCTCGCCGCGCGCGAGGCCGGGATCAAGTTCGATTCGATGTCGAGCTCGTCGAAGAGCCTGCACCTCGCGTCGAAGCAGCGAACCAAGCAGCACGAGTTCACGACCGAGCTGAAGGAAAAGATCGCGAGCATGCCGACGGTCGGCGTTACCGCTGCGACGGCGGGCGCCAGGCGACCGGTCACGGCGTACCAAGAGATCACCGAGTCCGGTGAGCGGAGCGCACCCCCTGCGCCCCCGCCTCCGAGCTCCAGGCCCCGCTCGAGCGACTACAGCGAAGAAGACGAGATCGATCTCGACCGCGCTCCCGGGCCCGCGCCGACGCTCATCGGCGATCCGGACAACGACACGATCCATGGCTCGCTCGAGGCGCGGCCCGGCGGCGAGCCGGTGCGCGTCCACCAGCGGCCTGCGCCGACGGTCGCCGGCGAGCCGATGGAAGACGATCCCAACGCGCGCATCTCCGGCATTCCGATGCCGCGGCCTTCGGGGGCGGGGCAAACAGCGCGTCCCTCGAATCCCGGCGCCGGCCACACAGCCCGGCCGTCGAATCCGGGCGCGGGCCACACGGCTCGTCCCTCGAACCCCGGCGGTCCTCCCGCCGGGGCGCCCCGTTCCTCGAGCGGCGGTCGAAGCTCGGGCTCATCGGCCGGCTCCGCGGCTCGTTCGCGGCCCGGCGATCTTCGTCCTGTACAGCCCGCGCGCCCCGCGGGCTCGCACGCACCGTCTCCATCAGACGGCGTCATCGAGATGGATGCGCCCGAGGGCGCGCCGGAGCCCCGGCGTGTTACCTGGCGAGCCGCCGCCGTCCTCCTGGCGATCGCAGTGCTCGTGCCGGTCGGCGCGTTCGGTGCAGCACGCATCTGGAACGCACCGCCCGAGACCGCAGACGAGGCGGCGAACATCGAGAGCTTGCTCGAGTCCGCGGAAGAGGCGATGGACAAGCGCGCGTGGGACGCGCCTCCCGGCGAGAACGTGAAAGAGCTGACGGACCGCGCGCTCGAGCTCTCTCCCGGCGATCGTCACGTGCTCTCGCTGCGGCGAACCGCGGCCGATCGGATCCTCTCCGAAGCGCTCGGAAAGAAGTACGCGGGCGCAAAGGAAGAGGCGCTCCGCCTCGTGAACCTCTCGCTCTCGCTCAACCCGGACCTCGCGGCTGCGCAGGCGCTCGTCAAAGAGCTCGAGACGCCGGAGCCGATCGCGAGCGCTGCGCCGCCCGAGCCGATTCCCGAGCCGAGCGCAGAGCCGGTGACGTCCGCGAGCGCCGAGCCTTCGGCGAGCGCATCGGCGTCTGCTGCTCCGCCGGCGCCGCCTGCGAGCGCCGCAGCGCCCGCGAAACCGCCGGCGAGCGGCAAGCCGCCGCAAGGCCCCGGCCCGAAGGGCCCCGGCCCCAAGCCGCCCGCGACCGAGGATCCGGAAGAAGGACCGGATCTGCCGCCATCTTCGCCGCCCGACCTCACGCCGCCGGGACCCAGCTCGGCGCGCCCGTGGATGTAGCGTCGAGAGGGCGAGTATCCTGAGCGCGGTGACTCGCTCGGCGTGCTTCGTCCTCGCAGTCGCGAGCCTCTCGGCGATCGCGCGCGAGGCGCGCGCCGAGGACACCTCGGTCTCGGCGCGCCGAGCCGTCGCCGCGCGCGAGCAGGGCCGACCTCACACGGCGATCGAGGTGGGCACCGGCATCGTCGCGCTTCCCGCCGCAGAGGTGTGCCCGACCGAAGCCGACGACTGCACGACGGGCGAGGTGTCGTGGGGCATCGGGATCCGCAACATCTACCAGTTCGGGCCGTTCGGCGTCGGCGCCGGCGTCGTCTGGGCGACGACGCTGCGCAACGACGACGCGCGCGGCGCCGAGGCCCTCGAGCGCGAGCACGCGCGCCGCTACTTTCACGTCGAGGGCCTGTTTCGCTACAGCTTCGTGCAGACCCCCGAAGCCGAAGGCTGGGTGGGCGGCACACTCGGCCTCGTGATGGTGCTCGACGAGTGGACCGTGAAGGCCGACCGCGATCCGGTGAACACGGTGCGGTTCGTCGGGCCCGAGTCGCTCGTCATCGGAACCGAAGGGTTTACGACGAGCGTCGCCGCGGGTGGCAGCTGGTTCTTCGCCGACAGCTTCTCGCTCGGCGGCATGTTTCGGTACGGCAACTGGATCCTCCCGTTCGAGCCCGAAACTTCGCCCGTGGGCGACGTTGCCTCGCTCTCGGGACGCGTCGACGTCTTCGACCTCACCCTGAACCTGGCCTACCGCCTCGCCCTTTGAGGGGCTCTCGCCCCCAACCGATTGACGGCGGACCCGAGGGAAGGGTAACTCGTGCCCTGCCGATGGCGCTCGACCCCTCCACGGTTGGCTTTGCCACCCAGAAGCACGCGCTTCGCTACGACTGGAAGACGTTGGCGACGTACGCCCTCGGCATCGGCGCCAAGCGGGATGAGCTCGCGTACCTCTACGAGGGCACGCCGGACGGAATGCGCGTCTATCCGACGTTCGCCGTCGTCCCCGCGCACGCGGCCATCCTCGAGGCGCTCATCAAGACAGGCGGCGATCTGGCCATGATCGTCCACGGCGGCCAGACGGTCCGCGCGTTCGGCCGCATCCCGCAAGAGGGCGTGCTCGAGACCGTCGGAAAGATCGACGCGATCTACGACATGAAGAAGTTCGCGCAGGTCATCCTGTCGACCGACACGCGCCTCGGCGACCTTACCGTCTACACGACCACGTGGTCGATCATCTTCCGCGGCGCGGGCGGCTTCGGGGGCGAGCGGCCTCCGTCGGACGACGCGCCGTCCGTCCCGAAGGAGCAGGCGCCGGCGTTCCGATGGGAGCAGGCGACGACCCCCGAGCAAGCGCTCCTCTACCGGATCTCCGGGGATCAGAACCCCCTCCACGCCGATCCCGCCTTCGCCGAGCGCGTCGGCTTTCCGCAGGGCCCGATCCTGCACGGCCTCTGCACGTTCGGCTTCCTCGGTCGCGCCGTGGTGAAGCACGCGTGCAGCGGCGATCCGACGAAGCTCAAGCGCCTCAGCGCCCAATTTCGCAAGCCCGTATGGCCGGGCGACACCCTCGCGGTCGAGGGACACGACCTCGGCGGCGGCAAGTTTGCCTTCGCGACCCAGGTCAAAGAACGGAATGAAGCAGTGCTCGGCGGTGCTTGGGCCGAGGTAGACGTTTAGAACGACCCCGGCGCCTGCTCGAACCGTGGGGCGCCCGTCCGAGAGAACGATCATGAGCGACAAGGATTCCAAGAAGGACGCAAACGAGGACGAGGACGAGCTCGATCGCGACGCCGATGCAAAAGGCGACGACGACGAAGAGGAAGAAGAAGCCTCGGCCGAGGGCGACGACGAAGAAGACGTCGACGACGAAGAGGACGACGAAGAAGAAGACGAGGACGAGGAAGAAGCGGCGCAGGCCAAAGAGCCCGCTCCGGTTCGCGGCGCTCCGCCGCCGCCCCCGCCTCCGCGTCCCGCGGATCAGGATCCCACCTGGTGGCTGCCGCACGCCGTGCTCGGCGCGCTGGTCGTGATCGGCGTCCTGGGCTTCTTCGGCGCTTTCAACTCGACGCTCGGCAAGTTCCTCCAGCGCCCGGGTCACTCCGCAGCTGCTCCCGCAGTCGCGGAGTCGGCCAAGCCGGCCACGACGACGGCACCCGCCGCGACAAGTCAGCCGACCAGCCGCGCTCGCCCGCAGCCGCAGCAGCCGGCGGGCCCCGTGTACGGCGCCAAGCACCTCGTGGTTCAGTGGAAGGGCGCGACGCGATCGAGGCAGGAGCGCTCGAAGGAAGAGGCGCTCAAGCGAACCGAAGAAGCCCTGGGCAAGCTCAAGGGCGGCGCGAAGTTCGAGGACATCGTCGGCGAGTACTCGGACGAGCCGGGGGCGAAGAACACCGGGGGCAACCTCGGCAAGTTCTCGCGCCAAGGCTTCGATCCGAAGTTCGTCGACGCGGTCGAGAAGCTGAAGGTGGGCGAGCAGAGCGGCGTCGTCGAGACGGCGTTCGGCTACCACATCATCGTGCGTACCGAGTAGCTGGCGGCGTTCCGCCGCTTGGTGACGTCCGTCCCTGTGGATTCACCCCCCTGCCCCCCTCCCTTCGTGAGGGGGGTTCGGTTTTTCAGGGGGAGAGAAGTTTCTCCAGCTTCGACTTCTTGTCGGCTTCGGAGAGGGAGATCTTGGCGCGCTCGTCGGCCGATGCGCCGGAACGCATGGCGCGCGGCTCGTCGCCGACGCCGCGCACCAAGGTGCCCTTGCGGCCGAGCAGCCACTCGACGTCGTTGCCGCCGTCCTTCGTCTTGACGATGACAGCCTCGTCACCAACACCGGGGAGCGGCTTCGAGCCGGGGAGCTTCCCGAGCGCGGCGAAGGCGTCCTTGGCGGCCGCTTCATTTCCTCCGTCGAGGACCGCCACGCGCCAGCGCTTGCCGCCGTCCTCGTAGTAGCCGAGCGCTCCTCCTCCGTCCTTCGCGCCCTTGAAGAGCTCCTTGGGCACGTACCGCACGCCGATCGGCAGCCTCTTCTCCTGCGGCAGCGCCGTTACCGACGGGAGCAGCGCAGCGTCTCCGGGGAGCGCGTCGGCGAGGATGCGCGCGAGCTCGGGCAGCACCTTGGCGCTCGCCGTCTCGACCTCGGCCGGCGACGCCTTCGTGTCCGAGTAGGTGATCTCGACGAGGTGAGCGCCGCGCCAGACGTAGGCGTTTCCCACGCCGAGCGCCGCCGCGCCGCGAACGGCGATGGGCTTCGGCGCCGCCGGATCCGCGGGATCGCCGTCGCCGACCGTCCGTTTGCTGAACATCGCGAATGCAGATGCCGGCGTGTCGAAGCGCGAGAGCACGACGTCGATCGTGCTCGGCGCGCCGCCTTCGGCGACGTAGCGAAGCTGCACGACGCGCTCGACGCCGAAGCCCTCGTACACGGCGCACTCGCCGTCGAAGAGATCGCACATCTTCTCGAGCGGCTCTTTCGCCTCCTTCCCCATCGCCTTGCCGGGCTCCTCGGGATCGAGGCAGAAGCCCGGCACCTTGGCGGGGAAGAAGCCCTTGGAGACGGGGTCGTCGATGGCGGTCCGCGTGCAGCCGACAGGCCCCGAGGACTTCGCGGGCGGCGGTGGCGTGCCTCGCTTTTCGGCGCTGGCTTGAGCTTCCTCGCCCTTGCTGCCGCAGCCCGCAGCCGTCGCTAAGTAGAGGAGAAAACCAGCGAATTTCGTGGCGGTCCGGATTCGTACCAAGGGTCCTCCAGAGCTTCCGATGACGGGCATACCGTGGCGCCAAGAACTGGTCGAACCTTTTTTCATACCCTCGCAAGCTGTTCCGGCTCTCGCGTCGGACTCCGTCCGACACCAACCTTCACGCGATCGGGCACGGACACGGGCACGATCCGCGGAACGGGCACGAAGCACGAGGCACGGGACACGGGATCAGCCTGGAACCGCCGTCACCCGTCTCCCATTCCCCGTCTCCCCTTCCCGTTTCCCGAGTCGTGCCCGTGCCCGTGCCCGTGCCCGTGCCCGATCTTCTCGATGGCCCGCCCCGTGCACAGGGGCCCCCCAGCCCATGCTTCTTAGCCCTCGGGGACGCACCTCTTTGCGGGGTTTCACGCTCATCGAGCTGATGGTCGTGGTGATGATCATCGCCATCTCCGCTGCGCTCGCCATCCCGAGCATCATGAACGTGGTCCGGGGCCGCAAGGTTCAGCGATCCGCGGCGGAGATCTTCGGGCTCATCAGCGAGGCCCGCGGCCGGTCCTTCGGCCGGGGCAGCGGCATCCGTGTGGTCTGGGACGGGACGACCAACGGCGGGACGCTGACGCTGACCGAAGCGGTCCGCGACATCGACGGCGTCGCCAGCTTCGCCGACGTCCCCGAGCCTCGGTGCTGGGGCATCGGCGCGCCGGCAGCGTTCGCGGTCAGCGACAGGCAAATCGCCTACTGGGTCCGCCCCAACAATGACGGTCACGTCATCTCGACGCTCACGCTGGACGCGGACGTCTACCCCGGCGCTGCGCCCACGACCACCAACACGATCGACCTCTGCTTCACCCCGCGCGGGCTCCTCTACCAGAACAACGGCGGTGACTGGGTGCGCTCGACGGGCGTCTACTCCTGGCGGTTCCAGGCGGCGATCAACGGCGTCGCAGCGAACCCCTTCATCGCGAACCGCGGCGACTTCTCCAGGTTCGTTCACCTTGCGCCGAACGGCGTAGCGAGGCTCTCGCTATGAGCGCACGAGCGTCGAAGGCCTCGCATGCTCTCGTCGCCGATCTCGGCGGGGGCCGACTTCGCAAGGGCTTCACGATGGTCGAGGTCATGATGGGGCTCGCGATCCTCGCGGTCGGCGCCGCCACCATCATCGCCCTCTTGAAGTTCACGGTGCTCGGCGCGCTCGACAGCAGGCACGTGGCCAACTCGACGATCGTCACGAGCGGCTGCGTCGAGCGGCTCCAGCTCGCCGCGCTCTCGTGGAACGACCCCGAGAACGTCAACACCGACATGCTCCATATGGACACAGGCCCGGTCCCCGGTCTCGGCTCCGCCGCCATCGCCGCGCGCGCCACGCCGGGCGTCGCCGACGATGCCGGCTGGATGTACTTCGGCGGGGCGGTGGCGAACGCGCGGACGACGCTCTCGGGCGATCCGGCCAACGCGCTCGGCACCGACGCCGCGTATTGCACGCACATGCGGATCGTCTGGACGGGCCGTCCGCTGCGAGACAACCCCAACCCGGGGCCGCCCGCCGACAACTTCCGTGTCGAGCTTCGGACCTTCTGGGCGCGTTCGGGGCGATCGATCGGCGCCGATTGCGCCGATGCGCCGTCCAAGTTCACGGACATCTTCAACTCGCCGACCGCGACCTCCAACATTGCGGGCCTGACGCGCAGCCGCGCCGAGTACGGCGTCGTCTACTTGAACACGCTGGTTCGGAGGAACACGCTGTGACTGTCAAACCCGGCGTGCGTGCGAAGGCAAGGCGGGGCTTCACGCTCGTGGAGCTGATGGTGGCGATCGCGACCGGCCTGACGGTGGGTCTCGCTGCGTTCTTGCTCGCCAAGGTCTCGCTCGGGGCGTTCCAGCAGGACGCCCGTGTCGGCAACGCGCAGCACGCGGTGCTCATGGCGATGAACCGCATCACCGCCGACGTGAAGCGCGCGGGCTTCATGACGACGCCGAACGCGGTGGAGGACGTCAACATCTGCCAGCGGTCGACCCTTCCCGGCGCGCAGTCTGCGCTCCTCATCGCCGCCAATGTGTTCGAGGGGAAGACGGGCTCCGGCAACTTCTATGGCGTGGGCGCGTACGGCACAGCGCCGAACAACGCGCTTCCCGTCCTCGTCACCGGGGTCGAGAACGGTCGCACCCCGGATCGGCTCCGCGTCTCGGGCAACTACATGACGACCGAGCGCATCCGGTACCGTGTGGTCCAGAGCGCCGCGAACATCGTCGACATCGCGATCGAGACGAACGCGGTGCAGCGGATCTATCGCGACTCGCCGCCGGCCGCCGGGTCCCCGACGATTTGCCGCATGTTCCCGACCGATCGGATCCTGCGCTTGGTCGACGGCAAGAAGAAGGACACGTACGTCCGCATCACCGGCTGCAACGAGACCGAAGCCGGCGGCTACCTCACCAGCGCCACGGTCACGTTCGCGCCGTTCGCCGGCGGCGTCCCCAACGTCCCGGGCGTCTGCGGCGTTCGCGACGGTAACGAAGCCGGGACGATGAACACGGTGAACATCATCGAATACTCGGTTCAGCAGGTCGCGCAGCCGTTCGGCGCCTCCGAGCTGGACGTCCACGGTCTCCCCCCCAGCGCCGCGTCGCTCGTTCGCTGGGACAACGGCGTCCTCGCGCAGACGACGGGCGAGGACTCGAGGGTGGATCTGCTCCGTCGCGAGATCGCCTGGAACGGAGCCGTGATCCCCGGAACGGGTGAGGTCGTCGCCGAGTGGGCCGCCGACTTCAAGCTCCGCCTGCGGTTCGCGGACCGCGCCGGGACCGCAACGACTCCGTCCTGGTCGCTCCTCGACACCGGCTTCGACAAGGACAACGCGACGCCGGCGGGTGAGCCTCCGCCGCCGCAGCGGATCCGTTCCGTCGGCATTCGCCTGACGACGCGCTCGCGCGAGCCCGATCGCCAGAGCCGCGTCGGCGCGGTGCCGCTCCACACCGACGCGCTCGATCGGTTCGAAGTCTTTCCCACCGGCGTAAATCGCAAGAACCGAATGGCCCGCGTTCGGACGATGTACACCGAGGTCTCCCTCCCCAACCTGGCAGGTGTGGCGTGGTGATCAAAGGACGTCGGCCGAAGCGCTTTCGATCGAACGGGCACCGTCGAGGGCTCACGGTCTTCATCGTCCTCCTCGTCATCGGGATGCTGTTCGCCGTCGGCACGTTCGCCGCGAAAATGACGACCACCGGCGTCTCGAACGCGGGTCGCTACAAGCAGATGCAGCAGACCCATTACCTCTCCGAGATGGGCATCCAGGCGACGCTCTCGGAGCTGCAGCGCGATCCCAACGGCTACAAGATCCTGCTGCGTGATGCCCCGGCGGCGCCGCCACCGGGCCAATACCCGTGCAAAGAGACTCCCATGGGCCTCGCCGTACCGGCGGCCAGCCCCCAATGCGTCCGTGTCGGCTATGGCGTGTTCCAAAAGGTGGCGCGCGATGCGACCGGCCAAGGCGGCTTCGAGCTGCTCCTGGAGCGGTCCGGCAAGATCAACGAGCTGCCCGAGAGGCCCGGCGCGCTCGGTTTGGGAAACGTGATGGGCAACTTCGGCTCGGAGCTCACCGACTTCTCGGTCGATGATGCGCCGCCCGGCTTCCCGCAAGAGCAGGCGTCTCACATGGCCTTCTACCGCGTCACGATCCTCTCGACGGGGCAGGTGTTGCCTGCGGATCCGATTACCGGCGTTCCGCTCCCGATGGGCAGCGGACAATTCAACTACACCGTCAGCCAAGAAGAGACCCGCGCGCAGGTCGTGTTTGGCCCGGTGCCGAAGTAGTTTTTCCGACCCTTGCGCGTGGGGGCCCAACCCCACGCGCTCTCGAGCGTGAACGCATCGCTTTGAACTGAAACGTACGCGAACCAGGACTGCACCATGCGAAACCTCCGACGCTCTCCGACAGCTCTCGTCCGCGGCGGCTCCCTCTCGGCGATTGGCGCAGTCCTGGGGCTTTTCGGGCTTTCTCTCGCGCCTCCGAACGAGGCCGCGGCGCAGACCGTCGGCGACGTGAAGCTCCGCGCCCCGAACGTTCTCTTGCTCGTCGACACCTCGGGGTCGATGAACTGGCCGCAGTCCGGGCCGGGGAGCACCGACTGCGATACGGCGAAGACGCGCTGGGTCATCCTGCTGGAGACGCTGACGGGAACGGTAAACGGCCTCGACTGCGACACCGGCTCGACGCCGTGGAACCCTTGCCGCTGGGACGATCACTGCCGGAACGGGTATCGCCTCCTCTCCAACGGCTGTTCCCCGACGGGCAACAGCGACGGCACGATCACGAGCGCGTTCTCCGATCCGTACGCGTGGCCGTTCCGAAATGGCGGCGGCAAGAACAAGGACGCAATCGGCTTCCAGACGCTCAATGGCGGATGGTGCTGGTACAACCAAGGCGGCGGCGCCGATTGGAGCCAGCAGAACGACGGCATCCTCGACATCTTCGGCGACAAGATCCGCTTCGGTCTCATGACGTTCGACGCGGTCCAGAACGACTACAACACGAACGTCCTCGACTACACGCCGGCCAACAACCACGCCCTCTTCATGCCGACGGCCGCGGTGAACTCCAACACCCGCCGCCAGCAGGACGGCAGCTGGGACTCCACCGGCTCGATCCAGAACAGCTACTGGTGGGACGGCGCCGCCAACAACTGGGTCGCCCACTTCCCGAGCTCGTATGGGGGCACGGCGTTCTTCCCCAACGAGAACGCCGACAACTTCGGCGCTCTCCCGTACGGCACGTGCACGCCGATCAACTCGCCCCCCAACGTCGGCTACCAGTGCGCGCAGTCGGCGTTCGACCTCGGAGCAAAGAACTCGCGAGCGCGACCCTGGCGCGGCCGGCTCATCGGCTTCGGCAATCCGGAAGCGAGCGTCCCCGACACGGTGACGCACAACGAAATGGTCCAGCTCGCCGTCATCGGCCATTCGCGCTACTTCGGCGGCGGGACGCCGCTCTCGGCGTTCATGCGCGACGCCTATGAGTTCATCCTCAAGGACACGGGGACGGTCGGCGTCCAGATGCCGCAGCTCGCCGGCGGCCCGGTCACCAAAGAGGTCCTCGGACCGCTCCAAGATCCGTACATCTGGGGGTCGGAGGCGGGATGCCGGAGCCAGCACGTCCTGCTCGTCACCGACGGTGAGCCTTCGGGCGACTACGACGACGTGACGCTGGCGACGCACGCGCGCAACCTCTACGCCGACTCGGACGCGCTCGCGTCCGGCGATCCGGTCAACACCTACGTGATCGGCGTGGGCATGGACAACGTGACGTGGACCGTGAACGAGGGCGTCACGATCGACAGCTTGCCCTGCAAAGACCTCAACGCGACCCACCTCCAGACGGGCCGAGTCTGCGAGCGCGGCTCGAACCCGCTCCAGTGGAAGTACGCCGACGAGTGCGCGAACAACGGATCGGGCGGCGACTGCGAAGAGGACTTCGGCGATCCGCTCACCGACAGCCATCGCACGTCCATTCGTGCCTGCTGCAACATCCTCGAGACGGCGATCGCGGGCCGAGCGATCGGCGAGCCGACCGCCAAGCCGTATTTCCCGCAGACGCAGGCCGAGCTCAAGACGTTCATGTCGGACCTCATCTCGAACATCGCCGGCGGCACGCTGAGCCGCACCGTCCCGGTCTTCGCGGCGAGCTCCGCCAACGCTCTTTTGGCCGGCGCCGACGCCAACTCGTTCGAGATCCGTTCGTCGCTCCTGGCACCGCCCGGCAATGGTCTCTGGCAGGGCAAGCTCGAGCGCATCCGGTGGAAGTGCGCGGGCGGCACCCAGGCATACACCCCCAACTCGCCGTTCGGGGACGACTTCGCCTTCAACCTGAAGCAGGGGCCCGCGCGAAGGTTCTTCACGGTCACGGTCGAAGACAACGAGCCCCTCCCGCAGGGATCGATTCGCCCCCGCGAGACGGCGCCCTCGGCGCCGGATCCGAACGGTCCGGACGGCGACTGCCTCTACGGCTGCGGAAACCCCGACATCGGTGACGTCCACCGCCTCGGCGGCGGCGACGGCGACGACGGCGACGTCCTTTCGACCCTCGCCAACCTGAAGGGCGACATCGACTCAGCCGGCGGCATCCGCGCTCCGCAGATGATGGATCTGAAGAACTCGGACAGGCCCGGTTGCGACGCGGCGACCGGTAGCGGCAACGGCGCCAACTGGGACGACCGCTGCGCGGATCGCGTGCTCAAGTGGTACGGTGGCGACCCCTCGCCCCCCGGCCCCACGCCGCATCGTGACGAGCCCCTCGGCGGCATCTACAAGTCGTCGCCGGTGATCGTCGAGCCGCCGAAGGCGGTTCAAGAGGACGAGCTCTTCTCGAACGAGCGCAGCGCGCCCGCCGTCGACACGGACTCGTTCGTCAAGAAGTACGGCGACCGGCCGACGATGCTCTACGCACAGAGCGTCGACGGACAGCTCCACGCGTTCGTGCTCAACGCGAACGCGACGAGCGGCCAGTTCGGCGCGCCCAGCCAGATCCCGCCGGTGACGAGCGCCGCCAACAACGAGCTCTGGACGTTCATCCCGCCCGCCGTTCTGCCGGCGCTCTGGAAGAATTTCGATGCGCACGCCCGCCTCGCCGACGGCCCCATCACGGTCGCCGACGTCGCCCTCTCGCAGTCTCCGACCGACGACTCGAAGTTCCTGCCCTGGCGCGAGATGACCGACGTCCAAGAGGCCAAGGGCGAGTACCGAACGATCATGGTCGTCTCCGGCGGCCCTTCGGTGCTCGGCGGCTTCTACTACGCGCTCGACGTCACCAACCCCAAAGAGCCCCGCTTCCTCTGGCAGCTCTCGAGCGCCGGCCGGGACGCGGACGAGCGCGTCGCGCTCTTCGGCGACGCCGTCCCCGGCGCTGCGATCACGACGCTGCGCCTGACCGAGCCTGGTCGCGGCGAGCGCATGGTGCCGGTCGCGATCCTGTCCGGCGGGTCGGTCAAGACTCTGCCGACGGGCACCACCAACCGCCGCATGGATCCGTCGGCGCCCGGCTACTGGGACACGTCGATGGGTCACCTGCCCCGTACGGTGATCCGCGACTGGGGCGACAGCGTCCCCGCACGCAGCGTCACTGTGGTCGAGCTCTACAGCGGCCGCATCATCATGCGCATGGGCGGACAGCACTGCGACGGCACGGGCCCCGGCTGCTCCATGCCGGACAGGTCGGATCACCCGCTCGACGCCGGTGGCAACGACATCCTCGACCCGGACGTCATGCTCCCCGAAGACGGCCAGATCGGCTTCTTCGACAGCCCGATGACCTCACCGCCCATGCCTTTCCCCTCAGGCCCCGGCAAGATCGCCAGCCGCGTGTACGTCGGCGATGCCGACGGAACGATGTGGCGGATCGACCTCTCCAACCCCAACCCGAAGAACTGGACGGCCAAGATCGCGTTCGACGCCTACAACTACGCGAGCACGGCGAACACGATGGCCGACGCCCGCGTCCAGGTAGGTCCGGGGGCTACGGGCACGCTCGGCAGCGTCCTCTCGAGCCGGAGCATCTCGGGCGCGAACACCTTCGCGGTAAAGGGCCAGCCAATCAACACCGCGCCGATCCTGTCGCTCGACTCGATGCAACAGACCACGGTGTCGTTCGCGACCGGCGACAACGAGGGCTTCCAGCTCGAGTCGCCCAACGCGATCAACGTCCTCGTCACCTTCGTCGACTACTACGATCCGACGCTCAACAGGTTCAGGCCCTACGTGAACCGCCGGGCTCCGGGTGCGCCGTTGAGCGATCCCTTCAAGGGCATCGAGATGGCCTTCATGGACGGCGCAGGCGTCACCGGTCCGCTGAACCTCTTCGACGGACAGCTGATGTTCGCGTACTTCCTCCCGCGAACCACGACGACCTGCACCTTCGGAAAGGGCGGCTGGTGCGCGCCCAAGTTCCTGGATCACGCCGCCGCCAACGTCCCGGACGCCGCGATGGACCTCAACGGGTCGCCCGGGACGCTCGAGCTCTGCAGCGACTTCGCGGGCAACGAGGTCGTGTTCGGCATCCAGATCAACCAGAAGCCTTCTTGCCTACCGCCCGCCGAGACCTTCGGCGATCCGTGGCTCGCAGGCACCTACAAGGCGATCACGACGAGCTCGACGGGCGCGTACGAGATCGTCATGCATACGGGCCAGGGCGGCACGGCCGAGGGCGGCGCCCAGACCAAGAGCACCCGCAAGTCGCTCAAGACGCCGCGCTCCCAGACGTTCGTGCAGAGCTGGGTGAACGCGATCGAGTAAGCTCCGCGTGCGATGAAGCCTTCGTGGCTCGCAGTGATATGCGTGGCAGCAGCGCCGGCGTGCGGCCCTTCTGATCAAGGGCCGCCGCCGCCCAGCTCTGCCGTGGCGTTCGACGCCGTCGATCCCGACGCGCTCGTCGAGGGCAACGTCGTCGCTTTCGGAGTGCGCCTCCCCGCCGGCTCCGAGATCACGGGTGAGGATCCGTTCGGGCTCCAGGCGACCGTCCCCCATTCGCTCGAGAAGGTCTCGAGCTACATGCGGGTCCGCCTCGACGCGAAGGCAGTGGAGACCGGTCCCCAGCGCACGGTGTTCATCGACGCCCGGCGCCTGGGTGCGACCGAAAAAGAGCCCCACCTCAAGATCATCGTCGCGCGCGACAACTTCGGCACGAAGCTGACTTTCACCAAGACGCCGCGCGGGGGCTTTCCGTCGCCGTATGTCAACCGGGAAGAGGACCAGCGGCCCTCCACCGTGCCGCCTCCGGGCGAGACCCCGCCCCCGCGACCGCAGCCGACGCAGGCGCCGCCGGAGACGCAGGAGTAACCGCCCCCGCGGTTGGCGGCGAGCCCGTCGACTTCGGCGACGCCCCCTGCTACCAATCGGCGCCGTGACCGACGCAGCGCTGAAGAAGACGCCCCTTCACGCCGAGCACGTCGCCGCGGGCGGCCGCATGGTGCCGTTCGCCGGATACGAGATGCCGGTGCAGTACCGCGGCCTGGTCGAAGAGCACAAAGCGGTGCGGACGAGCGCCGGCATCTTCGACGTCTCCCACATGGGAGAGCTGTTTCTCAGCGGCGCGGCCGCAGGCAAGGTCGTGGACGAGCTCATCACGAACGACGCGTCCAAGCTCGTCGACGGACAGGCGCTCTACACGTGCGCCTGCAACGAGGCAGCCGCGATCCTCGACGACCTCATCGTCTATCGACGAGCAGCCGACGACTGGCTGGTCGTCTGCAACGCCTCCAACCGCGACAAGATCGTGAAGCACTTCGCCGCCGCTTCGAACGGCCGGTGCGACTTCCGAGACGCCTCGGACGATATCGCGCTCATCGCGCTCCAGGGTCCGAAGGCGCTCGGGATCGCGGGCAAGCTCGGCGGCGCCGCCCTCTCCGACAAAAAGCCGTTTCACTTCGCCGAGGCTACCCTCGCGGGCGTCAAGTGCACCGCTTCGCGCACCGGCTACACGGGCGAAGACGGCCTCGAGATCTTCTGCGAGAACGCGGACGCGCCCGCGCTCTGGCGCGCCCTCGTCGCCGAGGGCGCGCAGCCCGCCGGCCTCGGCGCGCGCGACACCCTGCGGCTCGAGGCGCGCCTTTCGCTCTACGGCAACGACATCGACGAGACGACCAACCCGCTCGAGGCGGGTCTCGGTTGGGTGGTGAAGCTCGACAAGCCCGACTTCCTCGGCAAGAAGGCCCTCGTCGATATCAAGGCAAAGGGCCTCTCGCGAAAGCTCGTCGGCTTCGAGGTCACCGGCCGCGGCATCGCGCGCCATGGCTACCCGCTCCTCGACGCAGCGGGCAAGACGATCGGCGTCTGCACCAGCGGCAGCCCGGGTCCCACGGTCGGCAAGAACATCGGCCTCGGCTACGTCCCGACCGAGCTCTCGGCGATCGGCAGCACCTTCGTCGTCGACTGCCGTGGACGCCCGGCCGAAGCAGTCGTGGTCAAGACGCCTTTTTACAAGCGCTCGTCGTAAGAGGAAAACCCATGGCAACGAACGTGAAGACCGATCGCCGATACACGAAGGACCACGAGTGGGCGAAGGCCGGCGACGGCGGCATCGAGATCGGCATCACCGCCTACGCGGTCGAGCAGCTCGGCGACATCACCCTCGTGAACCTCGACGTCAAAGAGGGCGACACCGTCGAGGCGGGCAAAGCCTTCGGCACCATCGAGAGCGTCAAGACGCTGAGCGACCTCTATGCTCCGGTGTCGGGCAAGGTCGTCCGCATCAATCCCGTGCTCGAATCGAAGCCCGAGGCGGTGAACGACGACTGCTATTCGGCGTGGATGGTCGTGATCGACGCACCCGCCTCGGGGATTGACGGACTGCTCGACGCCAAGGCGTACGAGGAGCTCGTCGCGTCGCTCGACCACTGAGCCGGCCTCGATCACCGATTCGTCATTTGTGGCGAATCTCGGCGTGTTCTAGCTGAACACGCCGATTGGGGGCCGTCATGATCCGCATGGGTCCGGGGGTGTTCTACTCGACCCATGCGAATCACGACGCTCGGCTTGCTTGCGGCAGCCCTCGTTGCGGCGTCCGCGTGCGGCGATGACGGAGAGACAAACGAAGAGAAGAGCTGCGAGCTCGACAGCGAGATCGGCTGCGTATCCGGTCAGGTCTGCGAAGAGGTCGAGGGCGGTGAGCCCGCCTGCTTCGACCCCGTGTTCGTCGATGGTCGCGTCTTCGACCTCGTCACCACGGCGGGCATCGCCAATGCGCGCGTCGTCGCGCGGGACGAGAACCAGGCCGGGATCTCGCCCATCGCGACGACCGACGCGAACGGAGCCTATCGGCTCACGGTCCCTTCGAAGCGAGACGCGAACGGCACGCCGGTCGCGCGCGCGTTCACGCTCCGCGCCGATGCTTCCGGCTACCAGAGCTTTCCCACGGCTCCGCGGGTCGCGCTTCCCCTCGATCTGAAGGACGCCTCCGGCGGAATCCTCAAGACGCCGACGACCGACGTCGGGCTCGTGGTGCTCCCGGACACGTCGGGGCTCGGCACGGTGTCGGGCACCGTCGAGACCGAGGTGCCGGGCGGCACCCTCGTCGTGGTCGGCGGGTCGACCGGCGTCGCCGATCGCGACGGAACGTTCGTCGTGTTCAACGTCCCGGCCGGCAGCCAGACCGCCGCCGGCTACAAGCAGGGCATCAACCTGAGCACCGCGCCTGCGACCGTGACCGCGGGGCAAGAGACGATCGGCGTCGTCCTCTCCGAGACCGGCCCGGCCAACGCCACGGTGTCGGGGAGCGTGCAGATCGTCAACGCCAGCGGCTCTTCGTCGACCAGCGTCATCTTGGTGCTCGAAGACACGTTCGATCCGACGCTCGCGCGCGGCGAAACCCCGCCGGGGCTCCGGGCGGGGAACGTGTCGGGAGCCTTCTCGATCGCCGGCGTGCCCGACGGTCGCTACGCGGTCCTGGCCGCGTTCGAAAATGACGGCCTCGTACGCGATCCTGACACTTCGATCGGCGGCACCGACATCGTCCATATCACCGTCGCCGGCGGCAACGTCACGGCGGGCGAAGGCTTCAAGGTCACCGGCGCGCTCGCCGTCGTCTCGCCCGGCGCGAACGACATCGAGCCGGTGAGCGGTACGCCGACGTTCGTGTGGGAGGACGACTCGAGCGAGGACGAGTACCACGTCACCGTCTACGACGCGCTGGGCACGCTCGTGTGGGAGACCACCGGCAACTTCGATCCCGGCGGGAGCTCGCCCGCCGAGGTCAGCTACGGCGGTCCCGCGCTGACGCCCGGGATGATCTACCAGTTCCGGGCGACGAGCATCAAAGACGGGACCCCGATCTCGTCGACCGAGGACTTGAAAGGCGTATTCGTCTTCCAATGACGAGGAGATCCGAATGAACCAAAATCGAGCTATCTCGGCTTCTGCACTCGCTCTGCTCGTCGCGTTCGCAGCCTGCTCGGACGACGATCAGGGCTCCACCGGCACCGATGGCGCGGGCGCCGGATCGACGACGACCGGCAACGGCGGAAGCGGCAACGCCGGAGGCAGCACGGGCTTCGGCCCGACGAGCACCGCCAGTACCGGCACGATGAGCACCACGAGCACCGGCATTCCTCCGGCGCCCACCGTAGAGGTCGAATGCGACGGCCACCTCTACGAATGCGGGGATCTGCTCGACAACGACATGGACGGGCTCCTGGACTACCAGGATCCGGACTGTCTCGGCCCCTGCGACAACACCGAAGACAGCCTCTATGGAGGCATCCCGGGGCAGCCCGGCCCGCCCTGCAAGCTCGACTGTTATTGGGACCAGGACAGCGGCACCGGCAACGACGATTGCTACTGGGATCACCAGTGCGACACCCACTCCATCCCGGATGACTTCTATCCGGAACCCAGCCTGGGAGACAATTGCGAGTACCAGGGCGGCGATTTCGAGCCATTCAATGGACAGAGCTGCACGGAGCTCTCGACGATGCAGAGCCAGACGTGCTCCGACGTCTGCGGTCCGCTCACGCCCAACGGGTGCGACTGCTTCGGTTGCTGCGAGCTCCCGGCCGGGAGCGGCATGTACGTCTGGAGCGGCTCCGAAGGGCTCGACGGCAGCACCGTCTGCACGCTCGACAATCTGGGCGATCCGACGATCTGCCATCCGTGCGATCCGGTCCCCGGCTGCCTGAACGAGTGCGACCACTGCGAGCTGTGCATCGGCAAGCCGGTCCTTCCGGCCGACTGCTTCGGCGATGGCGGCGGCGGCGGCGGCGGCGGAACACCCGAGTGTCCTGACGGCATCCAGGCGTGCGGGACGCCCGACCTCGCTCCGTGCCCCCCGAACTACTACTGCATCACCGGCTGCTGCCAGGCGGTGCCCCAATGATGTCCGGGGCCGCGCGCCGCGCGCAAATGGGGGCAGCCGCCGTCGCGCTCGGAGGGCTCGGGCTCGTCCTGTCGCTCGGTGCGTGCGGCGACGAGGAGACCGAGGGCAGCTGTGCGCCGGACTGTCCGGCGTGCATCGGCGAAGAATGCAATGAGGTCTGCGAAGGCGAAGGCTGCAACCTCGAATGCGATCAAGGGGCCGACTGCAACCTCGACTGCAATGGTGAGGCGTGCAGCCTGGACTGCGGGGGCAAGTCGGACTGCGCGGCCGACTGCTCGGTCGGCGGCAACTGCGACGTCAGTTGCGAAGGGCAGTCGTCGTGCTCCGTCGACTGCACGCTCGCGGGCAATTGCGATCTGGACTGCGCCGGCGGATCCGATTGCGACGTCCAGTGCGCCGAGAACTGCGGCGGTGGCTGCGCCGGAAACAGCAACTGCTCGATGACCTGCGACACGGGCTGCGGGATCGGGTGCACCGGAAACGGTACGTGCTCGCTCACCTGCAAGAGCGACTGCTTCGTGTGCTGCCAGGGCTCGGGCACGTGCGAGCTCACCTGCACCGAGGCCCAAGTGGTCGAGTGCGAGGGCGGCATCAAGGCCTGCGGCACCTGCCCGTCGCCGGACGCGTGCCAGTTCTCCGCAGACGAGCAGTAGCGATCACCGAGGGCGCGGCGCAATCACTTGGCAGCCAAGTGGGCGCCGCGCGCCTCGAGCAGCTCACGCAGGACCCCGCGATGGCACCTCGCCTCGTCCTCGCAATAGCAGCCCACCGCGAAATCGGCAGTCCGAGAGAGAGCGGCGAGCAGATCGAGCGTGCGGCTCGCCTCAGGCTTGCGCATCTCGGCGCGGTAGCCCCGCGCGAACGCCTTCCACTCGGCGTCCGTCGTCGCCGCCTGTCCCTTCTTCACGAGCGCTTCGCTCGGCGCGAGGTTGGGGTACCAGACGTCGTACCAGTCGCCGCTCGCGAAGTCGCTCTTCGGTACGCCGCGCGGCGGCCTCCGCACGGTGCCGATGCGGAGACCTTCACCGCGCGACCGCGGCGAGCCCAAGCGGACGATGCGAACCGCCACGGCGTGAAGGTACCCTACTCGACGTCGCCGGAGTCGGCCGGGTCCCCTGCGGCGGCGCCGGGGCTGGCGATGGCTTTGAGAGCCACCTTCGCGTCGACGGGACGGTCTCCGAGGAAGAACTCGGCGCGGTTCTGAAGGATCCAACGAACGCGATCCCGCAGCGGCAGCAGAAGAAAGGTCTCACGGGCAAAGCGGCGCTTTTTGCCACCGTCGTCGACCACAACCGCGTCGAACACGCGAACCTTCGTCATCAAGCGTGAGGTACAGGCTACGGGGCCGGGAGGCCGCGCTTTGTGAAGACTCCTGGCAAACTGCCAGGTACAGGCCACAATTGTCAGGATTTGGTCACGGCAGGACCAAAATCGAGAAGATTCGAGCAGTTGCGTCGGCGACGAGGCGCACCCTATCGCCGGGTTTCGCCCTCCCCAGCGTCGCTCGTGCCGCGAGCCACCGCTTGCCGCTCTCGTCTCCAGCGGCGGGCGCTGCCTCGAGCCGCGTCGTCGTGTCTCCGACGTTCGCGACGAGCGCGAGCCGTTCATCGCTCATCACGACCAGCGTCGCCTGCTCGACCTCGGCGGCGAGCACGAGATCGAACGAGAGCTCTTGGCCGGCCGCGAGCAAGCGTCCCGCGTCCCAGCGCTCGGTGCCGGCGTCGTCCTCTCGCACGGCTTCGACGACGTAGCCGCCTCGAGGCCGGCTGAACTCGAGCCGATGCGCGCGCTCGTCGAGCAGGTCCGCCACGTCGATCCGGTCGAGCGCACCCGCTGCGATGCTCGCGCGGTCTTCGAGCAGCCGCCAGTCGGCGTGGTAGACGACCTTCTCGGCGGAGCCGCAAATGACATTGTCGTCAATCTCGACCGAGAACCACCGGTGCCCGAACCGCTCGCCGAGGCCCGGCCACCACGAGTCGTAGACGGCGAGCACGTCCGGTCGCTCGTCTTGCGGCAGGCGCTCGACGAGCTCGATGACGCTCGGCATGCCGTGCACGCTCGCGCGGGCGAACGGCAAATCGCGGTAGCCGCCGAGGCCCAGCCCGTCAATCACCGGGAGGTCCGAGACGTAGCGGATCGCCCCGGCGTCGCCGACGAAGATGGTGTGCGCGCCGAGCTCGCGCAGGCGTCTGCCTACCTCGACCTGCTGCTGTGCGATGTTCCGCGACGCTCTCGCGTAATGATCGATCTGCTTCGGAAACGCGCGCGCCGCGCCGGCGACGGCGACGGCGAGCACCGCCGCTGCGGCGAGCCCCAGCGTCTCCTTTCTCAGCGCCCATGCGTGCACGCCGACGATGGCGGCGAGCAAGACGAGAAAGAGCGTCGGCGTCGCGTACCGGAGGTTCTGAAACGGTGCCGTGGTGTTCAGGCAGACGAGCGCGAGCGCGCTCGCCGCGCCGAGGAGGAGCGCCGCCGAGATGCGTCGTGTCTCTCGATGCAAAAGGCCCGAGAGCGCGAGGCCGACGATCGCCATCGCGCCCAGGCCGCCGCCGAGCGCAATCTCGACGCCTTCGGTCCCCAGGCGGAGCAGGTTCTTCAGCCAGACCCCAGCGACGTCGATGCTCGTGCCGTAGGGATCCGACGTGGCGAGCTTCCGGATGGCGCCTGCCGCGGCCCACTCGCCGGTCGCGCGGCGAACGACGAGCGCCCAGGCGCCGCCGAGGATCGCGAGCGGACCGACCGCTCGGCCGAGCGAAGCAAAGAGCGGGGTCGTGCCCGCGCCGTGCCCGACGACGACCGCGAGGAGAAGCGAGAGCGGGATGCACTCGGGCCGCGCCCACGCGAGGAGGGCGATGTAGATGCCGGCGCGCAGCTGCGCGCGCGGCCGATGCTCGGGCGGCGAGCGCCACGTGCGCGACGCAGAGGCGAGCGCTCGGCCGGCGATCATGGCGACGAACGCCGTTTCCATCCCGCTGACCCACGACCACGAGAGCACCGGAACGCCGACGAGAACGAGCGGGCTCAACCATGCGAGGCCGCGCGGTCGCGGCGCGAGCTCCGAGGCCGACCGAAAGAGATCCACGAGCGACACGACCGCGACGAGCGCCGCGAAGACCGCGAGCGCCCGCTCTCGGAAGCCGATCGCCCAGCCCAGAGCGAGAACGAGCGCGTAAGGAGGGCTCGTCGCGCCGCTCGAGAGGCCTCCTTCCTCCGTGTAGCAGAGCACGCATCCCCGAGCAGTGGACCGCGCAAAGTCGAAGTAGATGTACACGTCGTCGAGCGGCAGCGGCCAAACGCTCGCCCCGGAAGCCGCGAGGAGGCGTGACGCCGGCACCCAGAAAGCCAGGACCACACCCAGGGCCACGGCGAACCGGAAGACGAAAACAACGGCCGACGCTGGGCACTGGTGGCGCACGCGCAAAGGTACGGCTACATGAGGCGCTCATGGGCAGCAAGCGAGCCCCCGAGAGCCGTGACGAGCGCGACGCACGCCAGTGGGACGCCATCGGCGAAGCGTCCGAGCTCCTCGTCGAGAAGAACTACGAAGCCGCCCTCCTCGAGCTGAAGCGCATCACGCTCGACGACCCGAACAACGCGTACGCCTACAACTTGCTCGGTACGGCGTTCTGGGAGCTCCGGCAGCTCGAAGCGGCGCGCGACGCGTACCGTGCCGCCGTGCTCCTCGCGCCTTCGTTCCTCGGCGCGCGCACGGCCCTCGCACAAACGCTCCGGCGCATGGGCGACTTCGCCGGCGCCGAGCGCGAGGCGCGCATGGCCCTCCGGCAAGAGCCCAGAGACGGCGACGCCCACATGGTGCTGGGGCTCATCTTCGCGGCGCGCGGCGAACGAAAGAAGGCACGAGAGCACCTCGCCGCGTTCCTCGAGTCCAAGCCCGAGTACGAGGCGCAGGTAGAGGCGCAGAGCGTGCTCGAGCTTCTCGCCAGCGGCGAAGAAGGCGAGCCGCTGGACCTCGACGAAGAGGGCGACGACGCATGAAACCGGAGGGCGAGGTGCGAGCGCGCGAGCACCGAGACCGAGGTAGGCACCGACTGACGGCGAAGCCGGAGGGAGCGGAATGAGCTTCCTGCGCTCGCTGCGCCTGACCGCGCTCGAAGCGGGCGCCTACGCGAAGCAGGCGATGCTGATCGCTCGCGACCTCGCGCCGATCCTCCCGCAGGGCGTGCGGTCCGGCGAGGACGTGGTCGTGCTCATCCACGGGCTCTTTGCGACAGCAGGGGTCCTACGCCCGTTGCGGGCCGCGCTCGAGCGACACCGCGGGCTCCACGTCGCCTCCTTCAGCTACCCGCCGGGCCCCGGCGCAGAGTCGCTCGCCGACCGCCTCGCCGGCCTCTTGGCCGACGTCCCCCAGGATGCCTCGATCCACCTCGTGGGTCACAGCATGGGCGGGATCGTCGCGCGGCACTACGCCGTGTTCCGTGACGACGCGCGCGTCCGCTCGACGACCGCGCTCGCCACGCCCTTCGGCGGCGTTCGAGGCGCCGAGCTCCTCGGGGTCCCCTTCGCGCGCGACATCGACCGCGAGAGCGCGCTGCTTCGTAAGCTCCGTCTTGCGACGCCCGCGAGAGCGATCCCTCACCTGTCGATCGTGGCGGGCGGTGACGCCCTGACCCGGACCCCGGTCTCGCACGCGCTGCCCGGCGGTGAGGTGGTGGTGCTCGAGGACCTCGGGCACAACGCCATTCTCTTCGATCGGCGGGCCATCGCCCTGGTGGAGCGCCGCATCCTCGAGACACGCTAGGCGCGTTCGGCCGGGCGTGATACCCACGCAATTCGTGAGGTTTGCGTCCTTTCTGGTGGCTCTTGCCGGCTTGCTTTCGGCGGCTCCCGCGGCTGCGGAAACGTCCGCATGGCTTGCCGCCAGCGGTGGCACCACGATCCTCACCGTCGATGAATCCGAGGTAACGGTCCGCGGCAGCATGGCCTTCGACGTGGGCGTCGGATCGAGCCCCCAAGAGGACCTGATCTTCGGCGGCCTGGTCCGCGTCGCGCCGATCGTGGCCGAGGGGACCGACATGCAGTTTCTCCTTCGCGGAGCGACGCGCGGCTTCCAGACGGGCCCGTTTGGCGTCGCCGTCGATCTCGGCGGCTACCTGCGCCTCTTCGATCCGGCCGACCCGCAAGGCGGCTTCGTCGGGGGCGTCGTGCTCGGCGCGCCGCTGGGCTTTCAGCTCTCGCTGACGGGCATGGCCGGAACGATGAAGTCGTACGGCGGCCAGGCGACCCTAGGGATCGATCTCCTCCGGCTGCTCGTTTACCGGCAGGACCTCACCGAGTGGTGGCCCAACCCTCTCTCCCCTTCCGATCCGACGGCGAGGCCCTGATGTCGTCGCCGTGCGCGATCTCGATCGACTTCGGTCAGACGCTCGCGAGCCTGGATCCGTCGCTCCTCGCGCGCCGGCTTCGCGGGCGCGGCCTGGACGTGAAAGAGGCGGCGATCGACGCGGCGCTCCCGAAGGCGTGGGCGCTCTATGACAAGATCGTTCGCAGCGGCGCGTCGGGCCACCCGTGGCGAGAGCTCATGTCGTGCCTCCTCGAGGACGCCGGCGTCCCCGAGGTCTACCGCGCCGCCACCGTCGAGTGGCTCTGGAGCGAGCAGCCGCGCAAGAACCTCTGGCGACGCCCGGTCGCCGGCATGTTCCGGATCTGCGTCGATCTCGAGCGCGCCCGGATTCCGTTCGGCGTGCTCTCCAACTCCGAGGGGCAGCTCGCGCAGCTCGTCGACGAGATGGGCTGGAGCGACGTCATCCGCGTGGTCGTCGACAGCGGCCGCGTCGGCATCGAGAAGCCCGACCCGCGCATCTTCCACTTCATCGCGGACCGTCTCGGCGTCGAAGCGAGGGACATGATCCACATCGGCGACTCCTTCGCCGCCGACGTCGTGGGGGCGCTCGGCGCAGGAATGCGCGCGGTGTGGTTCACGAGCGAGCAGACGCTGCCCGAGGGCGTCGATCCCGATCGCGTGAAGATCGCCTCCGACGCCGAGGGCGTTCGCCAGGCGCTCGCCGACCTCGGTCTCCCGGTGCCCGTGGGGATCGACGCGTCCGCCTGGCCG
The DNA here is from genome assembly GCA_041940405.1 of Polyangiaceae bacterium. Lineage (GTDB taxonomy): Bacteria > Myxococcota_A > Polyangia > Polyangiales > Polyangiaceae > Xiheicaenibacterium. Next base: position 27,361 of record JBGTSH010000051.1, read on the forward strand.
TAGGCGCTTCGGCGCTCAGGAGAGCCAAGTCGCGGTATGCCGGATCGCACGGTCGAACGCGCCGAGCGCGATCCGATGGCGCGCCGACATCACCTTGTCCTTCGGGTGGAGCGCGTCGACGAGCATCATGTGCTGCTTGGTCGTGAGCCCGTAGACGCCGCGTACTTGCTTGCCCGAGTCGAGGCCCAGCTCCTCGGCCATCTGGCGGATCACCTGCTGGTGCAGCTTCATCACCGAGAGACCGAGCTCGCGATGATCCACGCCGAGCTTCTCCATGTGCGGATCCATCCATTGGCCGCCCGCGACGGTGTACCCGAAGAGCTCGATGTTGAAGGCCCAGTTCTTGGCTCGCTCGATCGCCGTGCTCTTCGAGAGGAGCTTGGGCACGTAGATCACGCCGAACGCCACGTGGCGCGACTCGTCGCGCTCGATGTACTCGAGCAGGTCGGTGAGCACGGGCTCGACGTTCGAAGCTGCGAGCCGCTTGAAGAGCGCGAGCGCGAGATTCTCTACCGTGAGCTGCATCCCGTAGAGCTTCTGCAGCATCGAATCGGTCTCGAGGATCTTCTTGAGCACGCGACGCCCGTACGGGTTCATCGGCGGGATGTTCACGCCGGCGCGCGTCAGGTAGTCGCGAAGCACGGTGAAGTGCCGCGCCTCATCGAACGCCTGGCCCGTCGCCGCCATGCGGGCGTCGAGATCGGGGAGGCTGCGCGCGAGCTCGGTCGCGATGTTCCACGCAGCGAGCTCTCCCCAAAGGAGCACGGTGAAGACGTGCCCGATCGCCTCGCGCTTTTCCGGCGAGAGCTGGATCCCGCCGTGCTTCTTCTCGAGCTCGGCGAGGACGTCGCGCGGGTCCCACGCGTAGCTCCTCGTGTTGTGGTAGAGGCGCTCGAGCTTCTTCGTCTCGCCCGTCGCGCGCGCCACCCAAGGATCGAGCATCTCGTACGGCGGAAACGATTCCATTCGAAGACCTCCCTCTGTCCCGATGTGAAAAAAGCGCCTTCAGCGCCCGTACGAGTCGTCGAGCAGCCCGCGCATCTGGAGCTCGGCGAGCGACCGCGAGAGCTCGTTCAGATCCAACTTCCCCCGGCCGCTCTCGATCGCAGCGAGCGCCAGCTTCTGTGCGCCGCCGAGGACGAAGAGCGCTGCCGTCTTCGCCTCGACGTCTCTGCGGAGCACACCGAGCTTCTGCGCGAGCTCGATGTCGGCCGCGAAGCGATCGATCACGATCTCGTCGATGGCGTGCACGATGCGATCGATCTGCACGTCGAGCCCGACCGCTTCTCTGACGAGGATGCGAAGGCTGGCCTCGTCCTCGAAGACCGCCCGCAGGCACCTTCGCATCGAGCCCGCCGCGAACGCCACCGCTTGGTCACGCGTCGGCCTGATCCCTTCGGGCAGCTCGATCGGCGGCTCCGTCGCCACCACCTCACGGACGCGCGCGAGGAGCCCCTCGACGATCGCGGCGAACACCTCGTGCTTGCTCTTGAAGTACTGGTAGAGCGTGCCCCGCGCGATGCCGAGGTCCTCACAGATGTGGCTGATGTTCGTGTCGTGGTAGCCGCGCTTCGCGAAGACCTGCTTGGCCGACTCGAGGATCTGCAGCCTGCGCTCGGGCGCGGGGAAATAGCCGGCGTTGGCCATAAAACTGACGTGTCAGTTTCTAGAACTGACACGTCAGTTTGTCAAGGGCAGGCCGCGAAATGCCTTGCCGGGCGCGGACCGGCTAGGGAGCCGGTACCCGTCCGATGGGGTCATCGGCCAGGTTCCTGAGGAACACCGAGGACTGCTTCCTCGCGCGGGGAATGTCGAAGACGACGAAGTGACCGTCGTCCCCTTGGGGCTCCCACTGGGCGAGGACGCCGCTCGCCAGGCCGCCGCCGAGGTTGCCGCTGAGGCCTTCGGCTGGAATCGTGATTTCGTCGAGGCCGCCCCACGCTGCGTCTTGGGGCTCGTGGATGACGGCGGTCTGGATGGGGACGCCGAACGCCATCGCAAGCGCTTCGCAGCCGCGCGGGGGCGAGTAGCTGTCGCCGGTGCCGTCGGGACCCACGCCCTCGGTGATGTAGAGGCTCTTCGGCGAGCCGAAGACCGGCTCTCTCTGCGCGTAGCGCGCGTAGTTCACAGTATCGACGGGATCGACGATCGTCTGCGCGAGAGCGAGCGGCGGATAGAGGAGCGAGACCTCTTCGTACTCGTCGGGGAAGAGGCCGAGGAACAGCTGCTTCACGAGGAGCGCGACGTTCGGCTCCGGCTTCGTCTTCTCCAGCAGGGTGATCTGCATGATGGCGGACGCGCCCGAGAGCACGGCGCCGCGCGGAGCGGCGCTGCCTGCGAGGAGGAGCGGGCCGTTCAGGCTGCCTTGGGAGTGCCCGAAGAACATGAGCTTCGACGCGTCGAACCTGACCTCGGCGTCCGTCGCGCTGACCGAGGCCGGGACGACCATGTGCGACTCGGTGAAGAGGCGCGTGCGCTGGATCTCGTCCAGACCGCTCTGGCGAACGTTGGTGCGCGCCGCTTCGACGTTGAGGAAGTTGAAGAAGAGGATCTGCACTTCGCTGAAGTTGTCGGGCGCTCCCGGCCGCGTGCCGTGGAAGATCTGATCGACGCCCATCGTCGCGATGCACTGCTCTGCGAGAGCCCGCGCCGTGCCGTCGAGGACGAAAGAGCGGTAGTCGCCTGTGGTGCCGTGTGCATAGAGGACGATCGGGTAGCCGCCCTCGGGCATCGGGCACGGAGTCACCCGCGGGACGGTAAGCGCGAAGCGCGCATCGAAGGTGTTCTGGATCTGCGGGACGCCGTTTGCGTCGAGCACGAAGCCGCCGCCGTTGCCGAACGCGCGGTACGGCACCGTTCCCTCTTGGTAGTTCGGCGTCGGCCCGTAGGAGCCGCCGTACTCGATGAACTCGTCCGTCTGGCTGACGATGTCCCACGCTCCCGAGTCCGCCGTCGGCGCCTCGATCTGCGTCGGCAGCGCGGCCGCCGCCGCCATGAACTCGGCGGTCGGATCGTTCGTGGTGAACACCGAGAAGTGCACGATGCGCTCGGGCGAGACGCCCGCCGCCTCGACCTCTTTCACGGCGCCGGCCCAGTCGGAGGCGAGCGCCTGGATCGCGCCGGTGCTCGGCGTGGCGACGCCGACCACTTGGGCGAGGGTCTCGGCTTGGGCGAGCGGCGCACCGTCCGCGGTCTTGGCGTCGTCGGTGACGACGACCGCGTAGCGATTGTTGAAGCGGAGAGGAAACCCGGGGACCGGCATGAAGCTGAGCGTGTTCTTCTGCCAGTAGGCGCCCTCGTCCGGGCGGAAGGTCACGTAGATCGGCTTGCGCGTACCGCGCTCCGGCGATGACGGATCCACGTCGATGAGCTGGACGGCGCCCTGCTTCGTCTGCGCCTCGGCCGGATCGGGCAAGCTGTCCGGATCGATCGCGCCGGAGAAGCGCATGAAGCCCGCGGCCACCGGCGAGAACCCCGTGAGCCTGCCGTCCATGAACGCGATGTACTCGGCGAGCAGCCCGACGCCGCGCGGATTGGGGTAGCCGGCGAAACGCACGTACCCATCCTCGAGCCGAAGGTCGCTCGGGTACGGATGATCGAAGTACGTCTCTTCCGAGAGCTCATCGAGCGACGATGGCACGACGAACAGCGCCTCGGCCGACCGGTGGACCTCCACCTCGTTGCATCCGCCGACGAGCGCCGGCATCGCAAGAGCTGAGCAAACGACGATCCGGAGGGCGAGCGAACCCATCCGCCAAGCCTAGATCGGCGGTCAGCCGCGCGCGATGCCGTATCGCTCGAGCAAGCGATGAAGGAACTGGCGGGAGACACCCATCGCCTCAGCAGCGCGCGAGACGTTGCCTCCGTGCTCGCCGAGCTTCGCTCCGATGTAGGCACGCTCGAACTGCTCGACCATGACCTCGCGCGCCTCGCGGAGCGGCAAGCCCAAGAGCGCGGCGCCCTGCGCGCTCCCGTCGAAAGCTCCAGGTCGCGCAGAGGTCGGACCGCTCGGAGGGACGCTCGTCGGAAAAAGAATGAGCCGCGCCACGGTGTTGCGCAGCTCACGGACGTTCCCCGGCCACTCGTGGGCCCGTAAGAGCTCGACGGCGTTCGGGGGCAGGTCGGCCCAGGTTCGGGGCGGCGACTGGCTCGCGAGGAAGTGCTCGACCAAAAGTGGGATGTCGTCGCGCCGGTCGCGGAGCGGTGGGATCAACGCCTCGACCACCGCGAGCCGGTAGTAGAGGTCTTCCCGGAACTGTCCGGCCGCCACCCGCGCCCGCAGATCGCGATGCGTCGCGGCGACGATGCGGACATCGACGTGAAGCCACTCCGAAGCACCGATGCGCCGAACCTGGCGGGCTTCGAGCGCGCGCAGGAGCTTCGGCTGGAGCTCGGACGGCAGCTCCCCCAGCTCGTCGATGAACAGCGTCCCGCCGTGGGCTTGCTCGAATACCCCGGCATGCGACTGCACGGCGCCGGTAAAGGCGCCCCTCACGTAGCCGAAGAGCTCGGCCTCCAGCAGCGTCGGCGCGACAGCGCTGCAATCGAAGACCGCGAATGGTCCTGTGCGCCGCCGGGACACGTCGTGGATGCCGCGCGCCAAGAGCTCCTTGCCGGTGCCCGACTCACCGAGCAGCACGATCGTCTCGTCGGTCTGCCCCGCACGCTCCAGGTTCGCGAAGAGCGCGCGCATCGCGACGCTCGCGCCGAGCGCTTCGCCGAAGCGGACCCCGCGCGAGAGCTCGAGGCGCGCCGAGCCACCCGATGCCTCGAGCGTCAGGCGCGCGCCGCCGATCGTCACGACGAGCTTCGGCTCGAGGTACGCCTCGCGCACCGGCACCTTGTCCACGAACGTGCCGTTCTTACTCCCGAGGTCACGGATGACGACCGCACGACCGTCGCGGCGGACCTCGCAGTGCTTGCGCGAGACGCGGGCGTCGTCGACGATGACGTCGCAGTCAGGATCGGACCCCAAGACGAGCGGCGCTACACCGAGCGGGATGGCGACCTTCTTACCGCGCGGAGGCGTGAGGACGAGCCGCACGTCCGGCAGCTCGACCACGTCCGGCCGGACGTCGGTCAGCGTGCCTTCGGGGCCTCGCGGCGGTTGGGATCGCATGCTCTGGGCCGCAGCGTACCGAATTTTTCTCCAGCGCTGGATCCTTGGTCGTTTGCAGTAGCGCGCCCGATACGTCTCGTTTTTACCGTGGTAACCGGAGCGAGCCATGCCTCCCGCACCCCCGGCCGGCTGGAAGTTCTTCGCATCGGTCCTCGCCGCGAGCGCGTTCGGCTGCGTCGGCGATATCGGCGAGCCGAACGGCCCGGCCTCGGGCGCGCTCTCCTGTGATGACGAAGGCGCCATTTTCCCGGGCCGAGCACCGATCCGGCGCCTGACGCGGTTCGAGTACAACAATACCGTGCGCGATCTCCTCGGCGACGACACCGAGCCGGCGAACGCCTTCCCGAGCGAAGAGCTCGGCAACGGCTTCGGCAACGACGCCGACGCGCAGTCGGTCTCGAGCCTCCTGGCCGAGACCTACAGCTCGGTGGCCGAGGACGTGGCGCTGCGTGCGACGGCGTCCCCTGATGCGCTCGCGCGGCTCGATCCGTGCGCGGGCTCGATCACGCAGGCGACCGACCCACAAACCGAGCTCGCGTGCGCAACGAGCGCGATCGAGCGGCTGGCGACCAGAGCCTTCCGGCGTCCGCTGGCAGAAGGCGAGCTCGATGAGCTCATGGCCCTGCAGCAGGCAATCCGAGCCCAGGCCGATTTCAGGACCAGCCTGGCGGCGGTCATCGAAGCCATCCTGCAGTCGCCCGACTTCTTGTACCGGGTCGAGCTCGGCGAGCCCGACCCGGACGGCTCGAAGTTCCGCCGCCCGACGGGCTACGAGATGGCTACGCGCCTCTCCTACTTCCTGTGGGGCACGCAGCCCGACGAGCTCCTTCTCGAGGCCGCGACCTCGGGCGAGCTCTCTACCAAGGAAGGCGTCCACGCCCACGCGAGCCGCATGCTCGACGATCCGCGATCGCGGCCGGTGATTCGTTTCTTCTTCGACAACCTGCTGCCGATCGCCAACCTCTCGCGCCTCGAACGCGACGACTTCTTCTTCCCGACGTTCTCGTCGGCGACCGGCGCGCTGATGCGTGAAGAGACGCAGCGCTTCTTGGAGTACGAGATCTTCGAAGGCTCCGGCTCCTGGCGTGCAGCGCTGACGGCACCGTACACGTTCGTCAACGGACCGCTCGCCACGTTCTACGGAATCGAGGGAGTCGAGGGCGACGAGTTCCAGAAGGTCTCGGTCGACGCGACGAAGCGCGCCGGGCTCCTCTTGCAAGCCGGCATGCTCGCCGGGACGATCCATTCGAACACCACCAACCCGGTGACGCGCGGCTCGTTCATCTCGCAAAAGATCATGTGCTACTCGATCCCCGTCCCGACCGGCGAGATCGCTGAGAAGGTAAAGCCCCCGGATCCTTACTCGGGCGCGACGGCGCGCGAGCGCTTCACGCAGCACAGCGCCGATCCGGCGTGCGCGTCCTGCCACAGCCTCATGGATCCGATCGGCCTCGCGCTCGAGAACTTCGATCCCGTCGGGCTCTGGCGAGACACCGAGAACGGCGTGACGATCGACGCCAGCGGCAAGGTGCCCGGGAGCAACACGGTCGTCACCGGTCCGGTCGAGCTCGTGAACGAGATTGCCCAGACCGAAGCGATCGAGATCTGCTTCGCGAACAACTGGCTGAACTTCGCCTACGGCCGAACCTTCGGCTCCGAGGACGCGTGCACCACCGACAGGATCCACGAAGCGTTCACCGCGTCGGGCTCCGACATCCGGTCGCTCCTCTTGGAGATCACGCAGACCGATGCGTTCCTCTACCTGCCGGAGAGGGAGGAGTAACGAGATGCGACCCTTCCGATTGAGCCGGCGTTCGGTGCTCAGGGGCGCGGGCAGCATCGCGATCGCGCTCCCCTGGCTCGAAGCCATGCAGCCTCCGCGCAGCGCCAGCGCCGCCCCTGCCCTCGCGCAACGCTTCCTCGCGGTGTACACGCCGGGCGGGAGCGTCGTGAACGACGGCAGCGGCCAGAACCGCTGGCGCCCCACGGGGACCGAGACCGACTTCGCGCTGAGCCCGATCCTCGCCCCGCTCGAGCCGATCAAGCACAAGCTGCTCGTGATGGACGGCCTGAGCATGTACAGCGCTCAGGGCGAGCAGCACCAATCGGGGATCGTCGCCTGGCTCACGGGCACCGGGCAGGCCGGCGACGGCTACGCGAGCGGACCGTCGATCGATCAGGTCATCGCAGCCACGGCCTCGGCGGGCAAGCCGAAGAAGAGCATCGAGATGGCGGTCCGCTGGGGAACGGGCAAGTCGCACGGCCTGCTCCACCCGATCAACTCGGCGAACTTCGAGAACGACGGCGCCCACAGCCCCATCCCGCCACGGCTGGATCCTCAGCAGATCTTCGACGACCTGTTCGGCACCCTCGACCCGAACGACAGCGGCGAGGCGGCGGTGCGCATCGAGCGAAAGAAGTCGATCCTCGACTACGTCGACCGCCGCTACGAGAAGCTCGCGGCGCGCCTCGGCGCGAGCGACAAGCAGAAGCTCGAGCAGCACCTCGAGAAGATCCGCGAGCTCGAGAAGGCGCTCGAGAGCGGCATCGTCCCGAGCGCCATCTGCCAGGCTCCGGAGCTCGTCGACACCTCGGACTACGATCCGGCGACCGGCCTCAACTCCGCCAGCGATGGATCGATCGTCAACACGTCGACCGACGCCGCGATCCCCAAGGTCGGACAGTTCATGATCGACATGATGGTGATGGCCTTCGCCTGCGACATCACCTCGGTCGGATCGCTGCAATGGACAGACACCGAGGCGAAGCACACCTTCCCGTGGCTCGGCTATAACCAGCATCACCACTACTACCAGCACGACGGCGGCTTCCGGCCCGACGAGTGCGAGCAGATCTACAGGTGGTACGCCGAGCAGCACGCCTACCTGCTCCAAGCGCTCGACGCGGTCAGCCTGGGCGATCACACCCTCCTCGACGAGAGCGTCGTGTTCTTCGGCACAGAGCTCGCGGACCCGCCCAGCCACAGCAAGGACGACATGCCGTTCCTCCTCGGCGGAGGCGGTGGCGGCCTTCGCGGTGGACGCTTCCTGCGCAACGACGGTCTCTCGGACCGGTCGCACAACAACCTGCTCACTGCGATGCTGCACCTCTTCGGGATCGAGGCGACGACCTTCGGCAACCCCGACTTCTGCTCCTCGCCGCTGACGAACCTCACGTAGCGCGTCCTCACGTAGCGCCACCGCTGGGTCTCAAGTACGGTGACCCATGGCCACGAGCGGGCCCTTGGTCCTCGGGCGCTACGCCCTAGAGGAGCCGATCGCCTCCGGCGGGATGGCGACGATCTACCTCGGCCGGCAGGTCGGGGCGGTCGGGTTCTCGCGGCTCGTCGCGATCAAGCGGCTGCACCCTCACTTCGCGTCGGAGCCCGACTTCGTGGCGATGTTCCTCGACGAGGCGCGGCTCGCAGCGCGCGTCCGCCATCCCAACGTCGTCGAGACGCTCGACGTCGTCCGCGAGGGCGCCGAGACCTTCATCGTGCTCGAGCTCGTCGACGGCGAATCGCTTGCGGGTCTCTTGAACGCGCTGCGCGAGCAGGGCGAGCGCATGCCCGTCGACGTCGCGACGAGCATCGTTTGCGGTCTCTGTCGCGGCCTCCACGCGGCGCACGAAGCGCGCGGGCCCGATGGAGCGCCCCTCGGCATCGTTCATCGCGACGTTTCGCCCCACAACGTGCTCGTCGGGGCGGACGGCGTGGCGCGCGTCGCCGACTTCGGCGTCGCGCTCGCGAACGTGCGCCTCTCGCAGACGCGCGCCGGCCAGGTCAAAGGCAAACCGGCGTACATGGCGCCGGAGCAGCTGTCGCGCGACGAGGTGACGCGCTCTTCGGACATCTACGCCTCGGGCGTCGTCCTGTGGGAGCTCCTCGCCGGACGGCGCGCCTACGAAGTGGCGAACGAGGGCGCCCTCTATGCGCGCGTCATCGCCGGGGCGGTGCCGAGCCTTCACGAGGTAGCCCCGTGGGTGCCGCCGGCCCTCGCAGAGGCCGTCCATCGCGCGCTCCGCCGCGAGCCGCACGAGCGCTACCTTTCCGCGCTCGAAATGGCGGCCGCGATCGAAGCGGCGACCCCTCCAGCCGCGCCCGCCGTCGTCGGCGCGCTCGTCGAGCGCGTCGCTGCGCGGACGCTCCACGCGCGTCGTGACGTGGCGGCTCGCCTGGATCGCGGTGCCGCGGTGCCGATGGCGGCCACGCCGATGCCGCCGCCGAGCGCGCCGGGGGCGCGGGCGGCCTTCATTCCACAGCCGCCTCAGTCTGTCAGGCCGCCGCCCGTCGTTCCTTCGGATCGTGGCGATCGAGGGACGCACACGATCACGAGCCCCGGACCGCTGCCCGACGATCGTCGCAAGACCGCCCCCCTCCTCGCCATCGCGATCGGCCTCTGCGCGGCGGCCGGCATCGGTGTCGGCGCGACGTGGCTCGCGCTTCGCGGCGGTGTCGCTGCGAGCGCCACGAGCGCGCCGCCGGCGTCGCCCTCGCGGAACGACGAAGGGCTGCCCACTGCGAGCGCAGCCGACACCGCCGTCGCTCCGACGACGACGACTGCCGAGCCTCGCGTCGAGAGCGACGCGAGCGCTTCACCCCAGGTCGCGCCGGAAGCGCCTCGTCCGCCGCGCTCGGCGCCGAAACCGACGAGCACCGCGGGCACGCCCCGCCCTTGCGATCCGCCCTGGTTCATCGACAAGAGCGGGATCCGCCGAGTCAAACGCGAGTGCTTCTGAGAGAGCGCGGGGCGCCTATCCCCAGGGCCTTTGACGCTGCTATCTTTCGGGCCCCGTGACGTTCAACCCGTACGCGCCGCCGACCGATCCTTCCAACTTCGTCCCGCCGCCCCAAGCCGGGGGCGGCCCCATCCCTTGGGAGCCGGGTGAAGTTCTGAGCGCCGCGTGGGAGATCGTGAAGGTCCATTGGCCGGTGCTCATCTTCGCTCCCTTCGTCGGCCAGCTCATCGCGGGGGTGCCCGGCCAGGTGATCAACGGCATCGGCGCGGCGTCGGGCGACCAGAACGTGCAGATTGGCATGAACCTGGTCGGCACGTTGATCGGCCTCGTCGCCGGCGCCTTCTTCAACGTCGGCATCACGCGCGTGTTCCTCTCGGCGGCGCGCGGCGAGCAGCCGCGGTTCGGCGACATCTTCTCGGGAGGCAATCGTTTCCTTGCCCTCCTCGGCGCGCAGTTCCTCGTGGGTCTGTGCGTGATCGTCGGCTTCTTGCTGCTGATCATCCCGGGGATCTACGCCGCGCTCGCGCTCAGCCAGACCAACTACTACGTGGTCGACAAGAACATGGGTCCGATCGAGGCCATGCAGGCGAGCTGGCGTGCGACCGAAGGTCAGAAAGGAAACATCTTCCTCTTTGGTCTTTTGTCGATGCTCGTCATCCTCGGCGGCTTGCTCGCCTGTTGCGTGGGCGTCTTCCCCGCCGGCGCCGTCGTCGGTCTGGGCGCGGCAATCGTCTACACGCGCATCTCTGGCAGCACCGGCTCGTCGCAGTTCCAGAGCTATGGCGGTCCTCCTGGCGGCGGTTGGCAAGGCCCGCCCGGCGGCTATGGTCCGGGCGCGGGCTATGGTCCCCCCGGCGCTGGTTATGGTCCCCCGGGCGGCGGCTATGGTCCCCCGGGCGGCGGCTATGGTCCGCCCGGTGGCGGTTATGGTCCGCCCGGCGGGGGCTGACAGTCCGCACGATGGCACGAAGAAACGGCGCCCTCTCGGCCGTCGCAAGCGCCGTCGCGACCGCGCTCCTCACCCTGTCGTCGATCTCGTTCGCGGATCCAGGAGACGCCTGCGTCACCTCGTACGAGGGTGCACAGCAAGCGCGCAAGCAGGGCGGGCTCGTCCGCAGCAAGGCCGAGCTGCGCCTCTGCATCGGGGCCTGTCCCGGCGAGCTGGCAAAGGACTGCGAGCGCTGGCTGGGTGAGGTCGACCAAAAGCTGGCCCGCCTGACAGTCGCCGTCCGAAGCCGTGGCGGCGATCCGATAGCAAACGACAAGCTCTTCGTGGACGGGGTCGAGAGGCCTGTCGGTCAGGTAATCGAGCTCGACCCGGGCCGGCACGAGCTCCGCGTCGAGGCGCCGGGGCACATACGAAGGAGCGACGTCGTCGATCTCGAGGCAGGAAGCCGAACGACGCGGACGCTCACGCTCGATCCCGGAGCGGCCCTAGGCGACGAGCCGCCCAGCCTCGTCGGGCCCATCACCGTCGGGAGCGCGGGGCTCGTCGCGCTGACCGCGGCGGCGGCCTTGGCCATCGCCGGTCACCTCGACGTGTCGGACATGCGTGACGACGACCACGGCTGCGCGCCGGCCTGCCCGGACGATCGCGTCGATCGGGTTCGGGACCTGTGGACCGCCGGCGCCGTCCTCGCCGGTGCGGGCGGAGCGGCGGTGATCGGCGCATCGATCTGGCTCGGATTCGAGCTCTCGAGCCAGCCCGGCGGCCCGGCACCTGTCTCGCGCTCTCCGCGCGGCTTCGTATTCCAGCTCGGCGGCCGGTTCTGAGGGTGAGCCCCCCTCTCGAAGTGAGGAGGGCTGGGGGGTGAACTGGCAGGACCGACATTACCAGCGCGGCGCGACGCCGCCAGTCCGGCATAACGTTACGGTATGGTCATCTTTCCGACGTAGAAGTCGGCGTGGCCGGTGAGAACATCGAAGCTCGCGTCATACGACCCGCCGAGCACGAGCGCGCCCTCGACCGGCCGCGCCGCGTCGAGGTAGTCCCACGATACGCCGCCGAGCATCAAGCCGCCGGAGACCGTCACGCCGGTCGCCCCATCGAAGCGGGCGAAGAAGCCGTCGCGCGATCCTCCGCCCGCGGCGCCGTCCAGCGTGGGAATGCCGACGGTGGTGAAACCCGTCGCGACGATGCCGTCGTCGAGCGCGGCCATTCCTCTCACCTCGTCCTCTTGCGCGGCACCCAAGACCACTGCGCCCTGACACTCTCCGGTGGAGGGCTCGAGCCTGCCGACCACCCCGTCGCGGCCGTCGGCGAGCGAGAGCGTGCAAGTCGGCACGGACATGTCGGTGACGCCGAGCGCCGGCTCCATGCTCATCACCGCGTTCGTTCCTCGCTCCTGAAAGCCGCCGACCCACAGCGATCCGCCCCAGAGGCTGAGCGCTCGGGCGCCGTCGTTCGCCGAAGCGCGGTTGCTGGTCAGCCGCGCCGCCCAGCGCGCCTCGGGAGCTTGGAGGTTCGGCTCGAGCGCGACGATGTACCCGTCCTCGGCGGCGGAGTAGTTCATCGCCGGAAGCGTCGGCGCGATGAGCTCACGGGTGAACGTTCCGGCGACGTAGATCCCCGACGCGTCGACGGCGACCGCGTGGGCTTGTTGGACGGCGCCGTCGGTCGTCGCAGCGAACGTCGCGAGCCGCACGCAGGCGAGATCGCCTACATCGAACGAAGCGACGAGTGACCGCTCGAAGTTCTCCATCGGCTGGTTGTAGGCGCACGCCGCGTCGGAGGCTCCTTCGGGAACCCTTACATCGAGCACTCGCTTGAAGCGCCCGACGACGATGAGCCGCTGGCCAGTGAGCGCGCCTGCTCGAAGGACCTGTCCGTTCGCGCCGCCCAGCTGGCGCACGTGCGTCGGCGTTCCTGTCGCGTCGATGCGGACGACGAACGCATCGTCGGACGCGCTCGTCATGGTGACCGTCCCCACCGGGCCGAAGTCCAGGCTCCCGCCCTTGAGCGTGCCGAGGATCGCGACCGCGTCGCCCGGCAGCCGCACGACGCCGCCGACCTGAAGCGTGTCGTCGATGTCGATGAAGTCGCCGTCGAACGCGAAGAAGCCGAGGAGCGCACCGTCAGCCGCGACGTGCGCCACGAACAGGTTCGTCGACAGCGGATTGCCGACCGCCTCGGCGCCCCCGACGCCGTCCGGATCGATCGAGCCTTTGGTCGCCATTGCGATCCACAGATCGCCGTCGGGGCCGGCGTCGCTCATCCTGAGCGTCGAGCCGCTCCCTGCGTCGGACCCGTAGGGGCTCGTCCCTTGAACGAGATCGTTGCCGAAGCTGGTCACCCACGAAAAGACGCTCGCCTCACCTCCGGCGCCGCCGGTCGAGGACGTCGTGGCCGCCGTCGATGCAGCCGTCTGCGTCGTCGACGCGCTCGTCCCCCCACCCGTCCCGTCCGAGAGACCCTCGAGCGAGCAGGCTCCGGCGAAGAGCAGGGAGAGGACGAGCGACGGCTTCAAGCGATCTCGAGCTCAAGGTTACACGCGCTCGAGCCGTCGTGGAGCGCCGCCCGCTTCGGACCGGGCTCAGGCGATGACCGACTTTACGACTTTTCCGCCCTCGATCATCTGATCGAGCCGCGCCTCGCTCACGCCGAGCGCGTGGCCGAGCGTCTTGCCGGCGGCGCCGAGCGTCTCCTCGAACGGGATGTCGCCGCCCTTTGCGCCGGTCGCCGAGTCGATCGCGGAGGCGATGTAGTCGGTATTCTGCCCGTTCGGCACGACGCCGCCGACGATGCCGCCCTTGATGCCGTTGCCCATGAGCATCATCACGTGGTGGCCCGAGTTGTGATCGCGGCCGCCCATGCCCTTCTTCTTGAGCGTTCGTCCGAACACGTTGAGCGTCCCGATGAGGACGTCCTGCTTGAGCGTCCCGTCGGCCTTCATCGTATCGAGCTCGGTCATGAGCGACTCGAGGAGCGCGATCGACTCGAGGTGCATCTCGGTCTCGGTCTCGAAGTCGGAGTCGTTGTGGTTGTCGCGCCCGAAGTCGAGGTGGATCGTGATGACCGGCGCGATGTTCATCGCGGCGAGGACGGCCGCGGTTCGGACCTGGTTCGGCGCGTTGTTGGCGTCGATCAGGTCGAGGCGCTCGATGAGGTCTTGGCTGATGCCGCGCACCTCGTCCCGCGAGCGCGCCCACGCGTCGAGCAGCGTCAGCTGCGTCGGCGTGCCGCGCTCTCGGTACAGGTTGTAGATGCGGTCGATCTCCTTGTCGCGCATCGCGGTCAGATCCTTGAGCGGACCCTCCACGCCGCCCAGGGCCTGGCGGACCGAGAGCGGGGCCACGTTCCCGAGGATGCGCCCCTGCGAGCTGAGGAGCTCGCCGCCCGTCGCGCCGAGGCTCACCGGATCGGCCTGCACCGTGCCGAGCAGCGGAGCCAGCTCGTGCGCGATGAGCGAGATGAGCATGTCGTTCTTCTCGGTCGCGTTCATCATCTTCTGCACTCGTCCGAGCTCGCCGTGGACCGGCGTATAGGTCGCGTGGTGGAAGAACGCAGTGCGATCGAGGATGTTCTGCGGCAGCTGAGCCCACGGCTTCGCCGCGAAGCTCGCCGTCCCGGCGAGGTCGATCGCCGTCTTGGCCATCGCCGGATCCGCCGAGTGGAAGATCTCGTTGGGCCCGAAGTCGTACATCCCCGGCACGTTCGCGTTGAACGGATCGCCGTTGCTCGAGCTCGAGAGGATGAGCGTCTTGGCGGGCGGCAGCTCGCCGGCCGAAGCGCTCAGCGGGTCGAGAAGGATCTTGGCCGGGATGCCCGTCGCGAGCGATCCCAACACGGTGGCGAATGCGCCCAGCGCCCCGCGACGGCCCAACTTCAGTTCGTTCTTGCGGTTCATGATCAATCTCCGCTCCTCAGAAGCCGACGCCGGCGACGGTGGGGGACATGCACGCGAGGACGAACGCGGACTGGAGCGCCTGCGTCTCGGTCTTTCCTTCCTCGACCGCCTCGGCCACGTGATCGCGGAGGATGGTGAGCGCCTCTGCGTGCCGAGGATCCGACGGTGACAGACCCATGAGGTCGGTCACCATCGCGAGGGTCGCCTCCTCCGAGGTCGACTCGCCGTAGATCGTGGCGTAGCCGTTCGTGGCGGCCTGCACGCACGCCGCCTCGAGGTTCGCACGCGAGAACATGCTCGTCTCGGCGATGACGACGGGCTCGACGACCGCGCGGCTGAAGGTGTCGTCCGGCACCGAGGCGACGGCGTCACGCACCTTGTTCTGCAGCGTCGTTCCGTCGCGGAAGTGGGTGCGAATCCCGCAGATGTCCTCGACCCCCGTGCGCTGCGACAGCTGGTTGCAGAAGGTCGAGCGGCGCGCGATGGTCGCCGTCGTGCCGGAATCGACGCCGGCGATGCAGGCGCTACCCGAGACGAGCGGCGACGCGAAGAGCTCGGTCACCAGCGTCTGGAAGTTGAAGCCGGAGTCGCGGAACGCCGCTACGACGCGGTCGAGCTCCGCCCCTTCGACGCAGGCAGCGGAGTTGGCGTAGTAGCAGAGCTTGTGCGCCCACGCGTAGGGGAAGTCGGGGTGCGAGGCGAGCGTGTTGGCGAGGTCGCCGACGCCGTTGCCCTGTGCCTCGACGCCGCGGAAGACGAAGTCCGCCTGCAGATCCACACGATCGGGATCGAGCTGCTGCCCGTAGAAGTTCGTGTACGAGGCGCGGAAGTAGTCGCGCATCGGATCGAGCGTCTGGTGGCAGCCGTAGCACTCCGACTCGGGATCGGCGTGCTCGGCGTCGATGCTCGGCGGGCTGAAGTCGGTGACCGCCACGCCCTCGAAGCTCTTGCCGAGAGCGACGATCAGCGTCTGGTTGATCGTGACGCGCGCCGCGTTGTCC
>JBGTSH010000052.1:0-42644 GCA_041940405.1 Polyangiaceae bacterium
GAGCTCATCGCGCGGTCGATCCACGCGAAGAGCATCCGCAAGGACGGACCGTTCGTCGCGATCAACTGCGCCGCGGTGCCTGCGAACCTCATCGAGTCCGAGCTCTTCGGGCACGCTCGAGGCGCGTTCACCGACGCGAAGACTTCGCGCGCCGGCCTCTTCGTCGAAGCCAACGGCGGCACGCTCTTCCTGGACGAGATCGGCGAGATGCCGATCGAGGTTCAGCCGAAGCTGCTCCGCGCGCTCCAGGAGCGCAAGGTTCGCCCCGTCGGCTCCAACGCAGAGGTCCCGTTCGACGCGCGCATGGTCGCCGCGACCAACCGCGACCTCGAGGCCGAGGTCGAGGACAAGCGCTTCCGCGAAGATCTCTACTACCGGATCAACGTCGTGAAGATCGAGCTGCCGCCGCTCCGCGAGCGCGGCACCGACGTGCTCGCCATCGCGGAGCATTTGCTCCGCCGGCTCGCCGCCGGTCGCTCGCTCTCGCTGTCGCCCCAAGCCGCCGAGCGCCTGATGGCGTACGACTGGCCTGGCAACGTCCGCGAGCTGGAGAACTGCATGGAGCGCGCCGTCGCTCTCGCGCGGTTCGATCAGGTCACCGTCGAAGACCTTCCCGAGAAGGTCCGCACGCATCGCTCCGACCGTCTGGTCGTCAGCGCCGAAGACGCCAGCGAGCTGGTGACGCTCGAGGAGCTCGAGCGCCGCTACATCCAGCGCGTCCTCAAGATGCTCGGCGGCAACAAGTCGCGCGCGGCCCAGGTGCTCGGGCTCGACCGGCGCACCCTCTACCGTAAGCTCGACCGTCAGAACGGGAGGACTCATGCACCGAGCATGAACCCTCAGCAGCCGCAGCAGAGCCAACCGCCGGCGTCGCACTCGGCACCGCCACCGATTCCGGGGGCACCGGCGCGATGACCGAGCTTCGCTCGGGCTCCGAGCACGACGACTGGGTTCGCACGACGTTCCTCCGACGGGTCGCACACGACATCGTCGGAGGGGCGGGTGTGACCCGGGGCGCGCTCGACGAGATCGAGCGGATGGCTGCGGAGGGGCGTCGCGACGAGGCGCTCCTCGCAATCGCAAGACGGGCGGTGACGAAGCTCGAGCGAATCGGGCGTCGTCTCCGCCTCGTCGGTCTCGCCGAAGGGGGCGAGCTGGTGATCGCCAAGGCGTCGGTAGACCTGCGTGAGGTCGTCGACGCCGGCGTCGCCGAAGCTGCGGAGCTCGATGGGCGCCGCACCGTGAAGGTCGAGCGGGTACGCGCGGACGTTCCGCTCGTCACGCAGGCCGACGCGGAGCACGTCCGAATCGCAATCTCCGAAATCGTCGCCAACGCGATCCGCTTCGCGCGGACGCGTGTCCGAGTGATGGAGCGGCGCGACGAGCACGACATTTTTGTCATTGTCATCGACGATGACGGTCCGGGCTTTCCGCCGTCGCTCGCATCGGAGCTGAAGCCCCGGCTTCGGTCTCGCGAAGGCCAGCGCGGCATGGGCGCTTCGCTCCCTGTCGCCGTCGACATCGTCGAAGGGCACGGCGGCCGGGTAGCGTTCGAGACGGCAGAGTGGGACGGGAGCTCTCGCGGCGGTCGCGTGCGCTTGTCATTCCCGGCTGCTTGACGAGAGAGGGTCCTTCAGGCGAGCTGGGGGACCGCGCCGTGCGAGACCTCGCCGTCGGCTTCGACTGCAGCGCCCTGCACGAACGACCGAAGCATCCACGCCATCTCCTCGTGGTCGCGCAAGAGATCGGTGAAGAAGTCGGCCGTTCCGAAATCGTGAAGCTCGTCGTGCAGGCGAGCGATGTCGCTTCGCAGCGTGCGTGAGATGTGCTCGTGATCGGTCATGAGCTCGAGCACCGCTTCCGTCGCGGACGAAACGCTGCCCGGGTTCTCCCGAATGCTGCCGCACTGGACCCAACCCGACGCCGTGCCGATCGGATACCCGCCGAGCTGACGGATCCGTTCTGCGATCTCGTCGACGCGGCCGTTGAGCCGTTCGTAGTGGGTGTCCCAGAGCTTGTGCAGCGAATAGAACTGCGGGCCGACGACGTCCCAGTGGGCCTTTCGGGTCTTCTGTTGAAGGAGCGCTGCGTTCGAGAGGACTCGGTTGAGGATTGCGACCGACTGGCGGCGGGTGTCCGCGTCGAGCCCGATCGCCGGCGCTTGAATGTCTCTGTAGATCATCGAACCGCTCCGTCGGCGGTGATGTCGTCGTCCTCACCCAGCGTCGTCAGGTAGACGTCGTCGAGCGGTACGAGCTCGATCTCGAGGGGCGCGTCGTCACTCGGGGGCGCGACGGCGTAGGGCCGATCGAACCTCTCGGCGAGCACCGTTCGAAGTTGATCGAGCGCTTCGTTGGGCGTCTCTCCGCGGCCGATGGCATCCATCTGCTCGCACTCCGCCAACCACGCTCCGCCGTCTTCCGAGATCCGATAGAAAAACCGCATGGCTTCGCCACGAATCCGAGCACGTAGAGTGCCAGGCTCGTTCGGGCGCGCGCCGCACTTTCGGGCAGAGGCGTGCGCGCAATCTCGCCTCACGGGCGCGAATTGGCGCGTCTTCCGGCCTTGCGGCGTCGATCGTTCGGTCGGCACGCCGGCTGCAGAATCGTGACGCGATGGCACCGCGGTCATGTCGGGCGGCGGCGCTCGGAAGGAGACCCGAATGCTGAAGTGGACCGTCATTTTTCTGGTCGTCGCGCTCGCGGCGGCCGTCCTCGGATTCGGTGGCATCGCGGGAACAGCAGCCGGAATCGCGAAAGTCCTCTTCTTCGCGTTCCTCGTCCTCGCGGTGCTGAGCCTCGCCGCAGGCCGACGCACGGTGCCCTGAGACCATCAACAATCGAAGAAGGAAGCTCGCGTGACACGAACCGATCACTTCGTCATCGCCCAGTTCTCGAGTCACGAGACCGCACGGCGCGTGCTCGAAGCGCTCCGCCGCGATCCGCGTTACGAGCACCTCGAGGTGGTCGTTCGTGTTCCGAACAAGCCGCACCAGACGATTCCTCTCTCGGTCAGCCACGCACGAGAGGCGATCGTTCGAGGAATCGTCATCGGTGCAGTCAGCGGTCTCGCGGTAGGCGCGGCCGTCGGCTGGGCGGGCTACCGGTTCGAAGGTCTCGGCGTCGGGATCATCATCGCATTCGCCGCGCTCGGCATCGTCCTCGGTAGCTTGGGTGCGGCGCTCATCGGCCCCATCAACCCGCATCCGAAGCTCGAACGGCTTGAAGAGCAGGCAGGCGTGACGATCGTGGTCAACGCCCATCGCCTCGAGGATCGACCGTGGGTCGAAGAGATCATGCGGGAAAACGCGGGGATCATCGAGTCTCCTCAGCACGCCGGCTCGACGCAGGTGGCGCCTCATCCAGCGTGACATCGGCGACCGACCGCGAGACGCGAAAGACCTTCCGGGTCGCGACGTACAACGTGCACGGCTGCGCGGGCCCGGCGCGCGAGATCGATCCGTCCCGCACGGCCGCGGTTCTCGCCGAGATCGACGCGGACATCATCGCGCTGCAAGAGGTCGACAACGCTCGGACGAGGAGCGGCGGCATCGATCAAGCCAGCGTCCTCGCCCAGAAGCTGGGCTACTTTCACGCGTTCTGTGCGGCGCAGCACAGCCCGGAGACCGGCGCGTACGGCAACGCCGTCCTCTCGCGCTGGCCGCTCGTATCGCACGTGACGCTCACGCTGCCGGGCATTTCGATGTGGCGGGCCGAGCCACGCTGCGCGGTCGAGGCGGTCGTAGCGACGCCGTGGGGCGAGCTCTCGGTTTGGGGTGTGCACCTCGGTGTGCGGCACGTCGAGCGCGCGCGGCAAACCAGCGCCCTCATCGGGCGCATGCGTCGCGCGATCCACGAGACGCAGCGCCTGCCGCTGGTGCTCCTCGGCGATCTGAACGCCGGCCCGTCGTCTCAGCTCCTCAGAGCTTTGGGAACGTGGCTGGTCGACGCTCGCGCCTCGGGCGGAGGCCGGACCTTTCCTTCTTCGTATCCGATGTTCGCGATCGATCACGTGCTCGTCAGCCCGCCTCTTTGCGTCGCGGCTGCACGCGCGCATCGCTCGACCGCCGCCGTCCTCGCCTCCGACCATCTCCCGTTCGTAGCGGACCTGAGTTGGCACGCAGCTTGAACGTAGAGTCACGCTCATGGGCACGAGCATCGTCGCCAGAGCGGTCGTGGCATCCGGCGTTCCGGCACGCGCGCGAGCTCTCGTGCAGAGGTACGTATCGCTGCCGAAGCCGATCGATGCCCACACGCGGACGTTCGCCCATCCGGTCGCCGGACGCGTGACGACGTACGAGGCGTTCGGCGCCCCGGGAAAGCCGCTCGTTCTCGTTCACGGTCTGGGGATCGGTGCCTCGTCAGCACAGCTCCGGCCTGTCTTCGAGGCGTTTCGCCATGAGCGTCCGGTCATCGCCGTCGACTTGCCGGGATTCGGCGGGAGCCAGCGCGTCTTCTCGCGCATCGACCGCGCCGTCTATCACGATGTCTTGGCCGACTTCTTCAGCAAGCTGGTGCGGCAATACGGCGAGCCGCTCGACGTCGTCGCGCTGTCGAACGGCGCCGAGCTGACGGCTGCGGCGGTCCTGCGAAACGAAGAGCTGGTTCGATCGTTGGTGCTGCTCGCGCCCACGGGCTTCTCGTTCAAGAAGAGCGGCCCGGTCGACCGCGTCGCGGCGAACCTCCGTGCGGCCAAGGTGAAGAAGCTGGTCCTCCGGCCGCTCGTCGGCAGGCCTCTTTACTGGGTGCTCGCGTCGAAGGCGGCGATGCGGCAAAAGCTCGAGAAGCAGCTCGCCGGCCCCGTCGACGAGGAGCTGCTCGAGGTCTCGTGCGCGATGGCTCACCAGCCGGAGGCATGGCGAGCGCCGATGGTGTACCTGTCCGGCGCGCTCTCCGATCCCGAAGTGCGAGACCGCGTGTACGCGCGGCTGACGCTTCCCGTCCTCGTGATCTTCGACGGCGGAGGCGGCGGGGGCGACTACGAGGCGCTCGGCGGATTCCTTCGCGCCGAGCCTACCTGGAGTGCGGAGAGCGTCCGGCCCAGCCGCGAGCTGCCGCACTTCGATTGTCCTGATGAAACGTTCCAGCTGATGCGGCGGTTCTTCTCGGAGCAGGACGTCGCGTTCGCGCGCGACGTGCCGTCGGGGCTCTTTCTGCGGAGCTGACGATCGACGCTACAGCCGAGCGCGTACGAGGGTGCGAATGCGTTCGGCGAGATGCGCGCCTTCGACGATGGCCCCGTGCGATGCGACGAGGCGCTCGGGCGGATGACGCTCGAGCGTGCTCTCGAGCCAGGCGACGTACTTCGCACGATCCGAGAGCGCGAGATACTTCCAGGTCGAGCCGATCTTCAGCCCCGGTGCCGTATCGGTCAGCCGGCAGAAGATCCCGAGGGCGCCGCCCGGCATCACCGGCAGGTTGAAGAACGCGTCGCAGACGATCCACGTGGAGCCGAGGCGAAGCCAGACCTCACCATTGCGTGTGCCTTCGGGCACCAGCACCGACGCGTCCTCGGGGAGCGCGGCGGCGAGCTCCTCGAGATCGGTCCAAGGGACCTCGACCTTCTTGGTGAGGCGCGGGCGCGCGACCGGCCCGCAGACAGGCAGGGCGCGCGGGCATTGCTCTAGCCATCGCGCGATCCCCATGTAGTGGAAGTGGTTCGGCGCGAGGAGATAGCGGACATCGCCGGCGCGTTCGACGAGCGGCGCGGGATCGATCCCGCGCGTCGGGGAGACGACGCAGGTACCGCCGCCAGGAAGCTCGAGCGCAACCGTGCGAAGTGGGAAGCCGGAGCCCGACAGCCGCTCGGCCTCCCAGAGCCGTCCGTCGATGATCGGTCGCCACATGGCCCCGACGGTGTACGCGACGGCGGATCGGCTGCCTACCCTCTTCGAGCGCCCAGCGTTGACCTCGGCCCGTCGAGAGGGTCGAATCTCGGAATGCGAGCTTTCCTTGGAACGGCGGCGCTCCTCTTGGCTGCGGCAGCTCTCGGCTGTGAGGCAGGCAACACCGACGAAACCTCGACGGGCGGGAATGGGCCGACGGCGTCCAACGGCGCGACGAGCCCGAACGGCACGGGCGGCGGCTTTGGTACGGGGACCGGGGGGAACGGTCAAACCGGCGCGGGCTGCTCCTCCGATCTGCAGAAGGTCGTCGACGCCGACGGCAACATCGTCACCGTGTGCCCGCCCGAGCAAGGGTGCTCCAACGGGGCGTGCGTACCTGCGTGTCAGGCGGCGGCCGACTCGAAGGGATCGATCGGCTGCGAATACTTCGCGCCGACGCCGCCGTTCTACATCAACGAGGCTTCCGGGCAGCAGATCTACGACGGGCCGTGTCACGCCGTCTTCGTCGCCAACACGTGGGGCAGGAGCGCGAAGCTCACCGTTCAGCAAGGCGGGACGCCGCTCGACGCAGCGCAGTTCACGTACATCCCCAGCGGCGTCGGGCCCACGACGCAGTACACCCAGGTGCCCGCCGACGGCATTCCGCCCGGTCAGGTGGCGGTCGTCTTCCTGTCGCACCGCCCCGGGGTCGTCCACGGTCTCGGCTATTCGCTCGAGTGCCCGCGGCAGCCGGGTGTGCTGCAAGACACTGCGGTCCAAGGGTCGGGCACGGGCATCGCCTTCGAGGTCGTCTCCGACACGCCGGTCACGGCGTACGACATTCTGCCGTACGGGGGTGCGACGAGCTTCTTGCCGAGCGCGTCGCTTCTGTTTCCTCGAACTGCTTGGGGCACCAACTACACGGTGCTCGCGCCGCACGCCGACGGCGGCGGTGCGATGTGGGCCTTGCTCGTCGGCGTCGCCGATGGGACGACGGTCGATGCGCTGCCGACGACCACCTGGCCGGGTGGCGCCGGCAACCCGACCTTGCCTCCGGGGACGACGACCCAGTTCACGATCAACCGCGGGCAGACGATGCAGTGGATGGGTGCGGACCCGACCGCCACGATCCTTCAGTCCAGCCAGCCGATCGCCGTGTACACCGGCAACACGTACCTGCGCGTGCAGAGCGCGAATACGTTCGGTGGCGGTCAGGACGCGGCGCACCAGCAGATCGGACACGTCGGTGCGCTCGGTAGCGAGTACGTCGGCGCCGGCATCGTGACGCGCCTGCAGAGCCTCGTGCCCGAAGACGTGCCCTATCGGATCCTCGGCGTCGTCGACGGCACGACGCTCGCCTACGATCCGGCCCCGCCCCCCGGTGCACCGATGACGCTGTCGGCCGGGCAGGTCGTCGAGTTCAATTCTGCGACGCCCTTCATGGTGCGCTCACAAGACGAACAGCACCCGTTCGCGTTCTCTCAGTACATGCCCGGTACATTCCAAACCCGTTCCGGGTGCGTTTCCTTCGACGGTGCGAGCTGCGGGCTCGGCGACGAGGAGTGGGTGATCCAGCTTCCGCCGCGGCAGTTCTTGCAGCGCTACGCCTTCTTCACCGATCCGACGTACGCAGCCACCAACCTGGTGATCACGCGCGTCGCCGGCGCGAACGGCTTCGCCGACGTCGACGTCGCGTGCCTCGGCACGGTGACCGGATGGCAGCCGGTCGGCTCGGGCGGAACGTACGAGGTCGCGTACGTCGATCTGTACCGCTCATTCCAAGGCTCACCGGCAGCATGCGCGACGAGCCAACACGAAGCGACGAGCGCGGGCGCGTTCGGCGTCACGGTTTGGGGAACCGATTACTACGCTTCGTACGGCTACCCTGCGGGTGGCAACATCGGAACGATCAACAGCGTCGTCGTGCCGCCCATCCCGCAGTAGTCTTCGCAGCCGTTGCGCGCGGGGCCCCAACCCCGCGCGCGGGCGCGTCGAATCAGGAGGGCTGGCCGTAGTGCTGCTGGCCGTACTGCTGCTGCTGCTGCTGCGCGTGCGGCGGCACCGAGGCGTAGCCGGGCGCGTTTTGCGCGGGCATGCCGTACTGCGGGAGCTGCGCTGCTTGCGGGGCCGCGCCCAATGCACCGGAAGCCAGCGCGCCGGCGTTCTTGAAGTGCGCGTCGATCGTGCGCGCGCCGGGGAGGTTGTTGCGCATCGGCGCGAGGAGGCCGAAGAGCGTGTTCGGGACGGTCGCCTTGATGTCCACCGGGCCGTTGTCGCCGTTGCCCTTCACGACGATCTTCTTGGTGAAGATGCCCTTGAGCTTCGCTTCCTGCACCTGGCTCCACGGCATCGAGTGCACGAGGTGCACGCGGTAGCCGACGGGGAAGAAGCCCCAGCGATGCTCGACGACGATCAGGCGCTGGTCGGTCGCAAGCACGAGGTGGCGGCGGTTGATGAAGCCGAGCGCCCACCACGGCATGTAGAAAGTGCTGGTCTGACCGACGAGCTGCTCGCCCGGGTTGAGGATGCCGCGGGCCACGAGCTGAACGTGCAAGTCGCTGAAGTAGAACATGTCTTGGACCTCCGGCCGCCACATACGAGGCCGGGGTCGGCAAGCTTCCTCCATTTCCGGAAGCGTCTCCGAATCTCGTAGGTCACGCGAATTGTCCACTCTCACGCGCCGTCAGGAGCGGCGCTTCTTCAAGTACCAAGTGACCTCGAGCTCCGTCGTGAGCTCGCCTTGCTCATCCGAGAGCTCGACGAGCACACGGGTCTCGATCCCTTTCTCCGAAGCGTCGAGCGCAGCCTGGACGTCACGCATCGGCTGTGCGAGCGTCGCCGACGCGCGGAGCCCTCCTCGCGCGATCTTGCGGTATCGGATCGTTCCTTCTTTCGCGAGAGGCGTGATCGATCCCATCTGAGCGAGGAACGACCCTCCTACGCAGGCGCCGCTCGCCGCTTCGGCGAGCGCGAAGATCGCCGCGGCGTGGGGCGTCCCGATGTGGTTCGAGTACTCCGGTCGTTCCGGCATCGACGCGACCGCCGCGCCCTCGCGCACCTCGAGCACGCGAATGCCCATCGTCTGGTTGAGCGGGATGTTCTCGATCAACTCGCGCACCGCTTCGAACGCCATCGGGACCTCCGAGATCGCAAATGTCTCCAGTGGAGACATAGGTCCGATGGTCGAGCAGCGCAAGGCGCGGCTCGCGGTTCCGGCGCGTCGATTGCTCAGCGCGGTGCGTTCGGAGGCACTTCTTCTTGCGGTGCTTCCGCCGGGCCTTCTTGATGCTCCGGCGGAGGAGGCTCGAAGCCCTGCCCGGGATCGGGAGCTCCCTGATCGGGCGGCGCAGGCGCGGGCGGAGCGCCCGGATTCGGGGCCGGCTCGGGGGCTTCGCGCGGTTCGGGCTGCGGCACGTCGACGGGCTGTGCGGTGTTGCGCGGCGACGGCGTCGGAGGACGCGGAGGCGACGCGGGCCTCTTCGGTGACTTCGACGTGGGCGCCGCTGCGAGGTCGTCGTCGTCGTCGTCCTTGTCGGCCTTCTTGTCGGCGGCCGCCTTGCTGCCTTTGGGTCCGTCCTTCGCCGTCGGATCGTAGCGGAGCCGTCCGAGCTTTCCGTGCACGTGGAAGCCCCACATGCCGTCCGGCCGCTTCGCGCGCTTGAGCTTTCGATCCTGGCTGATGAGCGCAGGGAAGGGCGGATCGTCGACGAAGAGGGCTTTGGTTCGATCGTCGGTGTTCTTGTAGTCGTCCGAAAATCCGAACCGGACCCAGAGGTCGGCGACCGATGCGTCCCATGGCTCGCGCAGCTTGATCGTTCCCTCGCCGCTGATCTCGAGATCGCGGCCCGTCGCCCCGAACTTCTCGATCCTGAGGACGCCGGCGTCGGCCTTGCCTTCGATCTCGAAGGTGCCGAGGTTCGCCGGCGGGAGCGGCATGAGGTTGCGGAACTTCGCCTTGCCGTCGCCCATCACCATGTCGGTGACGGTCAGGTTGAACGTGCCCGCGGCCTTGCTCCACTTGCCCTGCGACGTGAGCTCGAGCTTGCCGTTCGCGATGCCTTTGACCGGTACGCTCGCGAGGTTCGAGAGCGGCGCGATCTGGCCGAGATCGATGTTCTCGAGCTCGATCGAAAGATCTCCGCCGCCGATGGGGATCGACCCGTGGACGTTTCCACCGAAGACTTCGGCGCCGAAGTTGACGCGGACGCGGCCGATCAAGAGGTAGGCGAGCTGAACGCGCGCGTGCGCGTGCTCGATCATGATCACCGACTCGCGCGGCTTCGGCGGCGTCTTGGAGTCTTTGGCGTCCTTGTCGGCGTCCTTGGGGTCCGAAGGGGCGTCACCCGAGATGGGGTCTTCGCCATCTTTGATCGGCTTCTTCGGGACGGTCGACTTTGCGAGCGGGCCCTTCGCACCTCCGAGGCCGGTCTTCGCCTCGGCTTCGTCCTCTTGGTCGGGCGGGATGATGATCTTGGTGCCCGACATCTCCACGCCGGAAAGCCAGTAGCCGTCGAGGCTCGTGATCTCGAGCTTCCACGCCTCGGCCCCCTTGCTCGCCTGGGTCTTCGCGAACTCGGCCTCGAGCCGATCCTGGACTTTGTCCCACGGGAAGCTCAAGTACACGCCGGTGAGCAGGCAGACGACGTAGAAGAGCGGATAGAGGAAGTACTTCGCCACGCCCAAGAGACGCGCCCTCATAGCTCCTCCTCTTTTCCTTCGTCCTCGGCGTCCGCCTTCTTCTCTTTGGCGTCGCCTTTTCGTTCGAACGCCGAGACGTGCATCTCGACGTCGTAGCTGTCCGGCTCGCCGGCGCGCGGCGTCAGCTTGAGCTTGGTGATGGCGACCGGATAACCGCTCCGCTCGATCTTCTCGAGCGTCTTCGAGAAGCCCAAGAGGCCGACCTTCTTCATGCGCACGCTGAGGACGTGCTCGTTGTACTTCTTGCCGTGGGGTACGTCGGGCTTCGCGCTCGACTCGGAGATCTCGATCTGGTTCGCCTTGGCCGCGTCCTCGACGAACGTCGCGAGCGGGGGCATCTTCTTCGTATAGCGGGCGAGCAGGGTCTCACGCTCGGCCTTGCGCTTGGCGATCTTGTCCCGCGACTCGTTGACCTTCTCGAGGAAGTCTCGAATCTCTTGGTTCTGGTCCCGGGCGGCTCCGACGGTTTGGTAGAGGTAGATCGGCAAGAAGAGGAAGATGCCGGCGACGACGGTCCCGCCGAAGCCGAGGAGCAGCCTGCGCTCGCGCGGCTCGAGCTTGGAGTAGCGTTCGGCGAGGCTCATTCCGCCTCCTTTGCGCTCGCCGCGGGCGTCGTCCCGGACGCGGCCTTCTTCTTCGGGTCCTTCTTGTCTTCGCAGCGAAGGTCCATCTCGAGGATGTACTTCTGCTTCTCGGAGGAGTGCTGCGTGGTCTTTTGCACCTTCACGTCGCGGAGGCAGGGGTTCTCGCGCATCGCCGCGGCGATGCGGTCGGCGGCCTTCTGCGCATCGGTGCCTGTGGGAACGAGGCCTTGGATCACCGCGTGCCCGCGCGCCACGTCGAAGTCGGCGACGTCGTGGACGATGTCCTGAGGCACGGCCTTGGAGAGCTGGACCATGACGTCGAACGCATCGACGCCCGGGGCAGGATCGTCTTCGCCGGCCGGGCCCTTCTCGAGGAGCTCGTTGGCGCGCGTGATGTCGAGCGTCTCTTCGCCGAAGACCTCACGCGTCGTGACCTTGAGCTGCTCGTCGAGGCCGACGCGCTCCGACGAGAGGGCGCGGAGCTCGGCGACGATGCTGAAGCCGAACGAGACGAGGATGACCGCGCCGAGACCCGAGAGGAGGGGCAGCTTCTCGCGCAGGAAGGCGAAGCTCTGCGCGGCCTCGAGCGGGCCCTGGCGGAGGTTGAGCGACCGAGAGCGGCCGCTCAGCGAGACCGCGAGCGCGACGGCGCGCGCGAAGAACGGCAAGAGCTCGAGCTGATCCGGGGTGACGCCGTCGAGCCGCGCGGCGGGGAGGCGCGAGACCGAAACGCCGAGCGTGCTCGACAGGTAGGTCTCCGCCCCTGCGACGCCGGCGCCGGTGCCCACGAGGAACAGCCCCGAGACCGGAGCGCCGCCGAGCGCTCGCCACGCCGCGAACGACTGCTTGAGCTCGCGAGCGATCGCCGGTGCGTTGCCCGGCAGCCCCTCGGTGCCGCGGGAGACGGTGCGTACGAACGCCGCTTCGCCTCCGTCGAGGACGACGAGCTCGCTCCGCGCCTCGCCCAGATCGAGCACCGCTACGGGACCGGGCTGTTCGAACGCCGCGGGCTCTCCCGGAGCTACGGCGATCGGGATCCGCTTCGGCGAAAGCTCGGGAACGAGCGGAACGAGGTTCGCGAGGCAGAGCGATCCGGTGTCGACCGAGTCGGGCTCCCGCCCGACACCTTCGCGGACGACGTCGATGTACCGCTGGACGTCGTCGATCCGCGCGATCGCGGCGAACATCAGGATGTTCTGAGGATCGGTCGACTTGAGCTGGCGCTTGTCGAAGACGGCGCCCTCCATCTCGAAGGGGATCGACGACTCGAGCTCGAGGGTGAGGACGTTCTCGAGCTCCTTCTGGGCGGCGAGAGGCAGCTCGACGCGGCGGCAGTAGCAGCGGTCACCCGGAAGCGCGACGGCGATCGACTCGGGCTTGAGCCCGCGCATCGCGGCCTCGATCGCGGCGGCCGGACCGTCGTCGCCGATGGGCGCTTCGGCGAGCGCTTCGAGGAAGACCTTGCGGTACGCGGTCCGGATCACCGCCACACGCACGATCTTGGAGCCGATGTCGATGCCTGCGAGACGCGCCATTATTCGATTCGGTGGTAGATGATGACACCGAGGGGATCGCTGGCCAACGCTGCTGCCAGCTCCTCGGCGGTGGGGGGCTCGGTCGACGAGGTGCTGCCGGACTTCTCTTCTTCTTTTTCGCGGTCGGTCGTCGTGCCGTCCTTCGTGGCTTGTGTCTCTTCGGAGGCTTGGCCGAGCTCGTTGGCCGAGCGGAAGTCGACGACGTCATGGATCCTGACCCGCGTCTCGCGGTGTCGACCCGGAACGATGCCGTCGACGTAGATGCTGAAGACGCGGCTGTCGGTCTGGACCGCGCGCTCGACGAGCTTCGGGTCCTTGAAGGTGACCGGCTCGAGCCCGAGGGCGGCGAAGAGCGAGCCGATGCCTTTGCCCTTGCCGGAGAGCGCACGGGTGAAGGCCTTGGGGCTCTTGAAGACGGGCATGCCTTGCGTGACCTCACGCGCGAGGGTGACGGCCATCAGGAAGATCTGCATCTGCTCGGGGTCGATGCAGAGCGGTGCTTCGGGCGCTCCGGCGCACGCGAGGGCGAGGAGCGTCTGCGCGTTGGCGGTGTTGACGTTGACCTTGCCCTGACCCCAGACGGTGAGCACGCGCTGGTCGGGATCGGCCGGGTTCGGATCGACGAACGTCGCCCAAAAGTCGTCGCTCATGCCGCGAACGAGGCGCACCTCATCGAGGGAGTCGAAGGCGGCGTTCTTGCGGAGGTAGGGGAGGCCGACGGTCTGGTAGTAGTTGTCCTCGGGACCCTGCGAGGTGTTGGCCGTGTCGGCCAGCGGGTCGCAGGCGTAGTTGTTCTCGTCGGCGTCGGCGTAGTCGACGAGCGCGCCGCAGATCGTCGGCTGGTTCGAGTACTGCCCGTCCGCGTCGGCGTTCTCGAACATCGGCGCGTATTGCGGCGACGACATCAGGCCGAGGAGCGCAGCGCCGATCTGCCGCTGGCTGAACGGGTCGCCCTTGGCCGCAATGTTGACGTTGATCTTCGAGTCCTCGTCGATGATCCGGATGTCGAAGCAGCCGCCGGTCGAGCCGAGGTTCTTGCCGGAGTCCGGCTTGGCCTGCGTGATCCGTGTGAAGTCGCCCTGGCTCTCGGAGCAGTTGAACGGACCGAGCACGAGGCTCGTGAACTTCCACACCGGGATCTGCGGCGGCGCGCCCTTCTGGCCCATCGCCGCCCAGATTGGCGTGAACACCTGCCGGATCGGCTGCTCGGTCGCGATCAACATGCGAGACAGGCTCGCCCCGCTCTTGGCGTGGTACTCGGCCTTGAGCGCGTCGCGCTCCGCGAGCGCCGCCGAGAGCGTCGACGAAGACGACTCTTGCAGCTCGGTCACCAGCACCGTCAAGACGACGAGCGATCCGAGCACCAGGATGAGCGCCACGCCGCGGCGCTGCTTCTTTCGCTGCTTCGCGATGCGCGCTTTGAGGTTCTCGAGGGCTGCGGATCTCGTCATAGCGGGAGCCCGAAGGTGAGCGGTGTCCGCATGGTGATCGGCACTTTGGTCAAGAACCGCAGCGGCTCACCGGAGCCCGGCTTGTTGAGGAGAAGCTCGATCCGCACGTGGGTGGGCAGGCGCTCGAGCTGGCCGGCGCCCTGCGAATCCCAGGAGTCGCGCCACTCGCCGGTCTCGCGGTCGTAGAACTGAAAGTCGAGCATGGCCGCGTCGTAGGCGAGGACGAGCACCTTGCCGCCCTTCTCCGGATCCATGTCGATGAAGTTCGCCTCGCGGCGCGCGAGGTCGGTCTTGGCGCTCGACGGATCGGGCGACAGGAAATACGAAAGCTCGTTCTGATCCGACTCGTGGGTGTCGAAGCCCATGCGGCGGTGCGAGAACGACGTGAAGTCGAGGCGATCGAACCGCCCGCCGTCGGTGCCTTTGAAGATGGTCTGGCTGACCTGTAGACCCGGCTGCTCGATCGGCCGGTGCAGCGACAAGAAGGCGCTCTGCACCTCACGCGTCATGCGCGAGAGCGCCGAGCGGCCCTGATGGAAGCGCTCGCTCGCGCTGTCGAGCGATGTGCGCGCTCGCGCGAGGCCGTCGAAGGCGCCGTAGACGAGCGACGCGACCATGGCCAAGATGCCGATGGCCACGAGCACCTCGAGCAGGGTGATGCCGCGGCGGAGCGCTCGCCTTCTCGTCGGCCCAGACCTCATCGACCCAGCTCTCCCGGGCTCTTGCCCCCGATGGTCATGCCGGAGCCCGACGACTTGCCCCCGCCGCTCGACTTCGATCCTTGCTTCGACGTGCCGGACGCGTCGGCCGCGTCTTCCTCGTCTTCGGCGTCGGGCGCCAGGCCTCCGATGTTGACGAGGCCGGCCTCCTTGGAGTTCACCACCCACTGCACGATCTCGATCGAGTGATCGCGCGAGCCCTCTCTCCAGCTGATCGTGACGGTCACGCGTCGCACGCCGGCTTCGAAGAGCGCCTTGAGGTCGGGGTAGACGACGCTCATGATCATCGACGACAGGCCGTCGAGCATGCTGTCGGCGCCGCCGGCGAACGTGTCGGCGACGTCGCCGATGTCGCCCGACTTCGGCATGTCGCGCCGGCCCGCGGAGAGGAAGCCGAGGCCGCCGGGCGCGGTCGTGTTGCCGAGACCGGGGATGAAGCTCGGTCCGCCCTTGGACCCGGCGAGGTCGAGATCCGTGTCGAGGTTCAAGTCGCCGAAGTTCGCCTCGGGAAACTCGGGGCGCTCGATCCGCCACGCGCACGCCATGCGGGGGTTGTCGTCGCCCGCGCAGCACGCGCCCGCTTCGCTCACGTCGGTGAGCTGGAAGCCGTCCTTGTCGAGATCGGTCTCGATCTCGCTCATCTTGCAGCGGACGAGGCCCGTCGCCTCGCTCACGTTGCGCGCGTGCCCGACGCTCGCGAACGAGCCGGCCTGCGCCGCGAAGATCGCCGTCAGACCGAAGCCCAAAATGGCGACGGCCACCATGACCTCGAGGAGCGTGAAGCCGCGGCGGAGATAGTGCTTCATCCGCCTACGTCCTCTCGCTCCGACGCCTCGCGCTCGTCGCGCGGGCGGGGCATGTCGATGCGGCCCTTGTGGACCCTCGCCTTGCCGGTGAGCGGCGCGACGATGACCGTCATGTAGCTCGAGATGTCGCTCTCGTCGGCGTTGGAGACGCGGAGCTGAATCGCCGCGGTCTCGGTCTGTCCGCCCGGGAAGAAATAGAGGTACGCGCGACCCTCACCGATGGGCGTCTCCTGGTGATCGGTGTCGACCTGCCAGAACTGGATCCCGCTCGGGAGCTCTTTGCCCTCGATGGGGAAGCCCATCGATTTGACGGCCGAGAAGCTGGCGCGTGGCGCCTTCGGGCCTTCGGCGATCTGCGCCGCGGCGATCGCCTGCTCCTCGATCTCGGTCGACGCCTCGGCGCCGCCCGATTGATCGCGACGCACGAGGTGCGCACCCTCGGCTTCTTCGAGGATGATCTTGCTCTCCTCGAAGTCGAACACCAGACGTGTGACCTTGGACGTCGCGGTCGCGTGAGCGTAGGCGACGCGCGTCGCGCCCGAGATCTGCGTCGATGCGCGCTTGAGCCGAGCGCTCGGGATGCCGCCGAAACCCAAGATCGTGATCGAGCAGACGACCGCCACCAGGGCGACCACCACCAAGATCTCGACAAGGGTTACGCCACGTCGCCGCATGTCAGCTCACAGATCAGCAACTTTCTTGATGTCGCTGGGTTTGAAGTCGTCGCGGATGTCGTCCGGGGTGCCTTCTTTGCCATCCCGGCCGTTGGAGTAGACGCGCGTGTCGCCGTTCTCTTCGCAGACGATGCGGTACGGCTGGCCGAACGGGTCGTCGGTCTTCTTCGCGTCGAGCTTCTTCGAGTCCACGAGATCTTTGACGGTCGGGCACGCTCCGCCTTCTGCCTCGGTGTTCATCCAGAGCTCGGCGGCTTGCTTGACGGCGTCGGCGCCGACCTTGGCGGCTTCGACCTTGGCCTTCCGGAACGACGGGAAGACCAGCAGCGTCGCGCCGCCGGCGATGACGGCCATGATGGCGACGACGATGAGCACCTCGACGAGGGTCACGCCTCGTCGCGCGCTCTTGCGGATCCTCTTCTTCAGCTCTTCTAGCGTCACGTTCCTCATTCTTCGCTCCATGGTTCGAACCCGTTTGGGGCTCAACCGTCACTCGATTCTGTCTAGTCCGCCGAAATTGCCGTCCGGCCCGTCACTCATCAAATCGTAGCCATTCGTGTGCTCGAACCCCGGGCACAGAAGGCGGAGGGGTCGGCCCCACGCGTCGACCGGCTCGAACGAAAGGTAGCCGCCCACCTTGAGATCGGCGAGCCGGGTGGGGCATTTGCCCTCGTGATCGGCGCGATACGCGTCGACCGCCTTGGAGACCACGCCGATCGTGGCGCGCGTGGAGCGGACGCCGATGGCGTGGCGCTCGCGGATCCCCAGCACCACGAAGAGCGCGATGAGCCCGCCGGCGAAGGCCAGCGGGCGCGCGCGCCCGAGACCGAGGCGAGCGACGAGCGAGCCCGTCTTCTCCCAGGGGAAGAAGATCGTGCGCTCGCGCTGCTTCTTGGTCTTGGCCATGGCTATCCGGCGAAGTTCGACATCTGGATGAGGGGCATGAGGATCGAGAACGCGATGAACCCGACCGATCCGCCCATGATCACGATCATCAGCGGCTCGAGCAGGCTGGTGAGGACCTGCACGCGGGTCTCGACGGCGGAGTCGTACGCCTCGGCGACGTTCTCGAGCATGTTCTCGAGCTGGCCGCTCTTCTCGCCGATCGCGATCATGTGCGTCACGATAGGCGGGAAGCGCTTCGACCGCTTCAGCGGCTCGGCGATGCTCTGACCTTCCCGGATGCTGCCGATCGCCTCGCTGATGACGTCCTCGAGGACGGCGTTGTCGAGGACGTTCTTGACGATGTCCATCGCGCCGAGCAGCGGCACGCCCGCCGAGAGCAGCGTCGCCAGCGTGCGCGAGAAGCGCGCGATCGAGAGCATCTGCAGGAGCTTCCCGAAGAGAGGCGCGCCGAGCCAGAACTTGTCCCACGCGTAGCGACCCTTGGGCGTCTGCCGCCAGCGGTGCTGTCCGTAGCCCACGCCGATCGCCATGAGGAGGAGCAGCCACCAGCGCTTGCCCATGAAGCCGCTCATGAAGATGAGCAGCTCCGTGTACCAAGGCAGCGCCTGATCCATCGATTGGAACGTGGTGACCAGGTTCGGAACGACCGCGACCATCAGCACCGAGATGATGATCGTGCCGATGATCGCCATGAGCGCCGGGTACGCGAGCGCCGCCGTCACCTTGCCCCGAAGCTTCGCCTGACCTTCGAGGAAGTCGGTGAGCCGATCGAGGACCGTCTCCATCGTGCCCGACGCCTCGCCGGCGCGGACCATGTTCACGTAGAGGGGAGGGAAGATGCTCTTGTGCTTCTCGAGCGCGCTCGCAAAGCTCGTTCCTTCGCGGACCTGCTCGCGGACGTTGGTCAGCGCTCGCTTCAGGCTCTCGCGCTCGACCTGCTCGATGAGCGCGTTGAGCGACTCGAACAGCGGGATGCCGGCGCGCAGCAGCGTCGCGAGCTGACGCGTCATGATCGCGACGTCGCTGATCGACGGGCGATCGAAGATCGCGAGGATCTTGATGTCGCGATGCGCCTTGGCTTTGGCCGCCTGCTCCTCGGTCGCGCTCGTGAGGAGCACGCCCTCTTTGCGGAGCAGGGTCCGCAGGACCTTGGCGTTCTCGGCGTCACGCATGCCCTTGGTGGGCTTGCCGGTGCCGACGAAGATTCCGCGGTACTCGAAGACGGCCATGGCTACTCGTCGACCATCAGGTCTTCTTGTTTCGCGGCGAGGACATCTTCCACAGTGGTCCTGCCGAGGAGCACCTTGCGCGCGCCGTCGTCACGCAGCGTGTCCATGCCCGCCATGACCGCCGCGCGCTTGACCGTCTGCGCGTCGGCGTTCTTGAGGATGAGCGGCCCGACGATGTCGTCCACGAGCATCAGCTCGTAGATGCCGCGCCTGCCCGAGTACCCCTTGCCGCCGCAGGCGTCGCAGCCGCCCGTCTTGTGGAAGATCGGAGGCTCGCGCCGATCGAGGAGCTCCTGGCCGACGAACTGGTAGTTGTGCTCGTTCGGTTGATAGCGGCCCTTGAGCTGGCGCCGTGCCTTCCACTCGAGCGACGCTCGGTCGAGGCCCATCTGCTCGAGCTCGTACGGGGTCGCCTCGTACGGGACGCGGCAGTGCGGGCAGAGCATGCGGACGAGGCGCTGCGCGAGCACGGCGATGACGCTGGAGCGCACGAGGAACGGCTCGATCTGCATCTCGACGAGGCGGGTGACCGCGCCGGGGGCGTCGTTGGTGTGGAGCGTGGAGAGCACCAAGTGACCGGTGAGCGACGCGTGGATCGCGATCTCGCCGGTCTCCTTGTCGCGGATCTCGCCGACCATGATGACGTCCGGGTCTTGGCGGAGGAAGGCGCGAAGCGCGCTCGCGAACGTCAGGCCGATCGACGGCTGGACGTGCACCTGGTGCAGGCCGCCGATCTCGTACTCGACCGGATCCTCTGCCGTGAGGATGTTGATGCTCGGCTCGTTGATGCGATTGAGGCACGCGTAGAGCGTCGTCGTCTTACCGCTACCGGTGGGCCCGGTGACCAGGATGATCCCGTCCGGTCGCCGGATGAGCTCATCCATGATCCTGTACTCGCGCGCCGCGAACCCGAGATCGTCCAAGCCGAGCAGGACGCTCGTCTTGTGGAGGATACGCATCACGATCCGCTCGAAGCCGCGGCTCGTCGGGACCGAAGAGACGCGGATGTCGACGCTCTTGCCGGCGATCTTCAGCGTGATGCGGCCGTCTTGCGGCAGCCGCTTCTCGGCGATGTTGAGCGACGCCATGATCTTCACGCGGGCGATGATCTTGGCGATGAACTGCTTCGACGCGCGGCGGACGACGTAGAGCTCGCCGTCGATGCGGAAGCGGACGACGACGTCTCGCTCCTCGGGCTCGATGTGGATATCGCTGGCGCGCTCGCGGACGGCTTGGGCAAACAGGCCGTTGACCCAAGCGATGATCGGCGCCTCGTCGTCCGAGTCGAGGATGTCGACGACCTCATCCTCTTCGTTCGCCTGATCGCCGTGCAGCTCGCCGCCGCTGGTCTCGCGCCGTTCCCAGACGCGGTTGATCGCGTCGAGCACCGTCTCGCTCGTCGCGACGGCGAGCTCGACGGGCTTGCCGAAGAGCGTGCGGACGTCGTCGATGGCGGTCACGTCGAGCGGATCGGCGGTGACGCAGTAGACGACGCCGTCATCTTCCGCGAGCGGCAGGATCTTGTGCTGCTTCGCGTAGGTGATCGGGACCCTGCCGCAGATCTCGTCCGGGATCGCGGCGATATCGATCTTCGGCATGAAGCCGAGGCCGCACTCGGCGGCCAAGGCCTGGGCGATCGTCTTTTCCTCGGTGACCTTGGCGGTGACCAGGACCTCGTAGAGGGTCTGTCCGCGCTCGCGCACCGTGTCGAAGTGCGGCGCGAGCTTGTCCGCCGAGACGACCCCCTGCTTGACGAGGATCTCTCCCAGGTACTCGCTTTGCGCCTGCTGCGCTCCCATGTCCCTATTCTACGCCCCTTACTCCACCCGCTGTCCGCCCGGCGCCGGCCTCGGCGTGGGGTTGGTCCTCGGAGGCGTGATCTTTCCTCGCGGTGCGGCGCCGCCGCCCTCGTCCGGAGCCTTGGCCGGGGCGGCCGCGGCCGCGTTGCCGGCGCCGCCCTTGGTCGGTCCCGAGACGCTCGGGAGCGCGATCGGCTCGACCGCGTCGTGCGCGCGCGGCCTGCGCGGCCGCGCCTCTTCCTCGATGCGCTCGCGTTCGCGCGCTTCGAGCATCGACTGACGGATCGCTTCGACCAGGCCGTTCGAGCGCGCGAAATCGCGCGGCGGCTCCCACTCCATGTCTTCGCTGAACACGAAGTAGCGGTCGAGGAACTCTTGGCGCTCCTGCATCTTGCGCTCGAAGATGACACGCAGATCGTCCTGGTCACGCACGACGTAGGGCGTGAGGATCAAAAGCAGGTTGGTCTTCGACTTGGTCTTGACCTGCTGCCGGAACAAAAAGCCGAGGACGGGAATATCGCCGAGGATCGGGATTTTGGTCTCCGCCGTGGTCTCTTGATCGCGCATGAGGCCGCCGATCACGACGGTCTGCTGATCGCGCACGATCAGGGTCGTGCCGGCTTGACGTTTGTTGATCGCGACGGCGCCGAGGGTGCCCTGCGGGGCCGAGCCGACCTCGGAGATCTCTTCCTTGAGCTCGAGCCGGACCTGATCCGAGTCGTTCACGTACGGCTTGATCGAGAGCTTGATGCCGACCTCTTCGCGAGGCGCCGCGCCGCCGAAGAGCGTCCCGAGCTGGCCGAGCGCGCCCGTGGCCGCAGCGCCGCCGGCCGCCTGAGCGAGCTGGCCGAGGCCGCTCGACGCATTCGTCTGGAGCGGCACGTCCTGCCCGACGGAGATGGTCGCCTCGACGCTGTCGGTCGCGAGGATGTGCGGGGTCGCGAGGACGTTCGAGTCGCCGTCGTTGGCGAGCGCGTGCAGCACGACGCCGAAGGCCGGGATCGAGACCCCGGGCGCCAATTCGTTGTTCTCGGCGGCGATCTCCGGACCGCGCACACCGAGCGCGAGGGCGCTCAGCTGTGCAGGGATGCCGGTGGCGCTTTGCCCGGGGTTGTTGCCGCCGTAGGCGAAGCCTTGCTGGCCATCGATGGAGTCGAACGGCGCGCCGCCGTGGTAGCCGATACCGAGATCCGTCGAGCGCGTGATGTTCAGGTCCATGATGACCGCTTCGATGAACACCTGGCGTCGCGGCTGATCGAGCTTGTCGACGACCGCGCGGAGGGCCGCGTAGTCGCGCGACGACGACGTCGTGAGGAGCGAGTTGGTCGACTCGTCGCAGCCCACCTTGACCGCGCCCTCGAAGACCTCTTCGCCGCCCGCCGCGCCGCCTGCCGCAGGAGCGGCCGCGCCGGCTGCGGCGCCTCGGCCGCCGCGAGCGCCGGCTGCGCCCCCGGCCGGTCGCGATCCGCCGCCACCCAGAATCTGGCTCAGCGACGTCTGGAGGTCCGCGCACTTGGAATGCTGCAGCGGCAGGACGTGGATCTGGTTGTCACCCTCGACCATCGGCGCGTCGACGACGCGCTTCACGAGCTCGAGGATCTTGTCGTAGTCGGCCTTGGTGGGTGTGATGATGAGCGAGTTGGTCCGCTCGTCGGGGATTACGATGCCCGCCGCCGCTCCACCCGCCTTGCCGCCTGCGCCGCCCGCGGCTCCCCCCCTTCCTCCGAGGATCTCGTTGAGCTTGGCGGCGGCGTCGGCCGCCGAGGAGTTGTAGACCGGCTGCACCCAGATCTGATCGCCCGCGGATCCGACGTCGAGCTCTTCGACGATGCGGAGCATGCGGCGGATGTTCGATCCAGTATCGGTGATGATGAGGAGGTTGCCCGGCGCGTACGTCGTGATGTTGCCGTCTTTGGACTTGAAGTTCGTGTTGAGGATCTGAGCGACCTCGGTCGCGTCGACGTTCGTCAGGCGGTACAGGCGGGTGACGAAGCGATCCTCTGCCGGCACCGGAGCGGCGGTGCCGTACACCGGCGCGGGCTGCTTCACTGCGTCTTGCGTGTCGACGATCTTGAGGAAGCTGCCGTGCGGGATGACGGTCATCCCGTTCGACTCCAGGATCGAGAGGAACGCGCTGTACGCCTCGGCGGCGCTCACCTTTTCGGGCGAGTAGACGGTCGCCTTGATCGATCGGAGCTTGCTACCGTAGATGAAGCGCTTGCCCGTCGTCTGGCTGATCGCTTTGACGAGCTCGGGAAGATCCGCGTCCTCCAAGCTGAAGGAGACCTGGTAGTCGCCCGGCTTCGGCCGAAACTCGATCTCCTTCGGCGTCTGCGGCAGCTGCGACATCGGATCCTTCGGATCCCTGGCGGGCGCACCGGCCGGACCGCCGGGAGCGGGCGCTCCGGGCTTCGCGGGATCGGCGGGCTTGGCCGGGTCTGCCGGAGCGGGGGGCGCGGGCGCCGGCGCCGCGGGCGTTCCCGTTCCCGGACCCTTCGGTGCGGCCGGCGTGCTCGGCGTACGAATCACCGGCTTGCCGCGCGGCGTGACCTGGGCCGTCGCGACCCCAGACCAGAGCGCAACCGAGAGCGCGCCGAGCGCAATCAGACAGCGTCCAGCCAAGCGTGAGCGTGTCATTCGGGCGTGTCTCCTCGAGCGGGCCGCTCACCGGACCGTTTGGCGGTGGTGCCGGGAGCGCGCGCCACCTTGCGCGCGCTCGACGGGGTTGCGGGAGCCTTCTCTCGCACCGTGCCGGCCCCGGCGGCAAGCCCTTCCCGATCGGCTGCCCCCGAATTGGGCTCGCCCGAAGCGGCAGGCTCGGGGTTGTGGAAAACGCCCTGGACCGCGGAGACGGCTGCGTACGAGATCCCGCCGACGAACAGCGTGGATCCGGCCAGGAACGCGGAGGTCACCACGAGCGTGCGGAAGAGCAGGCTCTTCGCCTGGAACGCCTCGAGCTTTCGCTGCAGATAGGACACGAAGAGGTCGCGAGAGCAAGACCGGTGCCTCGCCAAACGTGGCCGGTTTCGCGGGTTCGAGGGCGTGTACGCCGACAAGCTGGCGAGTGGACCGACCCCGGCGAAAGGGGTCGTGACAAGTTGGCAATTGAACTCGCCGCCACCTCGTGGGGTTGCAACCGCCCGGACACCGTGGTCCGAAGGGTCATGATCCAAGGTCTCGTGCGCCGATCGATCGGCGCGGCGCTCGCTTTCGTGCTGCTCGCGTGTGGTGACGACAAGCCAAAGGATCAGGCGAACGCCTCCGTCACCGCCACGGCCGAGACCTCGAGCGCGCCGCCGGTCGATACGAGCACCGCGGTCGCGGCCCCGCTCACCGATCTCACGATGCCCGCGGGCGTGGTCGCCGTCGCCGGCATCGGCGATCCGGCGAAGGTCTTCGAGCGCCTGACGGCGGCGGCCAACGCGGTTCAAGCCGGCGCCACGCCCCTCGGCGACGAGGCGATGAAGGTAGTCGCGGATCGTTACGCGCTCGGCCCGACGGCGATCGATCGTGAAAAGCCGATCCAGCTCGCCGTCTTCGATCCCAAGAAGAACGCCGTCGACCCGATCGTCCTCATCGCCCGCGTCGGCTCGAAAGAGAAGCTCTTGGCAGCGGCGAAAGGATCGCCCGGGCCGGATCCGGGGGACGGCCTCATCACCTGGGGCAACGTGTTCGCGCGCGTGGAGGGTGACGTCGCGACGATCAGCCGCGACAAGTCCCTGCTCGTCACCCACGCCGCGTTCCTGAAAAAGCTCGCGTCCGTTGCGCCTGTCGAAGGGATCAGCTGCGCCGTGCCCATGCAGCACATCGGCGAGCTCTACGGTGCCGACATCGACGCGCTCGCCTCGCAGATCAAGATGATGTCGCCGCCCGATCAGGCGGCGAGCAACGAGGCGATGATCGGCGCGCTCAAGAGCGCGCTCAAAGAGCTCAAGACGTTCTCGATCACGCTCAAGCCGACCGAGGACGGCTTGTTCCTCGACCTCGCCGCGGAGCCGACTGCGCTCTCGACGTGGCGCGCCGTGTTCCCCATGCTCGGCACGAAGAACGAACCGAAGCAGACGTCGAAGCTTCCCGCCAACAGCTTCTTCGCGGTGACGGCGGTGCTTCCACCCGAGAGCCGGCCGCTCGTGAAGAAGTACTTCGAGTGGGTCGGGTCGATGCCCGGCGGCAGCGGGATGCGCGGCGCCCTCGCCGTGTACGACAAGGCGTGGGACGCGTTCTCGGGCGAGATCGCGTTCGCCGGTTTCTCGATCGACGGTAAGGCGGGCGTGCTCGCGGTCTCCGGCGTCAAAGACGCCAAGAAGGTCCGCGAAGCACAGCGTGAAGCCATCGAAGAGATGCTGAAGGCGCCTCAGACGCCCGAGATGAAGCAGCTGAAGATCAAGTTCACCTCCAAAAAGGCCGCCTACAAGATTGGCGACGTCGAGGTCGACACCCTCAAGACCGAGATGCAGAACGCTCCGCCGGGGATCGGGGGCCTGCTCGCGTGGGCCGGTGAGACGCACACCGCGGTCACCGACACCGAGTCGGTGGTCGCCTACGGGCCCAGCGCGAAAGGCGTCCTCGAAGCCTACGTGTCGGGCAAGCTGCCGGGCGGGCTCGACGCCTCGCCCTTCATGAGCCGCATGAAGCGCGCGTCGGTCAAAGACGCGATCATGCGCGTCGCGGCATCGCCGAATGACATCGTGACGCTCGCGGGCCTGCCGGTCGCGACCAAGGGCGCAGCGCCGATGACCTTCAGCGCGGGCGCGAGCGAGGGCGTGCTCCACTTCGGTCTGGATCTTCCGACCGAGCAGATCCCGGCGATCGCCGTCGGCTTCGGCGCGCTCCAGTCGGCCATCCTCGAATCGATGCAGGGCGGCGGCGGCTCGATCCCGACCAAGCCCAAGGGCGCGACGCCGGTTCTTCCGCCGCGATGAGCCTCGTCACAGTTCACTCTCGCCGGACGACAACGCAGGGTGCAAAAGAGAGAGGCCGGGCTCCTCGCGGTGGCAGCAGCGTGCCTTGTCGGCACGGCGTGTGTCAGCGAGCCGGTCGCGGCGGGTGGTGACGCGCCTGCTGCGTCGCAGACGGCTGCACCTTCGGCCGCTCCCGCGGCGGCGAGGTCGTCCGCGCCGGCCTCGGCCTCGGCGGTAGCCTCGGAGGCGCCGGCGCCCCTCGATCCGGGGCCGGCCACCGTCGAGCGCCTCGACGTGCCCGGCGACCTCACGGCGTGGATCGTCCGGAGCGCCGACAAGAAGCCGCCGCGCCTCGTCTTTTTGCCCGGCATCTGCTCCAACGCCGGCGCCTACCTCTACGGCTTCGCCGAAGCGGCGCGGTCGCACGGCGGCGCGATCGCGATCGACGGCGATCGACCGTGCGGAGGCTCGCGCGACTTCCGCAGCATCTCGTCGGACCCATCCCACGAAGAGCCGCGGATTCGTGCGGCGCTCGCCGCGGCCGGCGTCGAAGAGAAGGACATGCCGGAGGTGATCTTCGTCGGCTACTCGCTCGGTGCCACGCTCATCGAGAACCTGGTCAAGGCATCGCCCGAACGGTATCCGCGGGTCGTGCTCATCGGATCGCCGCGCGATCCCCGCCTCGATCGGCTGAAGGGCGCGCGCGCGGTCGCCACGATGTCATGCTCGCTCGACGTGCCGGGACGCATGAAGGGCGCGGTGCGAACCCTCGAGAACGCCGGGATCGCTTCGGCCTACTTCGAGATGCCCGGCTGCACGCACGGGAACCTCGCCGAGGGCGATCGCGTCTTCTCCGAAGTGTTCAGGTGGATGGCCGCGAGGCCGCCGAAGTAGCTAGACCTGCTGTCCCTGCATCGCGGGGTTCTCGACCGGATCCTTGTGCTGCTTTACCGGGCTCTCGTTCGGGGGGTCGCCCTTGTCGAACGGGATGAACTCGCACTCCACCGGGATAGCGATGACGTTTCCGTCAGGCTGCTCGTAGTAGAGCGGCGCGCAGTCGCCACGCTCGGGCTCACGGTCCGGGGGAACCGCAGGCTGCGATCGGTCCGGCGCGGATTCGTCGTCCTCGTCGGCTACGTCCACCGTTTCGCCGTCGCCCATGCAGCCCGGCGCGAACGCCAAGCAGAGCAACGCCGCCATTGCCCATTTGCGATCCATTTGTTCTGGGCATAGCGACCGGCGTGCCAACGGCCGCGCACGCGCAAAAGCGGCGGAACCGCTCTCTGCCGGGGCATCGGGGCGGCGCGCCGCGCAGCGGAACGCCGCAGAGCCCGAGCGACGTCCGCCACACGTTTAGAAGGGGGTTGCTACGCCGTCGCCCTCGACCACGCGCCAGCGAGCGCCGGCGTCGGCGCCCGAGATCGACTCCACCGTCCCGTTCGGCCACCGAACGCTCACCGAATCGATCGAATCGGCGCTGCCGAGGCCGAAATGCACGACGTGGGAATGTTGCAGGTGGTGTCCCCCGCCGGCCTCTACATCGCGGATCCTGGTGACACCGCCGGCGACGACGGTGACGCGCGCTCCTATCGCGTCCCGGTTCGAGACCGTTCCCTCGAGCTCGAGCTCGATCCAGCCATTGTCCTGGCCGATGCGGTTCTCGTAGAAGTGAACGAAGTCGGGACCGATCCCCTCTGCCGCGAAGAGGTCCAGATCGCCGTCCTTGTCCACGTCGCTGAACGCGAGGCCGACGGCGAGGTGGACCTCGATGCCGGCCTCGTAGGTGACGTCGACGAACCCGTCCGGTCCGTCGTTTCTGTAGAGCTTCGCGTAGTGGGTCGGGTAGAGGGCCGCGACCGCGAGATCCAGATCGCCGTCGTTGTCCCAATCGGCGAACGCGGCGTTCACGTCGCCCTCGTCGTAGATGACGCCGAGCTCGGCGCGGCGATCGACGAACGTGTAGTCCGGCCCGCCCTGGTTGAAATAGAACTGGCTCGGGTCGGCCCACGGCTGCGTCCGCGGATGCGACAGGTTCGATACGAAAGCGTCGATGTCGCCGTCGTTGTCGACGTCGCCGAACGCAGCGCCGTACGAGTGGCCGCCGGGGTACTGCGGGAACTCGCTCTCGATGCCGTCGTGGTCGAAGTTCTTGGCCGCCGCCACGTCGGCGAACGTGCCGTCGCCCTGGTTCTCGAAGAGGTTGTTGTCGGAGAGCTGGTAGTTGCCGACGTAGAGGTCTGGTAGGCCGTCGTCGTTGTAGTCCCAGAATCCGGCGCCGTAGCAGGGGCGCTCGGGCATCACGAGGACGCCGGCATCCAAGCTGCGGTCGACGAAGGTGCCGTCGCCGACGCCGGTCGCGAACCGATCCGGCACCGCGGCAAAGTCGGGGTAGTGCTCGAGCCAGTTGCCCCAATAAAGGTCGAGGTTGCCGTCGCCGTCGGCGTCGGCGAACGTTGCGGTCGTCGTCGGATCGATGCCCTCGACTCCGGACGCCGATAGCGGCGTGAAGCCTCCGAACCCGTCGTTGAGGAGGATCTTGTCTACGTAGTCCTCGTCGACCTCGCCGTCGCAGTCGTTGTCGAGCCCGTCGAGGAGCTCCGCCCCCCCGGGCACGACCTCGGGCCGGGTGTCGTCGCAATCGCCGGCGACGATGGCAGTCCCGTCACCGTCGGCGTCGGAGGTGTCTGTCCCGTCGTCCGCGATGCCGTCGCAGTCGTCGTCGTACCCGTTCGTCACCTCGGCGGCGCCCGGCCGAACCGCGGGATCGGCGTCGTTGCAGTCGCCCTCGGCGAGGGTGTACGTGTCGCCGTCGTTGTTGGCGCCCACGTAGTGGCCGGCGAACGCGTCGCGGTCGCCGTCGCCGTCGACGTCGGCGAACATCACGAGGTTCGCGAGGGGAACGTCGGCGAACGGATCGACCCCTGCCGCGACGAAGCTGCCGGTGCCGTCGCCGAAGAAGGCCTTGGGCCCCGGCGCCTGCACGATGACGTCGTCGTGCCCGTCGCCGTCGAGGTCCACCACCTGCACGTAGCTCGAGACCTCGGTCGAGAACGGAGCGTCGGTGTGCTCACCGAACCAGCGCTCGGCCTCGGTCCAGGTGCAGAAGTGGTTTCCTACGAGCTCCATGCGGAAGTTGCCGTCGAGCCCGTAGGGCACGTCCTCGCCCGGGACGTGGATGAGCGCCCGGCTCGGCTCGCCCATCATCACGCTCTCGATCGCCACCTGCGGCCCGGCGCCGAGGTGCTCGACGACGACGACGTAGTGCTGTGTCGGCTCGAGGAAGACGCCCTGTGCGGCCAGATCGATCTCGACCGGCACCTCGGGATCGGGCGCGGTCACTTCGACGTCGATCGGCGGAACGAGGTTCGCGCTCGCGGCCGTGTAGTCGGGCCAGCCGCCGGGGTACGAGCGGCCGAAGGTCGTCATCAGACGCACGCGGACGGTGCCCGGGTCGCCCCCGAGCCCGATGCGGATCGAGCGCACGTGGAAGGGGTGCTCGGGCACGATCTTCATCGAGTCGAGCGTCCCCTCGGGAAGCGGCTCGGCGATGATGCCGAGGTACTCCCCCGAGAGCTCGCCCTCTACCGCCGGCGTGAGCTCGGCGTCCCAGACCTCGCCCGCACAGAATCTATCGAAGGCGGCGCCGGGACCCATCGGCGGTGCGCCCCCGCCGCCCTGTGCCGACTCTCCACCGCCCCCTTGCGGTGCGCCTGCGGCAGCACCTTGGCCGCCTCCGCCCGCCCCCGTCGCCGATTCGTCATCACCACACCCACCC
The DNA here is from genome assembly GCA_041940405.1 of Polyangiaceae bacterium. Lineage (GTDB taxonomy): Bacteria > Myxococcota_A > Polyangia > Polyangiales > Polyangiaceae > Xiheicaenibacterium. Next base: position 28,902 of record JBGTSH010000052.1, read on the forward strand.
GCGGTCACCGTAAGCGCAAGGGTGGATAAGAGCCAAGTCCGAGCCCAAGTCATGCCGGCATCGTACGTGATAGGGAGAGGCCATGGGTATGCTGGTCGACGGGCGCTGGGAGACGACCCCGGTGCACCAGGGCGCGAAGGACGAAGAGGGCGGCGTCTTCGTGCGCAGGCCTGCGGCGTTTCGTGACCAGATCGCGCGCGGTGGGCGCTTCGAGCCCGAGGCCGGGCGCTACCACTTGTACGTCTCATTGGCCTGCCCCTGGGCGAACCGCACGCTGATCGTCAGGCGGCTCAAAGGGCTGGAGGCGCAGATCGACGTGTCGATCGTCGACTCGTTCATGGACGACGACGGGTGGGCGTTCCGACAGCGGCGCGGCTCCACCCCCGACAAGATCAACGGCAAGCGCTTCTTGCGCGAGATCTACCTGCTCGTCGACCCGAAGCTGACGGGCAAGGTGACCGTCCCGGTCCTGTGGGACACGAAAGAGAAGACGATCGTCAACAACGAGTCACGTGACATCATTGTCATGCTCGATACGGTCTTCGACGCCGCGCCCGGATCGCCCAATCTCTACCCCGAGGCGCTGCGCCCCGAGATCGATCGGATGATCGACGCGAACTACGAGACCGTGAACAACGGCGTCTACAAGGCCGGGTTCGCGCGCCAGCAGTCGGCCTACGACGAAGCGGTGACCCGGCTCTTCGAGAGGCTCGACGTGCTCGACAAAGAGCTCGCCACGCGGCGCTACCTCGTCGAGGGTCGGCTGACCCTCGCCGACGTCACCCTCTTCACGACCCTCTTCAGGTTCGACCCCGTCTATTACGGCCACTTCAAGTGCAACCTGCGCCGGATCTCGGACTACGAACACCTCGGCGGCTACCTGCGCGATCTCTACCAGCAGGCGGCATTTCGCGCGGACTGCGATCTCGATCACATCAAGGATCACTACTACCGGAGCCACCCCGGGGTGAATCCGACGAGGATCGTCCCAAAAGGACCGATTCTCGATCTGGACGCGCCGCACGGCCGCGAGCGGCTCGGATGAGGGCCGCTACATCGTCTTGCGGTGCGTGCCGGTCAGGCTCTCGTAGTCGACCGTGATCATGCCGGCGTCGGCATCGCAGGTGGCGTGGGTCATGCGCGAGATCGTGTGCGTCTCGACGCCGCCCGGGAACGTCACCACCTTGTCGATCGTGTGGTAGCCCTCGATCAGGTTGTCGACGGTGCAGCCCTCGATGAGAGGGATGTCGTAGGGCGAGAGCTCGGTCTCGTAGACGTAGTGGTTTGGCTCGACCTCGGTCTGGATCGTGACAACTCCGTCTTGCTCGATGAACGCCTCGCCGAGCGCACCTCCTTCTTCGAGGAGGATCCCTTCGATCCAATTCGTCGTGTCGGTACCGTCGAACCCGAACGTGAAGGTCAGGTCGTCCTGGACGTAGAGGTACGCGCGTGTCGCTTCGACCGTCGGCATGTCTGCGATCGCGACATCGTCCCAGGAGTACTTCAGGGCGCGGACCTGGGCAGCGTCGATCTCGTAGAGGTCCCACGAGCCCTCGTAGGTGCCTGCCCGGGTCGCGAGGTACGCGAGCGCTTCTTCGTTCGGGCCGCCACCGCCGCCGCCGCTCGCGTCTCCGCCGGTCCCCTGGCTCGCCGTCGTCTGTCCCGAGCCGTCGCCGCCCACCCCGTCGCCGCCGGTACCGTCCGCCGCGTCGTCGCTGCAGCCCACAGGGGAGCCGAACGCGCAGAAGATCAGGAACAAGAAAGTACGGTCACTCGGTGTCATCCAATGCCTCCTCGAGGACGTGTACGGCCTCGGTCCGAGGCGTGCCATCCATCCTCGCAAGATCGGCAAGGTTCGGCGACCATGCGGGGGCGCGCTCGCAAGAACGGTCAAGTCGCATGACACTCGCAGCGTGGAGGACGGTCGCCGAGGTCCAGCAGCGGATGCACGAGCAGCTCGACCGGGAGTGGGACATCGAAGAGCTCGCCAAGGTGGCGGGTTACGACGGCTTTCACTTCGCGCACGTCTTCACCGACGTCGTCGGGGAGCCGCCGCTCCGGTATCTCAGACGGCTGCGGCTCGAGCGCGCAGCGCACGATCTCGTCAGCGATCCCGAATCGAGCGTAGCCGCCGCGGCGCGCCGCGCCGGCTACGCGTCGCTCGAGGCGTTCTCGCGGTCGTTTCGGCGCGCGTTCGGCTGCTCGCCGCGGAGCTTCCGCCTCGCGCCCAAGGCGCGCGCCGGTGTGAGCCCGAGGCTGCCCGAGTGGAAGGCCGACATCGACCCGTCGACGTTCCCCCCAGGCCTCGCGGCGAAGCCCGAGCTCGTCGGCATCGGGCCGCTCGCGGGATGGACGGTAGATGCCCCGACGTTCGACGATCTCGAAGCGGTCGGGCGCGCGATGATGCCGCTCCTCGAGCTCGTTCCGCCCGACGGTCCGTGGCAGCTCGGCGGGATCGCTCAGCCTTGGGGATGGACGGCCGAGACGCGCCGCGACCTTCGCGTGTTTCGGCTGGTCGATGACACGCGGCTACCCCCTCCTCCGATCAGGCCGTGGCGGCTTCCACGGGGTTGGTTCGCGCGGTTCGACTACGACGGCCCGCCCCACGGCATCGCGACGGCGTGCGCCTGGATCATGAGCGCGTGGATCGCGCGCTCGGGCCTCAGGGCTGCGTTTGCGCCGCTGTTCACGCTGCTCGAAGGATCGCTCTCGTTCGATCGCACCATCGCGCGGATCCACGCGCCGATCGAGCGGATGACGACGGCGCGCTGAGCGATCAGCGCTTCTTGGGCAGAGGCGACGGCGGTCGCGGCGGCGTCCACGCCGTCTGCGGCTTGGGAGCCGGGGGCGGAGGAGGCGGAGACTTCAGCGTCGATCCCGCGGGTGCGCCCGTCGCGCTCGCGCTCGCCGTCGTTGTCGGGAGCGCCGCGGCTTCCGCCTCTTTTACGGCGCGATCGGCTGCGGTCTGCGCCCGCGTCGCCTGAACCCCGATGAGACCCAAGCCGCGGGAGGCACCGGCGGCCTGCGGCTTGTCGGCCCACGGCTTCTTCGTCGCGATGACGAGGAGCGCGACGGTCACGACGGTCGCGACGCTGGCGGACACGGTGCCGACGATCTTGAGCCGCCGCACCTGCTCGCGTGGGAGCGGCGGTGGCATTTCGGTGGTCGTCAGCGCCACGGAGGTGACCTGCGACTGCACACCTTCGGCGCGCGCTTCGGGTGGCTCGCTGATCCGCATCGTCTCGAGCATCGCGGGCGGCACGCCGGGGTTGCGGTACTCCGCCGCTCCACCGCCGACCGAGGGGTAGGAAAGGACGTGCGGGCTCGACGAGCTCGGTACGCCCGAGCCGAACGGCATCGCGCCGGCGGGCGGCGTACCCGGCGGTGGCGACGTCGTCAGGCCGCCCGAAGACTGCGGCGGAAGCGGCACCGTATGCGCGGCCGGCGGTGCGTCGGCTTCGCGCTTCCACTTCTCGAGGAACGCGGCCGGCGGCGTGTAGAGCGGCATCGTCGCTTCGGGCTCGTCGTTCGTCGTTGTCGGCTCGGCGAGCGCCGGATCCAGCGGCTGCGCGGGCGGACCGGGGGCCCGCGGGGTAGGCGGTCGAGGCGGCGGCGGCGCGGCGCGCGGCGGCACGGCCGGCGAGGGCGCGGATGCGCGGAGCGCCGCGTAGGCGGACGAGCCGTCCTGCGTTGTCGTCGTCGAAGCGTCCCACAAGAGCTCGGGCTCGCTCGGCGAAGAGGCCCGCGAAGCTTCGTCGAGCGGCGGAGCGCTCTTCGACGCGTCGCCGCGCGCGGCGCGCGCCATGCGTGCGCGTGCGCGGACCATCATCGCTTGCCGCCTGGCGAGCGTCGCTCGCGCTTCGGACTTGAGCCACGCCGCGACCTCTTCCCGTGAAGCCGGCGGGATCGCGGCTTCGATGGCGCTGGCGAACTCGAGCGCCGTGGCGTAGCGCGCTTCGGGCTCCACCTCGAGCGCCTTCAGCACGAGCTTGTCCAGATCCGCGAGCGTCGGGTCCTTCGCGCTCGGCGCGATCGGCTTCTCGGAAATGAGCGCCACGAGCAGAGCGGCCTCGTTGTCGTGATCGAAGAGCCGCGAGCCCACGAGGAGCTCCCACAGCACGATACCCGCCGCGAACACGTCGCTGCGGCGATCGACGAGCTTGCCCCGCGCCTGCTCGGGGGACATGTACGCGAGCTTGCCTTTGAGCTGACCCTTCTGCGTCTGCTGGACGCGGCCGCGCGCCTTGGCGACGCCGAAGTCGAGCACGCGCGCCCGACCGTCGGTGCTGACGACCACGTTATGAGGCGAGACGTCGCGGTGGACGATCTGGAGCGCCTCGCCCTCCTCGTTCGTCGCCTCGTGCGCCGCGTGGAGACCGCGGAGCATGTCGCAGGCGATCGCCGAAGCCACCGGCCGCGGCACGCGCGCCTTTCGGGCGGCGAGCGACTTGACCATCTTCGAGAGGCTCTCGCCGTCGACCAGCTCGAGGACCAAGAGCAGATCGTCGTCGACCTGCGCGACGTCGTAGGTGACGACGACGTTCTCGTGGCGGATGTTTTTGCACACCATCGCCTCGTCCAAGAACATCGACGAAAAGTCGGGATCGCGCGCGTAGTGCGCGTGCATCTTCTTGATGGCGACGAACCGTCCGCCCGACGGCTCTTCGACGTAGCCGAGGTGCACGGTCGCCATGCCGCCGGACGCGATCTCGTCGAGCACGCGGTATCGGCCGATGACGGTGCTGTCACCAGCGGCCTGACCAGATCCCGGCGCCGACCCCGCCGCCGCGGCGGGGCCCTTCGCATCGTCGGGTGAGGTGTCCCCCGAGCCGGTGGCCATTCGGTCCGGCGAGCGTATCACAAGGATTCACCGCCAGAACGCTCGGCAAAAGCAGCCAGAGCCCCCAAAACCGCCGCTGCCACGGTCTCCGTCCGGAGGGTGAAGCGGCCGAGGCGCGCGCGGTGAAATCCATGGTTCTCGGCGACCGCCGTCTCGGCCTCGGAGAGGCCTCCTTCGGGGCCGACGAGGAAGGCCCAGCTCGCCTTCGGCCGGGCCAGGAGCTCCCCGATCGGGGCGTCGCCGGACGGGTGAAGGACGATCCGTACTTCTGCGTCGACCTCGGCGAGGATCGACGCGAGCGGCCGCGGTGCGGCGAGCCGCGGCACGTCGCCGCGGCCGCACTGGCGTGCCGCCTCGACCGCGACGCGCTTGAGCCGCAGCATCGCCGACTCGCTCTCGCGCTTCGCGACCGAGCGCTCGGAGATCGCCGGGAGGATGGCGGTAGCGCCGAGCTCGGTCGCGTCGCGCACCACGCTGTCGAGCTTGTCCGCTTTGCCGACGCACTGGATGATGGTCGCTTCACGCAGCGGGAGCGCAGTCGACGGACGAGGGGGGCCGAGGCGGGCGCTCGCATCTTTGCCGGCGCGCTCGAGCGTCGCGTCGCATTCGATGCGCGCCTCGGGGTCGAACAGGACGAAGCGCGCGCCGGCCTCGAGGCGCCGCACGTCGATCAAGTACTTCGTCGTCTCCTTCGGGAGCAGCCGCGATCCTTCGGCGAGGGCCTCGCCGGGCACCCGCAGGATCGTCATCCCGCCCGATGCGCCCGAAGGCGCAGCGCGACCCAGCCGTCCTTGTCGTACGCGCGCTCGCCGCCCGTCTCGGTACGCCGCGTCTCGACGAGCTCGAGCCGCACGCCGTGCGCGATCAGGCCGTCGAAGCGCGACTTCATCCGCTCCTCTTCGATCGCGAGGATCCCGGAGAGGACGAGGCAGCCGCCCGGCTCGGTCACGCGCGCCAGGTCTTCGGCGAGCGGATCGAGGATCTTCGCTTCGATGTTGGCGAGCACCCAAGCGAAGCGGTCTTTGACGCGGTCGACCGTACCGGCGAAGACCTCGATCTTGTCGGAGAGCCCGTTCGCCGCGGCGTTCTCTTCGACGATGTGCTGGACTTCGGGATCGATGTCGAACGCGACGGCGCGCTCGGCGCCGAGGAGCAGCGCGACGAAGGAGAGGATCCCGCTACCGCAGCCCGCATCGAGCACGCGCTTTTGGGCGAGCTCGCTCTTGGCGCCGTCGAGGATGTTGGCGACGAGCGACGTCGTCGCATGAAGCCCGGTCCCGAACGCGCGGCCCGGCTCGAGCACCAGCACCTTGCCGGCGCCTTCGGGAGCCTGATGCCAGGGCGGCCGAACGGTCACGCTCGGCGTCAGCGCGAAGGGCTCGTAGTACTTTTTCCACTCGTCGCGCCACGCGTCGCCGACGATCTCTTCGATGCGCGGCGCGAGCTCCGGATCGTTCGCGACCAGCGTCTCGCTCGCCTCGGTCGCTGCCGCGTGATCCTCGAAGCTCGCAACGAGCAGGACGCGCCCCGCGGCGGACGGGCCCTTGATGAACGTCGATTGATCGCGCTCCTCGACGCCTGTCGCGCCGAGCTCGAAGAGCCACCCGGAGACGAGGTCGGCGCGGTCCTCGTCGACCTCGACGTGAAGCGTCGGGTAGCGCGGCTCGTCGGGGCCGGCGCTCATTCCCGAACGCTCACGCGGACGGTCGACTCGGTCGTTCCGGACATCGTGCCGAAGACCGCGCCGAGGACGACGCCGGCGGTGACGGCGAGGCCGACCGGTACCCAGAAGCCCGGGTGCTCGTACCACATGAGCGACGACTCTTCGGGCACGGCGATGCGGAGCGGCGCTTCGGAGTCGCCGCGCAGACCGACGGGCAGACCGCCCTTGTCGACTGCCTGGACGTAGTACTCGACGAGAGGCGGGACGACGCTCGCCGCAGGGATCTCGCCGCGGAACGCGCCCATGGCGAACGCGAGCGTCTTTTGCTGGAACTTCCCCTTCGCGCCGCTGCGAAAGTAGAGCTCGACCTTGGTCACGCGGACGTCGGGATCGTCGACCGAGCCCTCGAGCTTGATCACGGTTCCCGGCGAGACCTGGGCAGCCGGCGGCGCGTGCTTGATGGTGATCGGCTTGTCGGTGACGACCGCCGTGCTGCCCGCCTCTTTGCCGGGCTTGCCCTCGTCCTCCCACGCCTTCTTCGATTTGTCGAAGAACTCGCGGAAGCGCACGGACTCGGTCTTGGGCAGGGCGAAGTTTTCGTCGAGGACGAAGATCGCGCGCGCAGCGCTGTCGGCCTCGTCGTTCTTGCCGAGCGTGATGTAGTTGAAGGCGAGGAGCTTGTAGATCTCGATGCGCTCCGCCGACGTGCTGCCCGGACGAACGAGCGCGCCCGACAGCGTCTGGATCGACTCTTCGTAGCGCTGGTCGTCGAACATCTCGCGTGCCTTGAGGACGAGCGACGACACGCTCGCGCCCTTCGACCCGCCACCCGCCTGCGCGATCCGCGTCTTCTGGTTGCGCCGCGGCGGCCGCGCCTCGCTCTCGAACGCGACCGAGAAGGTCGCGAGAGAGAGAGCCGACACGAGGAGAGCCGCGGGCAAGCGGGGACGCATGGTGGCGGCAAGGTTAGTACACGGCCCGGAGATCGGGGAGGGTTTGGAGAGGATCGGGCACGGGCACGGGCACGGGCACGGGCACGACTCGGATGACGAAGCACGCAGCACGGGCACGGTGAAGCCGCGCACCCGTACCCCGCGCACCGTTCACCCTTCCCGTTCCCCGTACCGTGCCCGTGCCCGTGCCCGTGCCCGTGCCCGATCTGCTTCTTCTTCTCCTTCAGACCCTCGGCCTCTTCCCGATCTGGCAGTAGGCTCTCCGGGCGGGGACACTGACCAGCACGCTCATCCTGTCTTCGGGCGGCGGCGGACGCTCGCCGTCGCGAAGGACCATCGCGGTGAGCCGGCCTCCGTAGACCGCGCCGGTGTCGATCCCCGTCGCATGAACGGCGATCTCCGGGTTCGGCTGCGCGTTGTGCCCGAACACGACGTGCTCCGGGCCGCCGTACCAGTGCGCCCAGCTCTTGCCTCGCGACTCGACGGGCTCGAATCGGGGACCGAGGGTTCGTACGTAGAGGAGCGTGCGCGGGTTCTGCTGGTCGATGGGTAGGTCGGGGACGAGGCCCGCATGGATCACGCGGACGCCGTGCTCGGGCAAATCGATCCACAGCGGGAGCTCTGCGAGGTAACGCCAATCACGCGGCCTCAGCGCTTCGGCGGTGCGCCTGGTGAGGCTGCCGATGATGAGCTCGTTCTTGGTCTTTCGGCTCTGCTTCCAGCGAAGGAGCCGGTCCTCGTGGTTGCCGCGGACGGCGCGCGCGCCGAGCTTGCGCATCGTCCTCAGGACCGCGCGCGGCCGCGGGCCGCGGACCACGAGATCGCCCACGCTGACGAGGCGGTCGCTCCTGCTGAAGCCTACGTAGTCGAGGAGGTCCTCGAGCTCGCTCGCGCAGCCGTGCAGATCGCCGACGATGATGGTGCGGCCCATTCTGGCGGCCGTCTCAGTCGATGTCCCCGGGGTCGAGCGGGCTCTCGGGCACCTTGGCGCGTTTCGGAATCACCACCACGCCGCCCTCGCTCACGTACCACCGCTTCTTGTCGGCCTCGAGGTCGTAGCCAATCTCGGTGCCCGACGGCAGCTCGACGTCCTTGTCGATGATCGCGCGCCGGATCCGGGCGTGGCGGCCGATGACGACGTTCTCGAAGAGGACGCACTCGTCCACCGAGCTGAACGAGTTGATGCGGCAGCGGCCCGAGAGCACCGAGCGGTTGATGCGACCGCCGGAGATGATGCAGCCGAGCGACACCAAGCTCTCGGTCGCGACACCGACGCGCGCGTTGGCCTCGTCGCGGAAGACGAACTTGGCCGGCGGGTCGTGGTTCGTGCCCGTCCGGATGGGCCAGCGCTGGTTGTAGAGGTTGAACGCCGGCTTCACGCTCACCAGATCCATCTGTGCCTCGAAGTAGGCGTCCACCGTCCCGATGTCTCGCCAGTAGGCGGCCGTCGCGCCGAGCGGGTCCTCGCCGGGTACGCGGTTCGTCTTGAAGTCGTAGACGAAGCACTTCTGCTTCTTCTGGACCATCATCGGGACGATGTTCTTGCCGAAGTCGTGGGCGCTCGACTCGTCCTTGGCGTCCTGCGTCAGGGTCTCGAGGAGGGCAGGGGTCCGGAAGATGTAGTTGCCCATCGACGCCAGGCAGAGGCCGGGGCGACCGGGGATCTGCGGCGGGTTTTGGACCTTTTCGTGGAAGGCGATGATGCGGCCCTCCTCGTCGACCTCGATGACGCCGAAGGATCGAGCCTCGTCGACCTTCACCGGGATGGCGGCGACGGTGAGGTCTGCGTCCTTGTGCAGGTGCTCGAGGAGCATCTGCCGAACGTCCATCTTGTAGACGTTGTCGCCGCCGAAGATGCAGACTTGCTCGGGGTTCTCGTCCTCGATGACGTGCATCGTCTGGTAGACGGCGTCGGCCGACCCCTTGAACCACGAGAGCCCGGTACGCTGTTGCGCCGGGATCGTCTCGATGTAGCTGTCGAGCATCGGTGACAGCCGCCAGGCCCTGGCGATGTGCTCTTCGAGCGACGCGCTCTTGTACTGGGTGATGACCTTGATGCGCGTCAGGCCGCTGTTGACCATGTTCGACAGGACGATGTCGATGATCCGGTAGCGGCCCCCGAAGGGAACGGCGGGTTTGGCGCGGTCCGCGGTTAACGGCCACAGCCGGCGGCCTTCGCCTCCGGCCAGTACCATCGTGAGAATCCGTGATACCTCGAACGGCGCGTGGAGGAGCGTCTCGGTCGGCATGGTCTCGGGGTTCGCGGGGGAGCGTAGCGCCTTCGAGGATCTTTACGAAAGCCTCCTGCCTTGATAGCTCTTCGTGGCCGCCGTTCCCCCAGGACGAAAGCGATAAAGAGCATGAACAGGATCCCCGCCGCTCTGATGATCGGCGCTCTCATGATCGGCACACTTGTGGGCTGCGGTCCCGAGGAGCCGAAGTACACGCCGAAGAGCGCTGCGACGTCCAAGGCGAACATCCCGCCGCCGCCGACGCTGCCGCAACTGAAGAAAAAGGACGGTGACGCCTACACGGTCGCGGGCGTCGTGCACGACCTGCGAAGCGTCGTCCACCGGCCCGAGGTGCTCGGCAAGCAGCTCAGCCTGGTCGGCTACATCGTCAGGACGAACCTCGTCGCCTGCAAAGACGACAAGAACGCCAAAAAAGAGGACTGCACGCCCGCGTGTGCAGTTCACAAGGGCGGCAAGGGCACTCCCGTCGAATGTGAAGCGCCCGTCCCGACCTTCTACATCGCCGATACGAAAGAAGAGAAGACGGCCATGATCCCGGTGATGGGTTGGTCGTCGAACTACGCGCGCATCTACGACGCCATCGAAGAGATGGAGAAGGCGCCGAACCTCGAGAAGCAGAAAGAGGTGAAGATCGAGGATCCGGTTTGGGGCATCTCGCTCCCCAACCCGCTCCCCGCGGTCGGCGCAAAGGTGAAGGTCACCGGCACGTACTCGCCGACCTTCGCGCGCGCTTCGTCGAGCATCCAGACGAACCCGAAGTACGGCATCCTCACCGTGGAGAAGATCGAGTACCTCGAAGAGCCGACCGAGCTCGCGAACCTCCCCGGGATGAAGGAACGAAAGAAAAAAGATAAGTAGCTCCCGGGTTGCGGGACCTCCGCGGCTCGATCGAGGCCAAGGGAATCGCGCCCCTCCGGGGGGCGCGATTCGCGTTTTGTACCCTCTCGCCTCCCCGCCTCCCCGCCTCGTCTCACCCCCTCTCGAATTCTCGATCTGTGAGATGACGTAGGTGTAGCGCGCACCAAAATGCGGTGAGGGTTCAGAATTCCACTTAAGCCACCCAACTTTCGGTCGCGGCGGAAGTCTGAGCATCCATGGCAGACCGCGACCCGGAGAAGCAGAGCTCGGTTTTGTTTTCGCTCCGCGAGCTGATGAACCTCGAAGAGGAGCGCATCGAGACGGAGAAGCAGCGCGAAGAAGAGGCGAGGGCGGCGGACAGGCGCGCCAAGATGGAGGCCGAGCTTCGGCTTCGGGCCGCCGAAGAGGCGCGTATTCGCGCCGAGGAAGAGCGTCGTCAGAACGACGCGGCCCGCGAGCGCGAGGAGGCGGCGCGGCTCGAAGCCATCCAGCGGGCAGCCATCGAGCGCACGCGCCTCGAGACCGAAGAGCGCGCGCGGCTCGCGCAGATGGAGCTCGCTCACAAGCACGAGCGCGAGCTCATGGCGCTCAAGTCCGACAAGCAGAAGACCGGTTTGCGGCGCGCCCTGATCGGCGTGGGCGTCGCATCGGTCGTCTTCGCCGGTGGCGGCCTCGGTTACTACTTCGGCGTCGCGGTGCCGGCGGCCGAGCGCGATCGGGCGGCGATCGAGGCCGAGGCGCGCCAGCTCAAAGAGGCGCGCGACAAGGCAGAGGCCGACGCCAAGGCCAAGGAAAAGATGATCGCCGACCTCACGGATCAGCGTGACAAGGCGAAGACGGAGAAGGAGCGCATCGAGCTCGATCAGAAGCTCAACGAGCTCAAGGGCGGCGATGGCAAGAAGCCGCCGGTCGTCGGCCCCGGCACCGGGACGGTGAAGCCTCCGCGCGACACCAAGCTCGACGCCGAGAAGCTCCTGGAGGCGTGCAAGAACTCGAAGGATCCCAGCTGCGGGATGTGATCCTTACGGATCTGTCGGCATCGTGACGCGCGTGTAAGAGCGGCAAGGGACGAGGACGGAGTGGCCGTCCGACGTCCACATCGGAAACGAAGCGCCGGCCGGCGGTGGACCCGGCTTGGCGCTTCGAACGTTGCGAAGGCCGCACGGGACGTTGAGCCACTTGCCGCTCGCGCCCGCTTGGTTGCCGTTGACGAAGATCTCGCGCGGCGAAGTGGACTCGACCCACAAGAGACCTCGGCCGACGCCCAGGCCCGAGACGTCCGGTGGGTCGGGAACCGGGTCGATCGGACGGGCGGCCATGACCGACGCCGACGGAGCGGGCTCCGCCGCGGGACCGGTCGCCGGCGCCGTGGCGCTTCGGGGCGGCGGTGCGACTTCCGGCTTCGAGGTCGTAAGCGCCGGGATCGCATCGGTGACGCGCTCCTTCGTCGCCGCGCCGTCGCGATTGCCGAGGAGGCTCGTTGCTGCGAGCACGAGCGCTGCGCCCGCCGCGACGCCCGCCCAGAGCATCCAGCGGCCGCTTTCGGCGGGCACAGGTGGCGGAGGAGGCGGCGGATGGAACGCTGCGTCGAGCGCGTCGAGGGAGCGCTCCGACGCCTCATCGACCTCCGGTAGCGGAGGCAGTCGAGAGATCTCTCTCCACGCTTCGTCGTCGTCGTCCTCGCTCGTCGGTCGAACCGGCGGCTCGGTTCGCCGCTCGTGATCGCGCAGGTCGAGCGCCGCCTCGCGGAGGAGCGGATCGAGCCGCTCCGCGGCCGCGTCGCGAACCGCGCGCTCGAGGCTCGTCGGTGCGGGCTCCTCGACGATGACGTCGCGCGCCGGTGCAACCTCCGGCTCGATGGGGGGCGGGTGGACGCTCGGGGGCCACGCGTCGTCTTCGAGCGCCGGCGGCGGCGGCGGGATCGCGTGACCCGGGGTCGTGTGGCTCGCTGCCACGTTCGCCCGCGCCGGCGACGTCTTCACGAGTGGGAGGGGTGGGGTCGACGCCGGCGCTTCGCGCGCGATGAGCGCGAGGGCGCGTTGCGAGAGCGCCTCGAGCGTCATCTCGTCCGGCATCACCCTGGGCCCGACGACCATCGGAAACGGAGCCGAGCCATCGGCGTCGGTCGGCTCGGCGGGCCGGTAGCTCAGGAGGGATCGCGGCCTTTCGCCGCGCGCTGCCGTGTTGGCTCTCACGCGTGCGAGGAGGGCTTCGAGCCGCGCGACGCGCTCCTCCTTCTTCACTGCCAGAGTCTACCCCGCCGAGGCGGACGGGCCCCGTTTCCGGAAGGCATCGTACGTCAATCGAGACGGAGGCCGGCGGGCAGACGTTCGCCCAGAAACTCGGCCTTCTCTTTGGCGGCGAGAGGAACCACTTCGGTGACGAGGCGGACGAGCTCCGGCTTTCCCTCTTTCTCGAGGCGCCGTGCGACCTCTTTCCGGAGTACTTCCGGTAGATCGCGCGCGCGGTCGCCGGTCATGCGCGCCATGTCGGCCGCAGCCCGCGGCCCCGTGGGGAGGTCGGCCCACTTCTCGCGAAGCAGATGGTCCGTCCACTCGGCAGCGGCGCGCACCGGGACCGCGTGGTGGGCGCTCGCGTAGCTGGGGACGCGAGCCCCCAGGCGCCCGATCGCTGCCCAGAGCCTCGGATCGCGCTTGGTCCAAGTGCGCTCCAAGATCCAGCCGCCGAGCTGCGCGCGGCGCGCCGCCGGCACCCGCTCGAGCTGCGAGAGCAGATCGAGGATCTCGGGGTCCGAGGCCTCGGGCTTGATGCCCTTCTTCTTCAGCTTCGCTTCTGCCGGCGCGAGGAACGGGTCGAGATCGTCGCGCATCGCGAGCTGCGTCGCCTCGTCGAAGCCTGCTGCGACGCGCCGGAAGCAGATGAAGAACTGCTGCCACGTGCGCGCCTCCTTGGGGAACGCGATGCGCTCCGCAAACAGCGGCGCAATACGAGCGACGCGCGTCTCGTCGCCGGGCACGCCGAACCCCGGCCTCATGCAGAACCCCGTGAGCTGCAGCCAGACGCGCTCGTGATCGAGCGTGCGGCGGCGACCCTTTGCGTGATGGATGAGGCGATCCGCGAGCGCGCGCGTCGTGTCTGCCGTCCAGTCGTCGCGATCGCCGAGGAGCTTCTCCAGATCGCGCGGCAGGTTCTTGGCGTCGCGCGCCTCGGACGACG
>JBGTSH010000053.1:0-42607 GCA_041940405.1 Polyangiaceae bacterium
CCTTGCCGGTTCCGCTCTCGCCGGTGACGAGCACCGTCGTCGGTGTATCGGCGACGCGCTCGAGCACGCCGTAAAGTTCGAGGATGGGCTGGCTCTGCCCGATGATACCGAAGCGCGCGCCGCTCTCGTCCGGCTCGATTTCGCCTTCGTCACGCGTGGCGTCGGCGCTGGCGAGGTCGCGCGTGCGGAGCGCCTTCTTCACGACGAGCCGCACCTCGTCCTGATCGAACGGTTTTGTCAGGTAGTCGAAGGCGCCGGTCTTCAGCGCCTCGACCGCGGTCTCGACCGTGCCGTGCGCCGTCATCATGACGACCGGACGCGAGGGATCGTCGCGGAGGGCGGCGCGGAGCATCTCCATCCCGTCCACCTTCGGCATCCTGAGGTCGGTGATGACCAGATCGATGTGGTGCTCCCGGAGGTACGCCAGGCCGGCCTCACCATCCTCGGCGAGGTGGACGTCGTACCCGTCACGCGTGAGCTGCGCCGAGAGGACGCGCCGGAGGTTCGCCTCGTCGTCGACCACCAGAATCTGCTTCTTCTCCGGGGGGATCACGCCCGGGAGCGTACTCTCGCCCCGCGCCCGGGATCCACCCTCACAGGATCGAGGCCGATCTGTAATGAAGCCGACGCCGTTCCATGCGATCTCCTTCAGCCCATGAGCTCCGACAAGCGAAGCGGTCGACCGGGGATCACGCGACGTGAGGCGCTCCGCGACCTGGGCGCGGCGGCCGGTGCAGCGGCGGCGACGCCCCTCGTCGGCTGCGGCGACGACACGGGTAGCGGCGGCGGTCCCCAGGCCCCCGTCGGCATCACCCACATCGTCGTCGTGATGATGGAAAACCGCTCCTACGACCACTACTTCGGTGCGAGGTCGCTCGTCGAGGGCAAGCCCGGTGATGGTCTCACCGCCGGCATGGCGAACCCCGATCTCATGGGGATGCCGCGCGCGGTCTACGCGGAGACGGACTTCTGCGTTCCTGACCCGCCGCACGGCTGGGACTCGTCGCGCCGCCAGTTCGCAGCCGGGATGAACAGCGGCTTCATGACGGAGTACGAAGAAGACCACGCCGGGGTGCCGCCTCACGTCATGGGGTACTTCCAGCGAGCGCAGCTGCCCATCAGCTGGGCGCTCGCCGACGCCTACACGATCTGCGACCGCTGGTTCGCATCGGTCATGGGCCCGACCTGGCCGAACCGCTTCTACCTGCACTCGGCGCAGTCGGGCGGTCTCAAGGGCAACGACGTGCCGAACCCGATCTGGCCCACGATCTACGACCGGCTCGACGCCGCGGGCGTCGAGTGGATGTACTACTACAGCGATCTGCCCTTCATCGCGACGCTCGGTAACACCAAGAACCTTCAGCTCGAGTTCTTCTTCGAGGACGCGAAGAACGGCGTCCTGCCGCCGGTCACGATGATCGACCCCTCGTTCGGGCTCAACGACGATCACCCGCCGCACCACCCGATGCTCGGGCAGCAGTTCATCGCGTCGATCTACCAGGCGCTCGCGACCTCACCGCACTGGAACAATTGCCTCCTCGTCGTGACCTACGACGAGCACGGCGGCTTCTTCGATCACGTCGCGCCGCCCACGGCGCCCGACGACCGCGCGGCCGAGGGGTTCGATCAGCTCGGCTTCCGCGTCCCGACGCTGATCGCCGGGCCGTACGTGAAGAAGGGCAACGTCAGCTCGACACAGTACGACCACACGAGCGTCCTCAAGCACATCGAGAACATGTTCGGCATCGCCCCGCTGACGGCGCGCGACGCGGCCGCGAACGATCTCAGCGACGCGATCGATCAAGCGCGCCTCGCGGCCGGACAGCCCGAGCCGCCGATCGAGCTCCCCACCGTCATCCTCGACGAGTCGACGATGGACCCGACGTGCCGCACCGGCGCTCAGCGGGTGAAGACCGAGCTCGAGATCGCGGTCGAAGCAGGCCTCATCCCGCGGCATCTGGATCGCCGCAGCGAGAACCGCGACCTCGCCTTCTTCATCGGCGACTACCTCGCGAGCCACGGCCTCGGCGGAATCCGTCGCGGCAAGTAATCCGGGCCAGCGCCGGGAGCGCCGCGGCTCGGCTCAGTCCTGGCGCTTCGCTTCGCTCTCGGCGTAGCCGCATGCCACGAGCCCTGCCTCCGCCTGCGCTTCACGCATGATCGTCGCGCGCTCCGCAGGAGTCGAAGCGCTGAGGATCGTGCGCAGGTAGACGCCTTGCGGGTTGTCGACGTTCGCTTCCATGTAGGAAAAGCGCTTCTGGTCGGCTTCGACGATGTCGCTTTCCGTGATCCCGGCGAGCCGGTCGACGTCGCAGATCGCTTCGACCGCCTCGCAGTAGGTCTGCCCCGAAGGACCCGGAGCAGGCGCGGGAGGAGGGACTCGATAGGTAGCCGGCGCGCACGCCGCCAGCGTCGCGAAGACCGCGAGGAGGAGGATCCGCATCCCGCTCCGACACGCGGAGATCGCCGGGCCTTGGGTGCTCAGCGATACGGTCGCGACTTCGCCGGTGCGATCCGCGTCCCGCGAGGAGCTTCGAGCGCCGCGTCGGCGCGCCCGTCGCGAACGGCTACCTCGATCGTGCCCGCGGATCCGACGTAAGCGAGCAGGCTCCCCGAAGGCACGTCTTCGTAGGTACGCGCGACGCCGAGCCGGTGGCCGGCGATCTCCACGGTCTTGCCGGCTTCCTCGGGAAGCAGATCGGTCACGAGGTTTCCGAAGTGGTCGATGTGGACCACGCGGCCTTCGCCCCGCGATCGTTCACCCCACGGGAGCTTGCCGGCCAGCGTCGTCTTGGCCCCGAGAGACGCGGGCTTCTTGCCCTGCGCGAGCGCACCGGCGACGGGAGCGAACACGTCGCGGCCATGAAACGTCGGGCTGATGACAAAACCGCTGCTCAGCGCGCGCACCTTGTCGAGATCGATGGCGAACGCGCGCCCCTTGGGCACGTACGCGAAGACCCCGTTGTCCGGACCGACGAACGTGTGTCCACCGGCCTCGACGATCACGCCCTGCCTCGCGCCGCCGACGCCCGGATCCACCACCACGACGTGGATCGTGTCCTCGGGAAACTCGAAGCACGCGGTGCGCACGACCCAGGCCGCGTGCGCGATGTCGCCGCGCGGCAGATCGTGCGCGACGTCGACCACCAGACGCTGAGGAGCGTACCGGAGGTAACGATGGAGGACGCCCTTCATCGCGCCGACGTACCCGTCGCACGCCCCGAAGTCCGTCGTCAGCGTGATCGTCACTCCACCCTCACGCAGTGAGGGGGGCCGGGGGGGTGAAACAACGGCGTCATCTTCACCCCTGGCGGGACGTCATGGTCCTGCCGAAACGTCAGCCTGCGCGAACTTGATCGCCGGTGCGCCCGAACCGGCGCTGCCGGCGCGAGAACGCGGCGATCGCTTCATCGAGCGTCGCTTCGGTAAAGTCCGGCCAGAGCGTCTCGGTGAAGAAGAGCTCGGCGTAGGCGCACTCGAAGAGCAAGAAGTCGCTGAGGCGTCGCTCGCCGCCGGTGCGGATCACGAGATCCGGATCCGGAAGGTCGCCGGTGGAGAGGTAGCCGCGGATGCTGCGCTCGTTCACCTCTTCCGGGATGACGAGGCCGGCGCGCGCCCGGATCGCGATCTGGCGAATGGCGCTCACCATGTCCTGGCGCCCCGCGTACGAGAGCGCGAGCGCGAGCTTCATGCGGGTGCCGCCCTTGGACGCCGCCACCAGCGCCTCGGTCGCGCGGCGCGTTCGCGTGGGCAGCTCGTCGAGATCGCCGATGACCCGAACCTCGATGCCGCGACGAACCAGCTCCTCGAGCTCGTTCTCTGCGAACTCGGCGCAGAGGCGCATCAGGGTGTCGACCTCGCCCTTCGGGCGCTTCCAGTTGGCGGCGCTGAAGGCGTAGAGGGTGACCGTCTTCACGCCGCGCTCGTGGCAGCCGTAAACGGCGGTCCGGACAGCGCCGGCGCCGTGCTCGTGTCCGGCGGTACGAGGAAGCTTACGGGTCTCGGCCCAACGGCCGTTGCCGTCGAGGATGATCGCGATATGGCCCGGTACTTTGGGGCTCTTCGACATGGGGGGCAGCCTAGTCGGCCTTTTCTCAAGTGCGGTGCACGAAGTGTGGAGGTTTCGTGGAAGATGACCTTGCTTGCTGATGATTTTGTAAATAAGGACAGCGCCGCTACCCTGACTACGCAGCGTCAGGAAGCTGCTGACCACCCCGAAAGGCGGCCACCTGGACGCTTATGGGGGAGAATTCGCTCGGCTCGTCCGAGCGAATCAGAGACAGAATTCACCTGGCTTGCGCGTAACCCGGACGGGTGACCCGCGGTCCAGGACCGACGACCAAGCGAGATCGAGCAGCCGAGCGAATTTTTTCTCTGATTCACCTGGCAAGCCAGGTGAATTTCGTAAGCGCCTCGCGTAAAGCAGGCGCGCCAAGCACATCTAGGGAGGCCGGTTCCATGCGTCTAGCTTCAATCCTTCTCTCGTTAGCGGTTTGCCCCATCGCCCTCGTGGCCGTCGGCTGCGCCGGCGACACCGTCTCGGTCGGCGACTACAGGGCCTACCGCCTGGCCTCCGCCGAGGCGAAGCTCACCGGCGACTGCTTCACCGACGACCCGACCGAGGAAGAGAGCACGAACCTCAAGGCGGGCAGCACCGTCATGGTCTACAACGCCCCCGAAGGTGACGAGGACGAGTACTACCTCGACATCGGCGGCACCATCTTCCCCGGCGAGCTGAACGACGACGGCAGCTACGAGTTCAAGGGTGAGCAGCAGCTCATCGAGCTCGATGGCGAGACGATCGTCGACTCGGACCACGACGGCACCGAGGACATCAACGACGACTTCATCGACGCCGATAGCGATGGAATCAACGACGTGTTCGATCCGCTGATGCCCACGGTCGACCCCGATCCCTTCGTCGACGTCGACGGCGACGGCTTCGACGATCGCACCGACGACGTCGATGGCGTCGATCAGGACAACGACGGCATCGACGACCGCCAGGTCTTCATCCCCAACGGGACAGAGTTCACGACCAAGCAGGTCTACACGGTCGAGCTGCTCCCCGAGGGCGGCAAGGTGACCGGCACGCTGACCCTGAACACCGATTCGACCTGCTCGGGCGGCGAATGCGGCAACTTCCAGCCGTTCAAGTGCAAGTCGACCACCGAGTTCGTGGGTGTGGAGATCGATCCGGAGAGCGTCTCGCTCCCGATCGGCAGCCAGCAGCCGAACCCCTGATGCTTCGGGGCGCGGTCACGCGCTCGGAAGCTTGAGCTCGAAGCAAACCTCCGGCGGGCCGTAGCGAACACAAGCTACGGACCCGCCGTGTGCTTCTGCGACCGCGCGAACGATCGCGAGCCCGAGCCCGGTGCCGCCCTTGTCGGGCCGGGTAGTGACGAAGCGGCGGAAGATGCGGCGCCGGACGTGCTCGCCGATCTCGCCGGAGCTCGTCACGCGAAGCGATACGTCGCTGCCGTGCGCCGCGACGTCGATCCGGATCGAAGCGTCGGGTTTTCCGTGGACGACGGCGTTGTCGACGAGGTTCTCCAGGAGGCGCACGAGCCACGCGCGGTCGCCCTTCACCTGCGCCGTGACGCCGGCTAGCTCGACCTCGGCCCCGCGCTCCCGCGCCCGACCGGCGACCTCACGAGCCACGTCGCCGAGCTCGATGACCGCCGACCCCTCGACGCCGCGGGCCTCGAGCCGGGCCAGGGAGAGAAGCTCGCCGAGCAGCGCCTCGATGCGAGAGGTGGCTTCGCGGATGCGCGCGAGGAAGCGCTCGGCCTCTTCGGGCTCTTCGAGCGCTCCGTCGGCAAGGACCTCGGCGCTCGCGCGGATCGCGGCGACCGGGTTCTTGAGCTCGTGCGACAGGTCGGCGGCGAACGCCTCGACGAACGGCCGGCCTTCGAGCTCCCGGCGCATCGTGTCGATGGCGGTCGTCAGGCGCATGACCTCGCGCCCGTGGGGCGCCGGCGGCTTGGCGCGGAGCTCCCCCTCGCTCACGCGCTCGGCGAACTCGGTGAGGTTCTCAATCGGCGACGCAATCGCCTTTCCAATCCTCGCAGCGGCGATCGCTGCCGCGGCTCCGAGCACCACGCTAATCACCAGCACCGCAGGCGCCACGTCGGCGAGCACGCGCTGGATGACGATGGTCGGCTTGATGACACGTACGTCGCCTACGTGTCGCCCCTCGGCGTTGATGGGGACGGTGACGCTGACGCTCCCGGGGCCACCTTCGGCGTAGTGCCCGCTCGCGTCGAGAACGGTCTTGCCGTCCGGAGAGAGGATCACCATGGCAAGCCCCTCCGTTCCGGCGAGATCGCGGGCGACCTCTTCGAGCGTCTTGCCCTTGGGGCCGACCTCGCGAGCGATGAGGGTCGCGACCGCCGTCGCCTCGGCACGGGCGCTCTCCTCGCCCAGGAAGGTCGCGCGCGCCTTGACGCGATCGACGACCAGGACGCCCAAGCCGAACGCGAAGGTGCCGACGATCCCCGCGAGCGCGAGGAAGATCTGCATGCGAATCGAGAGCCCCGCGGTCCGCGACCGGAGGAGGCGCGCGATGATGAACGCGACGAACAGGATCAGCGCGACCGAGCTGGCCGCGATGAGGAGCAGGCTGGTCATGACTCGGGCTGATCGGTGACGCGGTAACCGACCCCGCGCACGGTCTCGATCATCGCCGCGTCCCCTCCAGAGTCGGCGACCTTGCGGCGCAGCGCCTTGACGTGCGAGTCGATGGTCCGGTCGGTGATCGCGAACCCGTCGCCCCAGACGCGATCGATGAGCTGCGCGCGCGTGAAGACGCGACCCGGCGCGGAGAGGAGGCAGGCGAGCAGGTCGAACTCGACCCTCGTCAGCTCCACGACCTTGCCGTGCACCGTCGCACGTCTCGACGGCTCGTCGACGGCCAGCGGGAGCTCGGTCTCGCCCTGCCGCGCCTTGGGCTCGACGGCTCCGGCGCGCCGGAGCACGGCGCGCACGCGCGCGACGACCTCTCTCGGGGAGAACGGCTTCGTGACGTAGTCGTCAGCGCCGGTCTCGAGCGCGGCGACACGATCCGCCTCGTCGTCGCGGCTCGACAGCACGATGATCGCCGGAGCGCTCTTCGCCCGGCGAGCGCGACCGATGATCTCGAAGCCGCTGCCGTCGGGGAGCATCAGATCGAGCAGGACGATCTCGACCGAGTCCAGCGCGGCGACCGCCTCGGCGAGGGTCGGCGCGTGCGCGACGTCGTAGCCGTCGCGCTTGAGCGCGTAGGTCAGAGACTCGGCGATGGCGGGTTCATCTTCGACGACCAAGACGCGCGGCATGAGGTCATCTCCCGGGTCGGAGCGCGGCTGCCACGTCGTACGTCAGCCGGAACAGCGAGTCGTAGTGCTCGGGCCGAGGGCCGAGACCGGATTCGTGAATGATGAAGCCGTGCGGGCGCACCTCGAGGTGGCCGATGAACCCGCGCCGGCGGAGGAGCTCACGGAGCGGTCTGACGAACGCAGCGGCTGCTTCGCCGGGGGAAGCGGCGAACGTGGTGACGTGCTCGTCCCAGACGGCGTCACCCAGCGAGACCTTGGGCGGCGGAGGGGCTTCGAGGTAGGCGACCTTGGTGAGGAACGGCTCTCCTACGCGCATCGCTGCACGCCTCGTGAGCCACGCTGCGGTCGCGAAGGCGACGAGGGTTCGCTCGAGCGGCTCACACGCTTCGCCCGCGGTCCACGGCTCGGCGACGGTCACGTGACCGCCCCAGGGCGTCGGTTGCGTGCAGGCGTTGTACCAGAGTTCCGGCGACACGATGGTGTCGTGGGGCTCCCACCGGCGGAAGAAATCCTCGGCCGGCTTGGCCTCGTAGCCGAGCCGTCGCGCTCGCGCGTAGCCGGCGATGTGCTCGGAGCCGGGAGGCAGCCAGGCCATCATGACGCGCCATCCTACTCCAGCGAGTGTACCCTCGCACCCGCTCATGCCCCCTGCTCCCGCGCCCGTCGCGTACGCCGTCATCCGCGAGGACCCACGCCTCGAGGGAGACTTGGTGCTTCGACTCGGAGCCAAGCGCCTCTTGTGCGTGGCATCCGGCGGCTGCGTCGCGCTCTCGCTCTCGAGCCGGTTTCCGTCGCTGGGCGTCGTGGCCTTCGACACCGACGAACGCCAGCTCGAGCACATGGAGGCGAAGGCCGCCGCTTCGATGCGCCGTGACCTGACCGCGCTCAACGTGGAGAGCGCAGCGTCGACCGGTCTGAACCAGTGCGGCGAGCTCGAGCGCGTCTTTCGCCTGCTGCGCGCCTTCTTCGAGGAGTGCATCGCCCCCCACGCCGATCTGTTCGCGTTCTTCACTCGTTCGAAGTCGCTCTCGGAGCTCGACGGGATGGTCCGAGAGTGGACGACGTCGCGCTACTGGCTCCCGGCCTTCCACGCTTGCTTCAGCGACGTGCTCCTCCGCTCCACGCTCGGAGGGGCGCCCGCTGCGTTCGCCGACGTAGGCGGTCAGCCCGAGTATTTCGCGCGCGCTTTCGCGCGGGGGCTGCGGCGCGACGGCGCGCCAGAAAACCCTTTTTTGCAGCACGTCTTTTTGGGCGGGTACCGAAAGGAGTGCGCACCTCACTACATCCGGAACCCGACGCCTTACCGCGTCGAGATGATCAAGGGCTCGCTCGATCACGTGCCCGATCTCGAGAGCTTCGACGTCGTCTCGCTCTCGAACTTGCTCGATGTCGTGAGCGAGGCAGAGCTCGTTCGTTTCGCCGATCTGCTCCGGCAGAAGCTGCGCCCCGGGGCAGCCTTGCTCATGAGGCAGCTCAACTCGTCGAGGCGTTTGCGCCCGTACTTCGAGCCCGACTTCGTCTTCGACGACGTGATCGGCGGCCGGTACTACAGGCGTGAGCGCAGTCTCTTCTACAACCGCATCGAAGTGGGCTTCCGCACACCGCGGTAGAAGCAAGACGCGCGTCGGCTCGGCGCTTGCTCCGGTCGCGACCCATGGCAAGCGGCAGCGAGCAGGACGAGCCCCCGGCCCACGAGGACGAGAGCGCCCCGACCGAGGACACACCACGCGCCCACGACGCGCGCGTGAGTGGCCCGCCGCCTCTTCCGAGGCGGCTCGCCCCGCCGCCTCTACCGCGCCCTTCGAGCCCGCGTCCGCCCGCGCCGCCGGTGCCTCGCGGCTCGCTGCCACCGCCTTTACCGCCGCCGCGACGTTCGCAGCCGCGCTCGTCGCAGCCTGGTGACGGCACGACGCCCGAGCGGATCTCGGATCACGAGTTCGCGCGGCTCTCCTCGCTGCCGCCTGCGCCCGCCGATTCCATCCCGCCTCCGCCCCTCGTCGGCCCGGAGTGGGGACGCGCGCGCGCCACGGTCCCGGAAGAACCGACGCTGCGTATGCGCGTCCGGGGTCCCCACCGTTGGGGCGTGGCGCTCGCTGCCGCGGTGGTCGGCATCTGCGCGGGAGCCTTCGCTGCCGCAGCGTTCGAGCGTCCGTGGACGCCGCCGGCGCAAGCTTCGGGCATCGCGACGTCATACGCGTCCGAGCCGTCCGCGTCGCGAGGACCCGCTCCCACCGACGAAGGCGCCGTGGCCGCCGCTTCACCGGGCGCACCGGTCGTGACGCCCGTCGACGAGCGCGGCGCGCGCAACGCGCGGCCGCAAGCCTCGGGCGCGCGAACGCTCCCCGCATCGGCGAGCGCATCGGCGATGAGCGCCGCGCCGAAGGAGCGACTTACCGACACCGCGCCCGCGGCGAGCGCACAGCCCGTCGCATCCGCGCCGGCGGCGGCCGAAGCGCCCGTGGCTCCGGCGACGTCAGGTTTCGATCGCGGCGCTGCTGCGGCTGCGATGAGCACGGCGGTCGGTGAAGCGTCGAGCTGTCGGCTCCCCGAGCAGCCTTCCGGCAGAGCCCAGGTAACGATGACGTTTGCGCCGTCGGGACGGGTGACGCAGGTCATCGTCAACGGCTCGCCCTACGCAGGCACCGAAGCCGGTAGCTGCATCGCGCGGGCGTTCCGCGGCATCTCGATCCCGGCGTTCGTGGGCGAGCCGGTCACGGTGACAAAGAGCGTGAGGGTCCGGTAGGCCTAGAGCGTCAGTGCGCCCGAGCCGTCGCCGAACTCGTTCACCGGCGCCCCGACGTTCTGGAGCATCGAGATGAAGAGCTTGGCGACCGACGGCTCGTCCTGAAAGACGATGTGCCGGCCCGACACGATGTCGCCGCCGCCGCGACCGGCGAGCAGGATCGGCATGTCGTCGTGGTTGTGGGCGTTGCCGTCCGAGATCTCGCTCGAGAAGAACGCGAGCGAGTTGTCGAGCAGCGTGTTTCCGTCGATGTCGGTGACCGCGTCGAGGCGCTCGAGGAGGTTCGCGAACATCTGAACCTCCCACGTGTCGATGACGACGAGCTTGTCGAAGTTCGACTGGAGATCTTGGTGGTGGCTGATCTCGTGGTGGCCGCCGCTGACGCCGAGGAACTCGTAGCTGCGGTTCGATCCGGCGTTGGCGAGCATGAACGAGATGACGCGGGTCGCGTCGCACTGGAACGCGAGCACCATGAGCTGCGTCATGATGTCGATGTGCTCGAGCAGATCCCCGGTGTCGCCGGGCTTCTCGATCGGCTCGCACACCGGACCGCTGGCGATCTTCTCGATCTGCGTCTCGAGCTCGTCGACCGCAGTCAGGTACTGGTCGAGCTTCGTCCGGTCGGTGGTGCCGAGCTTCGCGTGGAGCGTCTTCGTGTCCTCGCGGACGTAGTCGAGGATGCTCGTGCGGTACGAAAGGCGGCGCGCCTTCTCTTCGGCGGTCGTCTGCGGATCGAAGCCCTGGAACAGCTGGTCGAACACGACCCCCGGGCTCGTCACCTTGGGGAGCGGCTGCGTGGCCGAAGCCCAAGAGATGTTGCGCGCGTAGGCGCAGCTGTAGCCCGAGTCGCAGTCGCCGACGCCGTTGCCGCCGTCGATGCCGAGCTGCATCGAGGGGATCCGGGCGAGGTCCTTGAGGTGGTTGGCGGCCACCTGATCCATCGAGATCCCGTTCTGGACGTTCGCGTCCGCCGTCTTGAGCGGGTGCGCGGCGGTGATGAACGCGCCGGTGCCGGAGGCGTGGTCGCCGGGGCCGTCGGGACGCGCCGGCATGTTGGCGAGGCCCGAGATCACGTTGACCTTGCTCTTCACGTTGGCGAGCGGCTGGAGGATCGTCGGAAGGTCGTAGTTCGCACCCTCGGTCTGCGGCCGCCAAGCCGGCATGTGGATGCCGCAAGGGATGTAGTACGCGAGGATGCGCCGCGGCTGCGCAGCTTCGGCCTTGGCCTGGCTGCCGAGGAGCGACTCGAACATCGGGAGACCCAGCGCCACGCCCGCGCCTCCCAGAAAGAGACGGCGCGAGAGGCCACGACGATTTCGACGGGCGAACATCACTCGCCTCCTTTCACGGGCTCGCCGCGCCTGAAGCGGAACGGCTCGCTCATCACGACGAGCTTCACGAGCTGCCGGAGCTTGAGCCCCCCGGCGCGGAATTCGTCGGACATCTGCTCGAAGTACTCGTTGTCGCTCGGGACGGCACCGCGACCGAGCGCGTAGGTGAACATCTTCTTCACCGCGCACGACGCGAACTGATCGTCGGCGGTGATGATCGCGACGAGCTCGTCGGGCGAGGCGAACGTCTGGCCGTAGAGGACGCCTGTGGGGTCGATCGTGGCGCCCTTGTCCTCGGTTCGGAACGCGCCGATGCCGTCGTAGTTCTCGAGGCCGAGACCGATGTTGTCCATCGTCTCGTGGCAGGAGTTGCAGGTCGGGTCGGCGCGGTGCGCGGCGAGGAGCTCACGCTGCGTCTTGGCTTCGACCTCGCCCGGCTTGAAGCCTTCGACGCCGGGCGGCGGCGGTGGCGGCGCCGAGCACAGGAGGTTCTCGAGGACCCACTTGCCGCGCTTCACCGGCGACGTGCGGTCGGGGTTGCTCGTGACGGTGAGCCACGCGCCCTGCTTGATCAGGCCGCCGCGTTGGCTGTCCGTGAGCGAGACCTGCGAAAACTCGGCACCGAAGGTGCCGCTCATTCCGTAGTGCGCGGCGAGCTTGTCGTTGACGAAGGTGAAGTCGGCGGCGAGAAGCTCCGACAGCGAGCGCTCGTCGTTGCGGAGGAACTCGCCGAAGAACATGTCCGCTTCGATCTTCATCGCTTCACGAAGCGCAGCGTCGAACTCGGGGAACGCTTCGTAGTTCGCTTCGTGCTCGGCGAGCGCGCGGGTGAAGAGCCACTGCCCGGCGAAGTTGTCGACGATCGCCGAGCTCTTGCCGTCGGCGAGCATGCGATCGATCTGGGCGTCGAGCGTCGCCGGATCCGACAGGGTGCCGGCGTGCGCGAGGCTGAAGAGCTCGTCGTCCGGCATGCTGCTCCACAGAAAGTAGGAGAGGCGCGACGCGAGCTCGAACTCGGTGAGCGCGTGCGAGACGTCCGAGGCGGGATCCGGATCGAGCTCGACGCGGAAGAGGAAGTGCGGCGACGTCAGCATCGCCCGCACCGCGAGCTTGAGGCCTTCTTCGGCGCTGTCGCCTTGCGCCGGCGCGAGCGCCGCGACGCCGAGCAGCGCGTCGATCTCCGAGTCCTCGAGGGGACGGCGCCAGGCGCGCTCGCCGAAGTCGCCGATGATCTGGCGCAAGCACGGCTCGCCTTCGACTTCGAAGTCGCACGTCACGATCCGCTCGCGGAGCGGGCTGCCCGCGCCCGCGCCACCCTCGACCTCGATGTAGTCGACGTGCAGGTTGCGATCGGCGCCCGCCGCTTGGTCGTAGTAGTCGTTCAAGAACGCGACCGACACGATCGAGGATCCGGCCGCCACGTCGACGGTCTGCTCGACGATCGTCGGCTCGGTCGAGGTGACGTCGAACGGACCGAGGACCGTCGAGCCGACCGAGATCGTCATCTGGGCGTCGTCGGGTCCGGCCTGGTCCTGCCAGACGCGGGCGCGGACGACGTACTGCCCAGCCGCCGGGAACGACTGTGTGTACGAGACCTCGCCGTTCGACGTGAGGGTCCATCCTTCGCCGGACGCAGAGCCGACGCTGCCGCCGACGTCCTCGGCCTCGTGGCGCTCGAGGAGCGACGCGACCCCTGCGGCGAGGGCGTCCTCTGTCAGTGTCTCCGCAGCGCGCTCGTAGAGCTCGAACTGCACCGGCGAGATGGTCAGCGCGTCGGCGATGTTGTCGAACCCGAGGCTGTGATCGTCGGCCGGGAAGTCATCGGCGGGGGTGAGTGACGTCCCCAGGAGATCCCTGACGGTGTTGTTGTACTCGACCCGATTCAGCCGATGGATCGTGACGCGGTTGGGGTCTCCCTGTGTCACCGAGGGAGGCTCGGTGACGACTTCCTCACCCCCTATGTCGCCAACGCAGGAAGTGAGCAGCAGAAGGCCAATGGCGCCGCACTTGGTCCTCATGACCACAGCGTACGCAAGGTGGCCTGGCCAGTTCAAGGGCGGCCATTTTCAGCGTATTTTTCTTCCAGGGTGCACAAGCCTGGCTCGAGCGACTCGAGGCGCGTCACGACGTCGCCGAGGCCGACGACCTCGTCGATCGTCACGCAACCCGTTGGAGCCGCAGCCTTTTCGAGGAGCGCCTCGGCGATGGCGGCGATGGCGACGCCACCGGCGCGCATGCCGTCCTTGGCGCGGAGCAGAGCCCGCCCGCGATCACCTTCGGCCAAGAGTTCGCTGGCCGTCGCCGAGCGCGCAAGCACCTTGGTGCGCAGAAAGCCGAAGTACGCCCCCATCATCCGACCGAACCACCTCGCTCGAAGGAGCGCCGCCGGCATCATGAGGAACGCGTAGACGAGGAGCGACGGCTTGGGCGCGAAGAACACGTCGACCGTGCGGGCGCGCGTGCTCGTCCGCAGCATCACCGCCTCGGGGAACGGGACCCGCAGCGTCGGCTTCGTCCCGCCGGGGAAATCCATCCTCGGTCCCGCCGAGGTCGGAGGATGAATGACACGTTTGTCATTCTCATAGGCGATCGCCTCCGTCGACAGCGCCGACGCCATGAGCGCGACGGTCCCCTTCCCCGCCCCGGAGTACGGGCTCGTGCAGATTCCCAAGCGGACCGACCCTCCCTCACGAGCAACGCGCGCCCCCATCAAGTTGGAGAGGCCGGTGAAGATCCCGGCGCCGAGGATCACCGCGCCCGGCCCGTTCGAGCCGCGCAGGTCGCGGAGCATGCGGTCGATGACGGTCTGATCGCTGGTCGTCTCGAGGAAGCGAAGGCCCTTCTCGAGGCAGTACCGGGCCGCTCGATCGGGCGGCGTCGACGTCGCGTCGGCCAGATCGACGACGAGGTCGGCACCGTCCAGGACGCCGAAGGTAGAAGGGTCGCCCAGGTCGATCTTGATCTCGCCCCTGCGGGAAGCGACGACCACGTCCAATCCCGGCAGCTTGCGGAGCGCCTCGACGGCACGCGACCCGAGGTAGCCCGACCCGCCGATCACCACGATCCGATGCTTGCCCATCGAGGGGGCCATGTGGTTCCGAGCCGCGTCCGAATCAACGGCCCGCCGCGTCCGTTCGCTTGTCGAAGGCACGAGCGGAGGCTAGTTTGGCTCGCGCTGACGCATTCGCGCTCGTAGCTCAGTTGGAAGAGCAGCGACCTTCTAAGTCGCAGTGCGGGGGTTCGAATCCCTCCGGGCGCGCCCCTCTCGTTTGTCCTGCTGCCCAAGCGGCCAGGCACAGAAGTGTTGACTTCTGGCGTGCCTCGCCTAGGGTCCCCCGCCGCTCGGGGTGGCGAACCTCGCGCAGACCGGAGAGAGCCATGAAAATCCAACTCGCCTCGAGCCTGCTCGCGCTGAGCCTGGCGATCGCTGCCTGTGGCGGCGGACAGCAGACCACTGATCAACCCGTCGAGACCGCGGCGCCTACGAGCGACATGCCCGAGCCGCCGGCCACGTCGACCGAGCCGACCGCCGAGCCGACCGCGACGGCCACGGCCGCCCCGACGGCGACGACCCCCCCGCCCCCCGAGAAGAAGGGCTGGAAAGACATGAACTTCGACGAGCGCAAGAAGTTCATGGCGACGGACGTCATGCCCGCGATGGCCAAGACGTTCCAGGAGTTCGACGCCAAGGAGTTCGCGAAGTTCGAGTGCGTGACCTGCCACGGCGACGCCGGCAAGGGTGACAAGGCGACGTTCAAGATGCCGAACCCGAAGCTCCCGACGCTCGATCCGAAGGACAACTTCAAGAAGCATGCGGCCAAGCACCAGAAGGAGCTGGACTTCATGATGCAGAAGGTCACGCCGCAGATGCAGCAGATCCTCGGCCTCGCGCCGTTCGATCCCGCCAGCGGTACCGGCTTCGGTTGCGCCAACTGCCACAACATGGCCAAGCCGAAGTGACGTGACGGCGGGCGCCGCTCCTTCGCCGCTCGACCGAAACGGGGCGGCACGGCGCTTCGTCACGACACGCTTCCAAGGCAGCAAGCAGCGCTCGTTCGAGCTCCTCGAACGAGCGCTGCGTCCTTTGGGGGCCCAGACGGCCGTCGACGTCTTCGGCGGCACCGGCGCGGTGAGCTGGCTCATGAAGAGCTGGGGCGCGGGCGTCACCTACTGCGACGCGCTCCGCTGGTGCCACGAGGTGGGAACGGCGCTCGTCGAGAACTCGGCGACGACGCTCGACCCCGAAGCGGCCCTTCGGCTCTTCGAGCGGCAGCCCGGCGTTCGCTACGACGACTTCATCGCGCGCACGTTCGAGGGCGTCTTCTACCTGGCAGAAGAGAACGCGTGGCTCGATACCGTCGCGCAGAACGCCGCGCGGATCGAGGACCGGTTCGAGCGGGCACTCGCCCGCTACGCGCTCTTTCAAGCTTGCTTGAAGAAGCGCCCGTATAACCTCTTTCATCGTGCGAACCTCGACGTTCGGACGCGCGACGTGAAGCGCACGTTCGGCAACAAGGCGACGTGGGAGCGCTCCTTCGAGTCGCTCTTCCTCGAGGCACTCGCCGAGGCCAACCGAGCGGTGTTCGACGGCGGCCGCCCCTGCCGTGCCCGCTGGTCCGATGCGGCCGACGTGCCGTTCGACGCCGACCTCGTCTACCTGGATCCTCCTTACGTTCGCAGCGACGGCCGAGCGTTCGACTATCTCGACGGCTACCACTTCCTCGAAGGGCTCGTGGAGTACGACAGCTGGAGCCAACGGATCGATCTGTCCCGAAAGCATCGCCCGTACGCGCGCCGCGCCTCCCCATTTCTGAGCGCTCGCGAGGCGCCGGCGGCCCTCGAGTCGCTGGTGGAGCGCGCACATGACGCGCCGTTCGTCGCGCTCTCGTACCGGGCCGACGGCATCCCGAGCGTCGAGCAGCTCGAAGCGATGCTGCGCCGCCAGGGCCGCACGTGCCTGCGGTTCACCCGGCGCGCGACCTACGCGCTGTCGCATCGCGAGAGCGGCGAGGTCGTGCTCGTCGGCGAGCGCAGTGCTAGGTAGCAGCGATGTCCCCGGTCGTCCTGCGCGCCGCCCTCGTCGCGATCACCGCACTGGGCACCAGCCTGGGCGCCGCGTCGTGCCGTCGCAAGCCCCCGCCTGAAGAGGTCGTCGACGGCTGGCCGCTCGCGCGGGCGGCGCTCACCAGCGGCGAGCACTGCTTCGCGCAACGGCCCGAGTACTGCCTGACAGATCCGTCATACGTCGACGCGGCCATCAAGCCCAGGCTCGAAGAGCTCTACGGCGGCGAGATGCCGCCGCGCAAGATGCACGTCGATGCGGTGATTCGCTACGCCGCGATCCGTTACAAGCGCGAGACGATGAAGCCCGATAACCTCGCGAGGGTCGAAGAGCTCGTGAAGGAGCGCTACGCGAACCCCAAGATCACCGAGTCGGGCGACGTCGTCTCGGTCGACGTCGGCGCCGTCCCCGGGATCCTCCAGGGACATCCGTCGACGCTCACCCTGTCGATCCTGTCGAGCGAAGTGATCGATCGAGGCGAGTGGAAGCGGAGCGAGCTCGACCGCGTACTGGGTGATCTCATGACGAAGTACCCCGACAAGAAGGTCTACCGGGTGGCCGTCGTCGTCCCGACCGAGAAGGGCCTCGTTTCGATGAGCTACCGATACTTTCGGTCGACCAAGACGGTGGTCATCAACGACTCGCAGCAGGGACTCCGGACGACGAAGCGGCTCGCAAACGAGGCGTCGCTCAAAGACCCCGCGATCTCGCTGCGGTTCTTCGATCTGACGCCCTGCGACGCAGCGCTTCTCGAGGCGCCGCCGGACCAGGATCCGCCGAAATTGTGCCCGCCGGATATCGACCCGGCGGCGCCTCGGGCAACGGCGCAGTAGGCCCGAGGTAACATCGGGTAACGAGCTTCAAACGGACGTGCGGGCCTCTTGCGCGCCGTCCTACCTTGAACTACCTGCGGCGGACATGAAACACCTCGCGCCCGTCTCCGCCCTTCTCTTCCTCGTCGCCTGCCGCGGCGAGGCTCCCCCCGTCGCACCGACCCCGTCCCCCGAGCTGGAGTCGATGATCAAGCAGCAGGCCGAGTCCGCTGCCCCCGACTCGGAGCAGGTCGGCGCGCTCTACCGCGGCGTCGCCTATGACCGCGGTGAGGGTGACGAGTTCCGCGTCGAGACCGAGGCTGGCCAGTGCTACACGTTCGTCGCCGCGGGCGACGCGACCGTCGAGGTCTTCGATCTCAAGGTCTGGGGACCCAAGGGCAAGGCCCCGAAGGCGCGCGACAAGAGCAAGGGCCGCGAGGCGCTCACGCAGTACTGCCCGGAGGAGACGGGCGTTGCGCGCTTCGAGGGCAAGGTCGCCAAGGGCGCCGGCCACTTCGCCATCGGCGTCTTCAAGAAGGGCGCGCCCGAGAAGGTGGAGCCTGTCGCGGCCAAGGAGAACCTCCTCGACCTCGACAAGGTGATCGCTGACGAGGCGGCCGCGGCGGCCCCGGGCTCGAAGATGGAGCAGATGTACACGGCCAAGGGCGACAAGACCGACTGGTACACCCAGCTCAAGAAGGGCCAGTGCTACTGGTTCATCGGCGCGGGCCAGAAAGAGGTCGACGACTTCTATCTCTACGTCTGGGACCCGAAGCAGAAGCGAATCGGCGAGACCAAGGCCGACGCCAACAAGGCCCAGTTCGGTCACTGCCCGAACGAGGACGGGATGTTCCACCTTCAGCTGAAGGTCGACGACGACTCGCACGAGGCGAAGGTCGGCGTCTTCTCGAAGCCGAAGTGAGCGGCAGGACCGGGACGGCTGCCTTCCGCGTCGGGAGCTCTGCTCCCCTGGTCGGGAGCTGGCACAGCTTGACACCCCTGGTCCTCTGAAAAGCCGCCAAAATCCATCGAGCCCCGGTCCACGCGCGTGGTCCGGGGCTTGCTGTTTCCGGCGCACCATGAAGACGAGCGCGGCTCCCGAGTTTGCGAAGGCAACGGCTCCTGTAACGGGCGGACACAAGCCCTGCATGAGCCAAAGGCGAACTACTTTTCTTTCTCTTCTGGGTGTCGTCGGCCTCGCCGCCCTTTCGGCAGGCTGCTCCAGCGAGCCCGAGTATCCGTTTTCCTTCGAGGGCGTCGAAGCAGCGTCGCTCCAGCGCGCGAAGAGCTGCAAGGACCTCGAGAAGATGCTCAAGGCCGATGCGTCGGTTCGGATGAACCGCTTCATCGACCTCCAGATCTCGAGCATCCGGTACTGGGAGTCGCAGGACGACGACTTCCTGTTCGGTGGGCGCGCGATGGAGGAGAACGGCGACGGCAGCGTCGGCTCCGGCGGTCCGACGATGGGCGCCGAAGACGGAGCGGCCCCGCCCGCGCACTCCGAGACCAACACCCAGATCGAGGGCGTGGACGAGGCCGACATCGTCAAGACCGACGGCAACCACGTCTATGTCCTGCACGGCCAGACGCTGACCGTCGTAAGGTCGTTCCCGATCGCCGACCTCGGGGTCGCGTCCTCGATCGCGATCGAGGGTCAGCCCTTCGAGATGTTCATCGACGGCAACAAAGCCGTCATCTACTCGATGGTGAACGGCGAGAGCGTCTACACGCAAGCGGGCAAGCCGCTACCGGCGCGCGACAACGGCGGGGCCGGCGCCGAGTGCTTCGACTGCGGCGGGTACTACTACAACCCGATCACCAAGATCACCGTGCTCGACATCACGTCGATGACGGCGCCCACCGTGCTCGCAGAGCACTTCATCGAGGGCAACTACGTCTCGGCGCGGCGCATCGGCACGCGCGTGCAGACGGTGGTGACCGGCGGCTCGTACGACGTCTTCAGCCTCTATCCAGACTTCTATCGGTTCGACTACGAGGGCGACGACGACTCCGAGGACTTGATCCGAGCGTACGAAGAGCTGCGCGCCCGCAACGAGATCGCGATCTCGACCGCGACGCTCGACCAGCTGCTCCCCGACCACTTCGTCGCGGCCACGACCGGCGTCGAAGATGCGGGCTTCGCCTGCGAGGACGTCTATGTCCCGACCTCGGGCACGACCGACTTCGGCACCACGCAGATCCACTCGCTCGATCTCGCGGCGCTCGACGCGGAGTCGCCCACCACGATCGTGTTCGGCTCGACGCAGACCATCTACCAGAACCACGACACCCTGGTGCTCGCGGCCCAGTCGTGGTCGCAGCACCTCGGCATGGGTCCGGTGTGGGATCTGTCCGACGAGCCGGTCAGCCTGGTCGGTACGCACCTTCACACGTTCGCGTTGACAGAAGGTGATGGCCGCCCGGCCTACCGAGCCTCGGCGACGGTACCCGGCTCGCTCTCGGATCAGTTCGCCCTCGACGAGAAGGACGGCGTCGTCCGCATCGCGACGACCGAGCAGATCGCTTCGCGCTCCGACTGGGGCCGCACCGCGAACGCGATGTTCACGCTCGGCTACGACGACCGCGCGCTCACCCCGCTGGGTGAGGTCCGGGATCTCGCCCCCGGCGAGCAGATCTTCGCGACCCGCTACGTCGACAACCGCGCGTACGTCGTGACCTTCCGCCAGGTCGATCCCCTGTTCGTGTTCGACCTCTCGAACCCGAGCGATCCCAAGCTCACCGCGGAGCTGAAGATCCCCGGCTTCTCGGAGTACATGCACCCGCTCAACGGCGGCACGCACCTTCTCACGATCGGCGTCGACGGCGACGACGACGGCGCGAACGGCGCCATCGCGCTCCAGATCTTCGACGTGACCGACGCCGCGGCGCCGAAGCTCACCCACAAGCTCCCGCTCACCGACGAGAACGGCTGGTCCTGGAGCGAGGCGCTCTACAACCACAAGGCGCTCACCTTCTATGAGGACGTTCTCGCGTTCCCGGTCGAGGGCTACACGACCTCGCCCCAGAGCGGCCTCGCCCTCTTCCGCATCGACGCCGTAAACGGCATCACCGAGCTCGGCCGGATCAGCCACACGCCGTACTTCACCGAAAGCACGAGCTACGACTACTGCTACTACGGCTACGGCGTCCGCCGCGGCGTGTTCATCGATGACCACGTCCTCAGCATCTCCGAGGCCGCGATCGTCGCCAGCCCCATCGAGACGCCGTCCGTGACGACCGCCGCGGTGGAGCTGCCGAAGGTCTCGCAGGACGCGTGCGGCTACTACGGCGACATCTGACGTCGCGCGGCGACTGGCGGCGTCACGCCGCTGGGTGACCTCGTCGCTGCACTTTCACCCCCCAAGCCCCCCTCACTTCGTGAGGGGGGCTTGGTGACTTTGTTGCTTGATTCACACCCTCACGGGTGTGAATGAGGGGTGGATGACGATCTCGGAATCCGACTTCGAGCGCGCGGCGGACAAGGAGCTCACGAAGCTCAGGCAGGCGCTCGACGACTCGAGCCTCGATGCCGAGGTGGAGCTCGAGATGGGCATCCTGTCGATCGAGTTTCCCGACGGTGGAAAGTACGTCGTGAACAGTCACCGCGCGGCGAAGCAGATCTGGATGGCGGCCGAGCGCTCCGCCTGGCACTTCGACGTGGACCTTTCGACAGGCACGTGGACGGCGACCAAATCCGGCGACGAGCTCTGGTCCGCCCTCGAAGCTGCGCTCTCGAAGAAGGCCGGCAAGGCCGTCAAGCTGGCTCGCTGAGCGCGCTCTTCTTCACGTTCGCGAGCGCCGCCGGCGGCGCCGCACGAGAGCGGCGAGCCCGAGGGTGAGGCCGACGAGGACCGGTGGGCGGGCGTCATCGGAGAGAACGCGGCCTGCGTTGCAGCTCCCTTCGGGCTGGTCGTCGCGGCAGTACGGCGAGAACCCGTGCTTGGGGAGCGGGTTGCAAGTCTTCTTGGGCGCGTCGTCCGGCGGATAGAGCAGGCAGATACCGGCGACGTCGTCCGGATCGAGCGATCGAAGGTCGGTGGTTCCGAAGCTGGCTGTCGGGGTCATCGTCGCCGCGTCGACGGGCGAGTGGTTCATGCCGAGAAAGTGCCCCACCTCGTGCGTGACGACGCTCAGAAGGTCGTACTCCACCTCTTCATCGCTCACCGTGAAGTCGTAGTCGAAGCCGTTGATCTCCATGTCGGCGTCGCGCAGATCGCCGGTCTCCGGATCGAAGTTGGTGGTCGTCAGCGCGAGCCTCTCGGAGCCGTAGGGCCAGTCCTTGACCCGCATGAGGATGATGCTCGCGTTGCCTGCATCCAAGTTGTACTGCTGCTTGTCGCACGAGACCTGACCGAGGTTCTGAACGACGAAGCCGGGCGTGCCGTCGCCGCAGTCCGCGCTCTGCCAAGTGTCGAAGGCGATCTCGACGATCTCTTCCAGGGTGTCGGCATCGATGCCGTCACGGTCGTCTTTTTGGACGGCGTACCCCACGCAGCGACTCGCCCAGCCCAGGACCTTGCACTCGTCGGGCGCCGGCTCGCCCTCGCACTCGTAGACCTCGGTGCACGTCGTCGTGTAGCAGTACGCGTGCGCGGCGCGCGCATGGCCGAGCAGTGCAAGAAGAACGACGATAGGCCCTGCGATCCGCAATCTCCCCCCTCGCGTAGCGAGGGGAGCGGAGGGGTGAAAGTGGAGCCCAGACCTCATCGAGCACACCGACGTCGCCTCTTCGGAAACCCCATTAGAACCCATAGCGGGCCCCCGCTCCCGTGAGGAAGCCGTTCAGGGTGATGCCGAGCTCGAGATCCAGCGCGAGGTCGTCGAGCGGGCGGTAGCCGAACGCCATCATCGGAAACGCGAGCCACGGGAAGACGACCGGGCGCACACCGCCGTCGCTCCAACTCTTGTCCGGCCCGCCGTACCGGTCGGCGTCTTTGTCGAGCTGGTTGCAGTAGCGAAAGGTCCCCGCAGGATCGTTCGGCCCCTTGCAGGGCTCGTACTGCGAGGGATCGCCCTCTTTGCCGTCACGCGGATAGGTCTGCGTGCGGTAGACGTCGCCGGCGAACGCCCAGCCGAGCCCGAAGCCCGCTCCGATCTTGAACGTCCCCTCTTCTTTTGCGTCGAGCGGGACGACGTACATGACGTCCAAGAGCAGCGTGAGGGCGACGAGATCGCTCTCGACCCGCTCCCACTCGGTATCCGGCGTGTCGTGCGGCTTGAAGGGTGTGGGCACGAGCGCATAGCTGGTCACGCCGATCGCCGGCACGAGATCCACGTCGCCGACCCGCGCCGTCATGGTGACGAAGCCTCCCGGCCAGTACGTCGTCGTTCCCCCTTCGGCGACGATGTTCATCACGAACGTCGGCATGAGGAGGCCGCGGAACTTTGCGCCGAGCCAGATCTCGGGCCCGGTGTCGCCGGCGGGCACGGGCTTGGCCTTCGGTCCGACGTCCGGCTTGCCGGCGCCTTCTCCGCCCTTTGCCTTTTCGGGCTCGAGGGCGGCCGTGATCGTCTGGATCTCGCCTTCGGAGAGCACCAAGCTCTTCACGAACGGCTCGTAGCCTTCGGCGGTCACGCGCACCTCGATCTTCTCGTCGGGCGGAGCCCGGACGGGGATGCTCGTGTCCTTCACTTCGCGTCCGGCCACCTGGACGAGCGCGTCTACCGTCTTCGGCGTCACCTTCACGGCGACGCGCGGCAGGCGCTCGTCGAGCTCCTCTGCCTTCTTGGCGGCACCCTTCTTCGCGACGTGATCGTCCGGGGTCCAGTCGCGGGCCGGCTTCTCGCTCGAGAGCGCGTCGTAGATCTCCCAACCCAGGAAGAGCTCCCCGAGGGCGACGTGGCACCGCGCGAGCGCCGCCGCCGTCGTCGGCCGGTGCTGGGCGGCCTCTGCCTTTTGGAGGTAGGAAACGGCCGAAACGCAGTCGCCGCTCTTGGCGAGAGCGAGGCCCTTTTTGGCGTCTTCCTTCGGACCTGCAAAGGCCACGGAGGCACCGCTCGCGAGCGCCACCGAAGCGGCAGAGAGGAGTGCCCGGAGCGCGACGCTAGCCTTATACAAAGTCCGCACCGAGCATGCACCAGGGCGACAAAGTGGGCTACCCTGTCGTGCTGGATGCGCCAAGACGTGGACGATCGACCCCGCGTCCTCGTGGTCGACGACGAGAAAATGATCCGCGACATGCTCGCGGAGTTTCTGGGCATGGAAGGCTACGAGGTCCGGACCGCCGAGGACGGCGTCGCCGCCATTTCGGAGCTGTCACGCACCGAGTTCGACCTCGTCATCAGCGACCTGAAGATGCCCCGCATGGGCGGCATCGCCCTCCTCGAAGAGATCGGCAAGACCGCCCCCAGCGCGCTGACCGTCATCATGACGGGCTTCGGCACGGTCGAGACGGCGATCGACGCCATGAAGCGCGGCGCCTACGACTACGTGCTCAAGCCGTTCAAGCTCGATGAGGTGGTGCACGTCCTGAAGCGCGGGCTCGAGAAGCAGCGCATGGCGGCCGAGAACATGCGCCTGCGTGAGGCGCTCAGCCTCTACAAGGTGAGCGAAGCGATCGCGGCGAGCCTGTCGCTCGATCAGGTGCTCGAGACCGTCGGTGACGGGTGCGTCGACGAGCTCCGCGCCGACCTCGCCTCGACGTGGCTCGACAACGGCGAGGGCGGCTTCTTCGAGCGTCAGCGGCTCGTCGGTAGCGAGGTCCCGACCGGCTCGTACCTCGGTCGCATCGCCGAGCGCGCCGTCCTCGAGCGCCTGAAGGCCGAGGGCCAGCTGCTCGAGCAAGGCAGCGGCGGCCTGATGTTCTTTGCCGAGAAGCCGGACGTCCCCCTTGTCTCGACGCTCGCCGTGCCCCTCCGGGTGCAGGCGCGCACGATCGGTTTCATCGCCGCCTCGTCGTTCACGCCGAACAAGCGCTTCGACGAGGGACAGCGCAAGCTCCTCAGCCTCATCGGCTCGCGCGCGGCGGCTGCGATCGAGAACGCTCGCCTCTACGAGGACCTCCAAGCGACGTTCCAGCAAACGATCGAAGGACTGGCGAAGGCGATCGACAAGATGGACCGCTACACGTCGGGCCACTCGGATCGCGTCGCCGTCTACGCAGTGGTGCTCGCGAACGAGCTCGGGCTCTCTCCGGCGCAGGTCGAGATCGTCCGCCAGAGCGCGCTGATGCACGACATCGGCAAGATCGGCTGCGTGATGAACCTGAACAAGCCGGGCAAGCTCACGGTCGACGAGTACGAGATGTTCAAGAAGCACCCGTCGTACGGCCGCGACATCCTCGATCCGATCAAGTTCTTGCACCCGCTCGTGCCCGGCGTGCACCTCCACCACGAGCGCTGGGACGGTCGCGGCTATCCCCTCGGCCTCACGGGGCAGGACATCCCCCTCGTCGCGCGCATCATCTCGGTGGCGGATACCTACGACGCGATGACCAGCGATCGATCGTACCGACGCGCTCTGCCGCACAAGGTCGCCCTGTCCGAGGTCAAACGGTGCGCCGGAACCCAGTTCGATCCCGAGGTGGCCGCTGCGTTCAACGGGTGCATCGAGACCTACCGCGGCGAGCAGTCCGCCAGCGGCAGCAAGGTGCCGGCGTAAGGGTCCGGGACAACCATGAAAGAGCGCGCAGCTCAGGCGTTCTATCTCGGACGGCGCAGGTACGAGCCGGTCCACGCGCTGCAGAAGAGGCTCCTCGAGGCGCGGTCCGAGGGAGCGATCGGGGACGTGTTCCTGCTCCTCGAGCACGAGCCGGTGGTCACCCTCGGCCGCGGCGCCAAGGCCGAGAACGTCCTCTTCTCGCCGGACGTCCTCGCACAGATGGGCGTCGACTTCATCGAGACGGGCCGCGGCGGTGACGTGACCTTCCACGGCCCGGGCCAGCTCGTCGGCTATCCCATCCTGGACCTGAAGCCCGACCGCTGCGACCTTCGCAAGTACGTCCGAGGCCTCGCCGAGATCATGATCTCGATCGCGCGCGAGCACGACGTCGAGGCGGGCGTGGTGGACGGCATGATCGGCGTCTGGGCCGACGTCGACCGCCCGACCGAGTGGGCGGGTGAAGCTTGGGCCCGCTCGATCGGAAAGATCGGCGCGATCGGCGTGCGGGTGTCGCGGTGGGTCACCATGCACGGCTTCGCGCTGAACCTCGATGTCGACCTCTCGAGCTTCGCGGTCATCGTTCCGTGTGGAATCCGCGAGCACCCGGTGAGCTCGATCGCTCGGCTGGGCGGGCGCGCGCGATCCCCGCGCGACGTGGCGCTGGGAATAGGTCCGCACCTCCGGCGGTCGATGGAGTACGTGGTGGGGCCGGTGCAAGATCTCGAGCACGTCGCGGAAGCCGACCTCCTCGGCGCGATTCGTCGCGCCGCAGCGCTGCCGCGCGCCGAGGAGATGGGCGCGTGACCTACCGATCGGCGAGCACGGTGAAAGATCCCTGCCCTCGCTGCGGGGGCGCCCCGGCGGCGCCCCGCGCGCCGACCGCGCAAAATCCGTTTCTGCCCAAAGAGAAGCGCCCGACGTGCTCGCTCTGCGGGCTGGTCTACGAGCGCGGTGCCCCCGCCTGGCGTCCGGGCACCAACGACGGCGCCGCCGCGCCGAGCCAAGGCTCCTCCGGCGAAGAGCGCGAACGGTGACACGCGTCTGGCTCCGCCGCGCCGCCATCGGCGCCGTGCTCCTCGCCGGGATCGCGTTCGTCGCTCCCGAGGTGTCGGTTCGTGTGACGCGCGCGCGCGCCGCGGACTGCCTCGCCGGCGCGCGCGCGGCGCGCGGGCCCGCCCTCCCCGACTGCAGCCACCTCGTCGACGACTTCGAGCTCCCCGCCAAGGTCTCCTATACCCGGCACGACGCGACCTACCGCGCCGAGGAGCTCTACGCGCGCATCGCGATGAACCGGTACCTCGATGCGGCGGT
Organism: Polyangiaceae bacterium; assembly: GCA_041940405.1. GTDB lineage: Bacteria > Myxococcota_A > Polyangia > Polyangiales > Polyangiaceae > Xiheicaenibacterium. The sequence goes on from JBGTSH010000053.1 coordinate 26,176, forward strand.
CGGCGTCCCGGATCCCGATCGACTGCACGCCACCTCCTTCGGCGTGCAGCGCGCGCAAAAGGTGCTCGAGGACGGCTCGCAGCGCATCAGCCTCGAGGAGCTCGGCCCCGTCGTCGGCTCTCCGCACCTCGGCAAGCTCGCGGCGTCGATCGGCGATCGAACGGCCCTCTTGCGACAACCCGATTTTTACGGGCACTGGTCGGTGCGCGTGCTCGTCCTCGAAGCCGCGCTCCTCGAGGGCGACGTCGATCTCGCCGGCGACATCGCCGAAGGCTACGCCGACTGGGATCCACGCGACGCCGATCTGCGGACCGGTGTCGGATCGCTCCTTTGCATCACGAACCCGCGCCGCGGTCTCGAGATCCTCGACCGCGTCCCCAAGGACCGCGCCGACCGTCGCTACGCGAACATCCAACGCAACTTCGGCGAGGTAATGGCGGTGATCGCCGCGTGCGCGGCCAAGCTCGGACAGGACTCACCGCCCCTTCCTCCTCTCAACGGAGCGGGCGAAGCCGACGCCGACGACGTGCGGCTCCTCGGCGCGCTGCGCCTCGCCGAGGGCGAGCCGCGAGGCAACGCGATGGTCGACCGCGCGCTCGATCGGTTGCAAGGCGAAGGCTCCGCAGGCGTCGATCCGAAGGTCCCGTTCGCGCGCGCGATGCTGCTCGCGGCGGTCCTCGCCGGGCAGACCGAGCTCGAGCCGTCGGTGGTCGTGAACCTGGCGACGCCTCGCGCGCCCGAGGGGGCCTTCGCTCCCAAGCACCTCACCCTGAGCGAGATCCTCGATCAGGCTCCAGGGATCTTGCCGCGCTTGCCGGCGCGCGTTCTCGAGCGGGGCGCTTCGTCGCTGCGCGAGCTCGCGGCCCGAGCCCAGGCGAGCGAGCACCGCGCGTCGCTCGAGGGAGCCGCAGCAGGGCTGCTCGTTCTGGCGGCGGCAGAAAAGGCGCGCGCCGGACTTGCTGCCGAGAGCGCGGCGAGCGCCGAGCTCGCGGCGCGCTGGCAAGGGCAGGACGCCCGTGTAGCCGCGCTCTCCTCGGCCAGCGCGGCGTACGCGGCCGGCGACGCGGGCATCGCCTTGACCCGCCTCGAGGCCGCCCCTGCGGTCCCCGCCGACGGAGAAGACAGTACTGTCACGATCGCGCTCGCGAGCCTCGACGCGCTGATCCATGCATCGGTCGGCGATCTCGACGGCGCGAAGCGGCGCGCCACGGCGCTCGGCGCCCTCGCCAAGTCCGCCCCCAATTTGCAGGCGAGCTTCGACGCCCGCTGGATCGCGCTCGCCCTCGGCGAGCACGACCGCGCGCTCGGCGGACAGCCGGCGATCGCTTGGCTCGGCTCCGCCGATCCGCTCGCGCGCTATCTCGAGCGCGGGCAGCCCGCGCTCGAGACCACGATGGCCGCGTGGAGCGGCGCGCTCTCTTCATCGTCCGAGATCCGGCGCGCGTTTCGTTACCGGGTCCTCGATCGGCGCGGCGACGCGCCGGCGTTGATCCTCCCGTACCTCGTCGCGTCGGCTCGCCTCCTCGACGACGAAACTTCGGCGGCCGGCGTCGAGACCTGGCTCGACACGGCGAGCGCCATCGACGCGAGGAGGCTGCGCCTCAGGAGCTATGTCTGGGCCCGCGCCGAAGCGGCGAAGATCCGCGGGGACGAGCTTCACGCGGAGATCTGGCGCGAACGTCTGATCAAGCTCCGCGAGCTCGCGTCTCGCGACGAGGACGCCGAGATGGCCGCGTTCTTGCGTCTCTGAGCGTCTTCGCCTCGAGGAATATCGCTTGCATTCGATCGTGTTCGCGCACGGAGGTGCAGGATCGTCGTCGAGCTTCTGGTCATCCTCGCTTTGGTTGTGGCGAACGGTCTGCTCGCCGGGGCGGAGATCGCCCTCGTGTCGGTGCGCCGCACGCGCCTCGACGCGCTGGTCGCCGAAGGGCGCCGCAACGCGCGCGCGGTCGCGCGGCTCCGCAAGGATCCGGAGCGCTTTCTCGCCACGATCCAGGTCGGGATCACGGTCATCGGGGCGGCAGCGGGCGCATACGGCGGATCTTCGATCGCCGGTGACATCGAGCCTCTGCTCGAGCCGGCTTTCGGCGAGCACGCCGCCGGCATCGCCTTCGTCGTCGTGGTCGGCGGGATTTCGTTCCTCTCGCTCGTCCTCGGCGAGCTCGTGCCGAAGTCGCTCGCTCTCCGGATCGCGGAGAGCTACGCGCTCTGGGCAGCGCGCCCGGTGCTCGCGCTCTCCTGGCTTTCGCGCCCGATCGTCTGGATCCTCACGAAGAGCAGCAACGTCATCCTCAAGCTCTTTGGCGACCGGACGAGCTTCACCGAAGCGCGCCTGTCCCCAGGCGAGATTCAGCAGCTCGTCGACGAAGCCGCCGACGCCGGGGCAGTTCCGCACGAGGTGGGGAAGATTGCCTCACGCGCCATCGACTTCGGTGAGATGACCGTCGCGCCGTTCATGGTGCCCAGACACCGGGTCGTCGGACTCCGCAAGGACGCTTCGAGGGAAGAGATCAAGCGCCTGGTCCTCGAGCAAGGCCGCGCTCGGATGCCCGTATTCGACGGGACGATCGACAACGTCATCGGCTACGTCACCTTGCGGGATCTCATGGGCTTGCTCCTCGAGGGCCAGCTCTTCGTGCTCGAAGACGCGCTGCGAAAGCCGCTCTTGGTCCCCGAGTCGATGCTCGCCGTCGATCTGCTCGACTCCATGCGGCGCGAGCACGTCCACCTCGCGATCGTAGTCGACGAGGTCGGCGCGATGAGCGGGCTCGCCACGCTCGAGGACCTGGTCGAGGAGCTCGTCGGCAACATCGCCAGCGAGCATGACAGGACCGTCGTCGACTTCCGCGTCGAGCCTGACGGAACTGTCGCCGCTCGCGGAGAGGCCGGCGTCCACGCGCTCAACCGCGAGCTCGACCTGGATCTGCCCGAGAGCGAGCGGTTCACGACGGTCGCCGGCCTCACCCTCGAGCTCGCCGGCAGGATCCCCAGCCAGGGCGAGACGTTCGAGACCGATACGGGAGCGGTGATCGAGGTGACCGAGGTCGACACGCGGCGGATCCTCGCCGTGAAGATCTCCAAGTCGGTGCCTCCGCCGATGGCCGAAGCGACCTGACCACGCCGCTCGAGGCGACGTCGGCTTCGGGAACCAACGCGGGACGAGACGATCGCGGTACTGGCCGATCGCGGCGGCGTCGCCCGCGAGGATCGCCGCTCGCGAACCTGCAGGGGGCTTTTCGATCTTCTCGAGGCGCTCGAGGACCAGCCTTCGCTGATCGCCGTCGGTTCGATCGAGCAGGTGCACCAGGGTGAGCGTGTCGCGGTCGCCGAGCGTGGCGAGGAGCTTCTCGAAGCTCGAGCCTGCCTGCGGATGCACGTCGAACATCCGCGCGAGCTCCTTCTGTTCGTCGGTGCCACGGGTCCAGACAGGCAGGCCCGGCCCGGTGTCCGGATGGATCGCCGCTTCGGCGTTTCGCGGAACGAAGCTGGATCGCTTCGGGCCGGACGCCCAGACCTCGGCGCCGGGCTTCTGGAGCTCGACGAAGCCTTTGACCACGCGGAGCATGCCTACGCCACCGTCGTCGATCTCGATCTCGTATTCGCATCCGAGGTCGATCGCGATCGCCGAGCGCGTCTCGATGAAGAAGGTTCGCGCCGGCGCATCGATCACCGCGTGAACCTTGCCGCGCGCGAGCTCGAGCCGATGCTCCTTCGGATCCGAAGGGAGCACGCGCACCCGCGATCCGCCGTCCACGTCGACGCGACCCAAGCCGGCGACGGCGATGCGAACGCGTGACTTGTACGGTACGTCGAGCCACACGCCGGGCGGTGCCGTGCCGCGCGCGGGCGCGGGCCCCGCGCCGCACGAAGGCTTGCCGTCGAGCACCTCGAACGCGAGGCCTGCCGGCGCGCCTTCGGCGCAGGCGGGATCGGGGGGCGGTCCCGCCGGAGTGACGCCCGGCGCCGAGGCGCCGGTGGAGGAGCTGTCGTCGGGTCGCGCGATCGGCGTCTCGGGCGGGTGCGACGCGTAGAAGACCCACGCTGCGGCGGCGGCCATCAGCGCGACGCCGGCCGCGATAAAGGGCGCGCGGCGGCGCAGCGGCACGACATTGTCGCCCGGCGGCGCTCCGGCGGGCCGGCGATCCGGCAGCGCTCCCAGATCCAGCGGCGCTCGGTGACGGAGCGGCTCGAGGGCCCGCTCGAGGTGCTCGACCTCGTCATCGCCGGGCGGCGATCGATCCCAGAGGTACGGATCGTCCCGGTCGTCGGCGCTCACGGTTCGCCTCCCAGCTTCTCCTTCAAGAGCTTCATCCCACGGCAGAGGTTCACGCGCACCGACTCCGGCGTCATTCCACAGATCGCGGCGATCTCCGGCCCGCTCAAGCCTTCGACGAGACGAAGGATGAGCGTCTCTCGGTACGTCTCCGGCAGCGAGCGCAAGAGCGCGAGCGCTTGCTTCGCCTCTGCTGTCGGCGTCGGTTCGACCGACGCACGCGCCGACGCTTCATCGTCGAGCTCGGCAGGCGTTCGCTTGCTGCGCCGCGCATGATCGATCGCGCGACGGCGCGCGATCTCGAGGATCCAGCCAGGGAACGCCGCAGCATCACGCAGATCGTCGAGCCTCGTCCATCCGGCGACGAACGTATCCTGCACGAGGTCCTGCGCGTCGGCGCGCGAGACGCGGGCGAGGATCACGCCGTGGACGGCGCCGCGAAAGCGCTCGTAGAGCTCCGCGTACGCCGCTCGGTCCCCGGCGCGCGCGGCTTCGACGAGCGACGCGAGCGGGGCCCTCGGCTCTACCACGCGGCGGAGCATAGGAGACTCCGCGGGCGGCGGGCGCGACTCTGCGATCAGCGAGAGCATCACGCGGCGAGCACCTCTCTGACGTCGTCTTCGGTAACGCGAACGCCCATCTCGGCGAGAGGACGAACGACGCGCTTCGCGGTGACCCGCCGGGCGAGCGCGGCGTACTCCGATGCCTCGAGCCACCCGAGCTCGAGGACGTGCTCGATCGGATGACCACCGGCGCTCACGCCGCCTTCGCCTCCGCGGAGGCCGGCCCAGTACGTCGAGAGGGTGTGGATTTCGTCGATCGCGGCGGCTCGAAGGTGCTCGGTGCCGGCCGCGCCGGCGCGATCCAGATACCAGCCGACCACCAGCGCGCCGGCCCGCGCGTGCGGCGCCTCTTCGCGAGCGATCCTGGTGAAGAGCGCCCGCGGCAGAGGGTGGCGTGCTGCGCCGGCCATGGCGCGGAGCATCGGCAGACTGAACGCCTCGCCCACGCACGAGACGCGGAGCGCGATCTCGGCAGCAGCGAGCGCGGGATCGATGCCGCCGTCGGGCCGCACGCCGAGCGTCTTCGGGTCCAGCTCTACGGGCGCCGCACCCCCGAGCTCCATCGCCATGCGAGCCGACATCTCGACGTGAACGATCTCGTCGAGGATGAAGTCGGCGAACATGCCGGTGAGATCGATCGGCGCGCGCGCCTCGAGCAAGAGCCCGACGAGCCGACCGAACGAGATCGCGGTCGCGTATTCGCTGATCGCGCTCTCGGTCCAGGACCGCTGCGCTTGCGCGAGGAGGCGGTCCGAGTACCGGCGGCGATCGATCGTGCCCCAGCCGAGGTCGGCGATGCCGGCCCGCCGGCGCCGAACCACCTTGCCGGCGAGATCGCCGAGCCACTCGACAGAGAAACCGTGGCCGTCGATCACGCGCGCTTCCCGGGAGCCGGCGCATCGTCGTAGCTCGCCCGCTTGCCATTGCCGCTGGGGCGGGGCTCGGGCTTCGGCTTGGGCGCAGGCTTGGGCTTCTTCTTCGTCTCGGCCTGGTCCGGGGCCGGCTGTGTCGCCTCGGCCAGGGCGAGCTGGGCGCAGAACAGCTGCGCGGAGAGAGCAGTGACGGCAAGAAGTGGGGTGGCTTTCCGCATTTGAGAGGAAGACGTTGCGCCCGCCCGACCGTTAACGAGGTTCCGAGCTGGCGACGCGGAGTGCTGGATGAGGTTTGCTTCCGTGATTTCACCCCCCCGGCCCCCCTCACCTTCGGTGAGGGGGGAGAACGTGTCACACTCCTCCTTCCGTCGCCGATCCACTCCCAAATGAGGCCTCTCTTCGCGCTGCTCTTGGTCGGGTGCTCCCACGTCGTCGACATGGGGACGCCGATCGCCGACACCGGTGACGCCAAAGCCGAAGGCGCCCCCATGAAGGCCGACCCGGAGCGGGTCGCCGGCCCGAGCCCCACGACCGAGGCACCCATCGCTCCCCCAACGGCGCCCCGCACGGCGACCGAGGCCGAGCGGGCCCGCTATCCCTTCGTTCCGGCGGACGCGTCGATCCGTCCGCTCGTCGAGGTGGCTGCTCCTCCGGAGGGCTACCGTCGTGTCGAGCTCGAGGACGGAAGCTTCGGTGCGTACCTGCGGGGCCTACCGCTGCGACCGGCCGACGCAGAGGTGCGCTCGTACACCGGCGCGACGCTCCGCGGCGCCGACGACGGACGCGTGTTCGCAGTAGCCGAGCTCGACGTGAGCCCGCTCGACGTGCAGCAGTGCGCCGACAGCGTCATTCGATGGCACGCCGAGTGGCTGTGGTCGCGCGGCGAGAAGAAGAAGATCGGCTACCACTTCTTGAGCGGCGACTTCGCCACCTACCAGGACTACGCGTCGGGCCGGCGTCCCGAGGTAAAGGGCAACAAGGTCAGCTGGGCGCAGTCTGCGGCGGCGTCGGACGATCGCAAGACGTTCCGGCGCTACCTCGACATGGTCTTCAACTACGCGAGCACGATCTCGCTCGCGATCCGCACGCAGAAGATCGACCGTGCCGAGCTCGAGCCCGGCGACTTCATCGTCCTGCCGGGCGGTCCCGGCCACGCGATCCTGATCCTCGACGTCGCGACGAACGCCGAGGGAAAGCGCGTCGCCCTCCTCGGGCAGGGCTTCATGCCGGCGCAGGACTTTCACGTGCTCGAGTCGCAGGAGAAGGGTCTCTCTCCGTGGTTTTCGCTCGAGGTCGAAGCGATCGACACGCCGTTCTGGCCCGAGGCGTTCCCCTGGTCCTCCTTGCGGCGTTTCCAGCGTTGAGCTGGTACCCTCGCGCGCGGTGCCCGCACCGTCTTGCAAGGCCTTCGCTTTCTGCGCGCTCGCAGTCGTCTCGCTCGCTTCGTCGCGCGAAGCGCTCGCCGTCGAGAACGAGTGGCATGTCGGCGGAGCGTTCGGCTACTCGATGCTCGTCACGAGCGTCGGATCGATCCACGGCGGCGGCGGGCTCGTCCACGTGCGCTACGGGCTCACCGACGCGCTCGACGTAGCGTTCGACGCCGGAGTCTCGGCGTTCCCAAAGACGGTCCTCGTCCCCGAGGCCGACCCGGAGAACCCGCAGGCCGCACCGGGCGAGGCGATCCAAGCTCCGGCCTTCGTCCAGCTCGATACCGAAGCGGGCGTCAGCTACGTCGTCGACGTCGGCCGCTTCACCCCGCACGTCGGCGTCCAGCTCGGCGTCTCGGATCTGATGGTGGTCACGTGCGAGGAGGATCCGACCGCGTGCACGCAAGACATTCGGCCGACCGTCGGGATCCCTGCCGGCTTCGAGGTGCGCACCGTCGGACCGCTCATCCTCGGCGCGCACTTCCGGTACCGGTTCTTGATCGGCGGCGATCCCGGCGGACAGCTGTTCGCCGGGCTCTACTTCGCGCTCGTCCCCAACCCCAAGATCGAGTCGGCGTTCTGAGCGCTACATCTTGAAGTCGGGCGTGCAGGTCGCAGCCTGGCAATCCTGGCTCGACGGAGCGAAGTCGGCGCACTTGTCGTTCGTCTGCAGGCCCCACGTGCACCAGTTGAGGTAGTGGAAGCCGTCGACGCGCTCGAAGGTCATGTTCGGATCGCTGAAGACCGGGCCTTCGTGGCAGACGTTGTTCGAGTAGCCGCGGTAGTAGATCTTGTCGCCGACCTCGACCCCGTTGGCGAGGTGGATGATGCCGTACATCCCGACGACCATCCCGGCCTCGGGCGTGACGCCGACGTCCTCGATCCGCACCTTCACGCCGCCCCAAGCGTCGTGGAACTCCTTGTCGCCGGTCGACGAGATCTTGGTGATGTCGTCGGGGGTCATCACGCGCGGCGTCGGCGGCGTGGTGGTGCCGGTGATCGTCGCCTTGCAGACCTGGTTGACCTGAAGCATGCCGTTCTGGTTCGGCGGATCGGGCGCTTCGCACATCGGCGGGTCGGGGAAGCGATCGACGACGCCGACGACGTCGAGGACGTCGCCCGGCTTGATGTTGTCGGGGATCTGATCGCCGGTCTCGTCCTGTCCGAGGCGGGGGCAGAACTCCTCGGTCTGGCCCATCGGGATCGAAGCCTTGTTGCCGTAGCTGAGGATGAGCACGCCGCTGTTGGGCGCGGTCTCGGTCAGGCCGGGGGCGGAGACGAACACGCCCCAGAGGCAGTTGTGGCTCGTCTTGGAGTGCGAAACGAGCCACTTGTGGCTCATCGCGACGACGCCGTTCACCGACACCTTGGCGCCCATGCCGACCGCGCCGGTCGTGATGTCTTGGACCGTCGCCTCGGGCCCCTCACAGCCGGCGATGCCGCCGACGCCTTCCCCGCCAGTGTTGTCGCCGCCGCCGGTGTTCGTGCCGGCGCCTTCGCCGCCCGCGCCGTCGTCATCGTCGGCGTCGTCGCCGTCGGAGTTGCTCCGGCAGTGGACTGCCGTGGCGAGGAGGCCGAGGAGAAGTACAGGTGCGAGGTAAGCGCGGGAGGACAGCATGTTCTCTCCTTACACACAACTCCCTACCCGCGACAATGTCTCCCCGACCCTTTCGCGCCCGCGCGAGCTTCGGGTTTAGCATCGGCACCGATGAGCCCCCGAAACGACACCCCGATGGCCGTGGATGGCCTTGGTTTCGCCACCTATCGAGCCCTCGGCGGCGCGTCGCCCAACCTGGTGGTCTCGCCGGTCAGCATCGCGCTGGCGGTCGCGATGACCTGGAGCGGGGCGCGAGGCGAGACCGCGGAAGAGATGGCCTCGGCGCTCGGTCTGCCGAGCTCCCGGGAGGCGTCGCTCGCGGCGCTCGGGTCGCTCGTAGAACACCTCGGCGCCAAGGGTGCGGTCGAGCTGGCGATCGCCAACCGGATCTTTTGCGCCGCGCGCGGCTCGCTCGTGCCCGATTTTCGGGCGACGTGCGAGCGCGTCTTCCGCGCGGGGTGCGAGGACATCGACTTCCGTGCCGATCCCGAGGCGGCTCGCCTGCACATCAACGGCTTCATCGCTCGCGCGACGGCCGACCGCATCCGCGATCTGCTCCCGTCGGGCGCCATCGACGAGATGACGTCGATGGTCCTCGCGAACGCCGTCTACCTGAACGCCAAGTGGGCCGAGCCCTTCGAGAAGACCTCGACGCGGCCGGGCCCGTTTCAGACCCGCGGCGGCGTCGTCCACGTGCCGAAGATGACGGGAAGCAAATACACCGCGAGCTTCTCGCTGAAGCCCGGCGTGCGCGTGCTCGAGCTCGCGTACCTCGGCGGCAAGCAGAGCCTGCTCATCCTGGTGCCCGACGATCAGGACGCCTTCGAGAAGCTCGAGCGCAATCTCTCTCGCGAACGAATTGCCGACTACGCCGTCGGGCTCGAGATGGGCGAGGTGATCGTCGACATGCCCAAGGTCGACGTGAGCGCCGCGCCCTCGCTCCCGATCACCGACGCGCTCGCCTCGGCCGGCATCCAGCGCGCGTTCGATCCGAAACGCGCAGATCTGACAGGGATCGCGGATCCGCCCAACATCGAGGAGAAGCTCTACGTCGCAAAGGCGTTCCACGCGGCGTCGATCCGGATCGACGAAGAGGGTACCGAAGCCGCGGCCGCGTCGGCGATGGTCGTCGCGGTGTTCGGAGCTCCACCTCCGTCGACGCCACCCCGCTTCGACGTCGATCGCCCGTTCCTGTACGTCCTTCGCGATCACGCAAGCGGCGCGGCCCTGTTTGTGGGGCGCGTCACCGATCCGCGATCCGCGAGCTGATCGCGTCGACGAGGCGTGCGGCGCACGTGACGCCGCGCGCGGGCGTCACGCCGGTGCGGGAGCGCACGCCGCGCCGAGGCTACTGTCCGCCCTCTCGTCGGCTTCAATCCAGTCGGTTCGTACCTGCTCTCGAGGCACGCGAGGTGCATTGGTCCCCGGCTCGCATCCGAAAAGGGGGACACATGCAGAACGGGATCAGGTCGCTCGCGGCCTGCTCGAAGCCGGTCGTGCTCGTCACGTCCGCGACGAGCCGGCTCGGGAGTCGCACTGCTTTGCACTTACTCCGCTATGGTCACGTCAACGTGCGCGCGCTCGTGCGGCGGGCCTCTTCGCCCGAAGCCGTCGACCTCGGTCATCGCGGTGCGCACGTTGTCGAAGCCGATCCCGACGACCCGCTCGCGCTCGAAGCTGCGTTCGAGAACGTGGCGGCGATCTGCTGCGTTCATCGCCCTGAACGGAACGAGGACCTCGAGACGCAAGCGCGGTTCGCGACGGCCATTGCGGGCGCAGCACGAGCCGCCGAGACCCCTCATTTCGTCTATCTCTCCGAGGCCGGCGCGGAGACGCCGTCGGAGCATCCGCACCTCGAAGCGCGACGTCGCGTCGAACGCACCATTTCGGCGCTCGGCCTCGCGGCGACGATCTTGCGACCGGCGCCTCTCTACGAGCAGCTCGATGCCTCGTGGCCGACGCGGCTCGTCCTCATGGGCGCGCTCCGCTCGGCGCTCGGACAGGCTCGTGCGCTCCCGATGATCGCAGAGACGGACGTGGGGTGGTTCGCGGCGCGTGCGTGCGAGCGGCCAATGGCGCTTCGGGGCCTCAGCTTCGAGATCGCCGGCGATCGCCTCACCGTCGACGAGATCGCCGCCGCGCACAAGCGCGCCACTGGCTCGTCGCTGCGCGGGCTACCGCTCCCTGACTGGTTGCCCCGTCCGGTCGGCGCCGAGGTCGCGGGGATCATCGAGTGGGCGAAGTCGCACGCTTTCGGGGCCGATGTGCGGATGCTCCGCCGGCAGCACCCGAACCTGCTCTCCCTCGAACGATGGTTCAAGAGGCGCGCCGAGCGTGCGAAGAGCGGCGCAGTCCAGCTCGCGCTGTGACGAGGCGTGGGCGGCCTTCGACGAAGCCTGCGTGGTAGAGTCGAGCTTGCATGAGCGTCGGTGTCCCTCGAGACGAGCCCGCCAGCGAAGGTCCCGAGGACCGAGCGGAGTCGGCGCGCCTCGAGGCCGAGGTTCGCCGGATCCGGGGGCGCGCGGCGTTCGCTTCCGAAGCGAGCATCGCGCTCCTGTCGGCGTCCCTCGATCTCGAGCAGGTCATCGAGCGCTTGATCCGGCTGGCCGTCCCCGAGCTCGGTGACGGCTGCGTCGTCTTCCTGGCGGACGCGCGGGGCGATCTCCGCATGTCCGTCGGAAAGCACCGCGAGCCGGCGAAGGACGAGGTGCTGCAGCGCTTCCTCGCCGGCTTCGTCCCAGACCCGTCGAAGGCGATGATCTACGAGGTCTTTCGCACTGCGCAGACCTTCTACGTCGCCGAGACGCCCGAGGATCTCTTGCGGGCCTGGGGACAATCCGAGGCGGAGGTGGAAGAGCTCCGCAGCGTCGAGATCCGGTCGGTGGTCATCGTGCCGATGGTCGCGCACGGCCGATCCGTCGGCGTGCTCACGGTCGGGACGACGGGCGATCGCCCCTTCGCCGAGGATGACGTGGCCGCCGTCAGCGATCTCGGCGAGAAGGCCGCGCTCGCGATCGACAACGCAAACCTCTATGCCGGCGAGCACCGCGCGCGGATGCGCACCGAGCTCCTGCAGGTGCTCACTACCGATCTCGCTCGCGCTCTGACGTCCGAAGAGATCGCGGACGTCATCACCCATCACGGGTTGGCCGTCGGGGCGGACGCGGCGGCGCTCTGGGAGGTCGATCCGGCCGGGCGCCGAGCGACCTTCGTTCGAGCCGTCGGCGACGTCGCGGGCTGGGACGAGCACGCGTCCGTCCCGCTCGACGGCGACACCACGATCGAGCACGTGCTCAGCCGGAACGTGCCGCTCTTCATCGACTCGGCGGCCGAGTACGAAAAGGCGTTCCGCACGCCACAGCAGCGGATTCCGGCGTGGAACGCGACGCTGTCGTCGTTCGCGTTCCTACCGCTCGTCGTCGGCGAGCAACGCCTCGGCGTCCTGGTCTTCGCGTTCGCGGGCGAGCGTCCGCCCGGCCCCGACGAGCGCGCGCTCCTCTTGGTCGCCGCCGGTCACGCAGCGCAGGCTCTCTACCGCGCGAAGCTCTATGAAGCCGAGCGGCGCTCTCGCGAAGAGGTGGGTCTGCTCTACGACCTCTTGGACGCCTTCAACAAGGCGGAGACCGTCGCCGAGGTGTTCGAGCCCGCGATCGACGCCGTTCATCTGGGCCTCGGCGTGACGCGCTCGTCGATCCTGCTCTTCGATGACCAAGGTGTCATGCGCTTCCGCGCGTGGCGCGGTCTCTCCGACGAGTACCGCCGGACCGTCGAGGGCCACACTCCCTGGCCCCACGGCACCCTCGATCCCTATCCGGTGCAGGTCCCGGACGTCCGCGCCGATCCGTCGCTCGAAGCGTTCCTGCCCCTCTTCGCGAAAGAGGGAATTTCGGCGCTCGCGTTCATCCCGCTCGTCCACCAGCGCGAGCTGATGGGAAAGTTCATGGTCTACTCCGACCGGCCCCGACAGTTCACCGAGGACGAGATTCGCCTCGCTCGGCTGATCGCGTCGCAGATCGCGTACGCGGTCGCCCGCAAGGTCTCCGAGGCCCAGGCCGAGGAAGCGCGCCGCGCGGCGGAGCGCGCCAATCGCCTCAAGGACGAGTTCCTCGCGGTCGTCTCGCACGAGCTCCGCACGCCGCTCTCGGCGATCGTCGGCTGGTCGTCGATCCTCCGCGATCCGCAAGGAACCGACGCCGCGACGATGCAGAAGGGCCTCGAGGTCATCGACCGCAACGCCAAGACCCAGGCCAAGATCATCGGCGACATCCTCGACGTCTCGCGCATCATCACCGGAAAGCTGGTGATCGATCAGCGGACGACCTCGCTCGTCGCCGTCGTCGGCGAAGCGCTCGAGGCGGTGCGAGCGCCCGCCCTGGCGAAAGGCATCGAGCTCGAGTTCCACCACGCGGACGAGCCGTACGCGCTCGTCGGGGATGCCGATCGGCTCCGCCAAGTCGTCTGGAACCTCCTCTCGAACGCGATCAAGTTCACCCCGCGCGGCGGGCGCGTCGAAGCGAGGCTGCGGCGCGACCTCGGCTCCATCGTCCTCGAGGTCCAGGACACCGGCATCGGCATCGGCCCCGACTTCTTGCGGCACGTGTTCGAGCGCTTCCGGCAAGCCGACAGCTCGACGACTCGACGCGAAGGCGGGCTCGGGCTCGGCCTCGCGATCGTCCGCCACTTGGTCGAGCTGCACGGCGGGCAGGTGCGCGTCGAGAGCGCCGGGCTCGGTAAGGGCACGACGTTCTCGGTCGTCCTCCCGGTGCGCGCCCTCCAGCCGACGCCCGCGCCCGAGGCCGAGCCGGTCAAGGCGCCGGGCTCGTTCCACACCGAGGGGCCGCGCAGCCCAGCGGTCCTCAACGGCGTACGGGTGCTCGTCGTCGACGATGAAGACGACGCCCGCGAGCTCTTGCGCGAAGCGCTCGGCGCCTACGGCGCGGTCGTCGAGACGGCGGCCTCGGCCACCGAATGCATCGGCCTGCTCGGCGACTTCGCGCCCGACGTGCTGGTCAGCGACATCGGCATGCCGGGTGAGGACGGCTACAAGCTCATCCGGAGGCTGCGCGAAAAGACGCCGCCGGGCGAGCTACCTGCGATCGCGCTCACGGCGTTCGCACGTCCCGAGGACGAGCAGCGCGCCCTCGAGGCAGGCTTCCAGAAGCACGTCGCCAAGCCGGTCGAGCCCGCGACGCTCGCGCGCGCGGTTCGCGATCTCGCGCGGGCTGCGCGCACGGAGAGCTCGCGTGCGGGGGAGTGAGCGCGGTCACGGCTGCACGCAGCCGACGACCTTCCACGCGTTGATCGCCCCCTGATCGGCGCTCGCATCGTCCTGGACCGTGAAGGTCCAGGTGCCGGCGGGCGACGTTCCCACGGTCGCGGCAAAGCTTCCCGGCGCCGGCGCAAAGACGCCGGTGAACGGCGCCAGCCCGCTCGTGATCGGCGTCGACGACTCCGAAGAGAAGACGGTCGCCGTGTAGTTCTCGCCGCTGCCACCGTTGTACTGCGACATCAGGACGGGGGTGGCGGCCGGGGGATCGATCGTGAGCACGAGATCGCCCGTGTACGTGTGGGTGATGTTCACGATGACCGCGAACCTGGTGAGCGTCCCGGTCTGCGCGATGTCGAGGGTGCTCGTGCTCGTGGAGTTGTCGGTGATCGGCACCGGCAAGCCGGTCGCCGAGACGTCGATCAGCGTCTCGCCCGGCGCGCAGTCGAAGAGCGTGCAGGTCGAGCTGCAGCCGTCGCCGTCTGTGGTGTTGTTGTCGTCGCACTGCTCGCCGGTCTGCAGGATGCCGTCGCCGCAGCCCGGGGCGAACGTGTTGAGGAGCAGCAGGTACGGCGGCGACGTGGAGCCGAAGAGGTGCTGGGCGCGAACGTAGTAGGTGCCGACGGCGAGGTTCGTCGCGCCCGGCGCGTTGGTGTCGATCAGCGAGCACGGATAGTTGAACGGGCTCGAATCGTTCTGGGCGATCTCGATGCCGTTCGCGTCGAAGACGCGAATCACCGAGTCGAAGCTCGCAGGGCAGCCCACGCCGGTCACGTCGGTCGTCTCGGCGCGGATGCGCGAGCCGGGGACCGCGATGTCGACGACGAAGGTGTCCCAGTCGCCCGCATAGCCGATCTGTCCCTGCCAGCCGGTGCAGGTCGGATCGTTGTTCGCGTCGGCGAGGTTGTCGTTCGGCTCCGTCTCCTGACAGAGCGAGCAGTTGGGGATCGGGTCTCCCATGCAGGTGCCAGCGAGGCACGTCTTGTCGGACTCGCAGGGATCGCCGATCAGGCAGGGCAGGCCGTCGAGGGCGGGAACGACGACGCAGTCGCCGTTCTGCATCGGATCGCAGACGGCGGTGTGGCACTCGTTCGGCAGCGGAGTGGCCGAGCAATCCTTCGGCGCGCCGAGGCAGAGGCCGTTCTGACAGATGGCGTTGGTGCTGCACAGATCGTCCGAGGTGCACGGCGAGCCGTTCTGCACCGTGCCGCCGACGCACTCTTGCTCGGTCTCGTCGCAGACGAGGAGGACGCACTCCTCGGTCGAGCCCTTGCACGGGAAGTCCATGCCCGCTTTGCAGATGCCGTCGCTGCAGGTGTCCTCGATGGTGCAGAACAGGCCGTCTTCGCAAGGCACGCCGTCCTCGAGCTGCTCGAGCTCGCACATCCCCGTCTGCATGTTGCAGACCGATTGGGTGCACGGCGGCGCCTCGACATCGGCGCAGTTCTCGGCGCAGCCCATCCCCGTCGACGATGACACGACCGTCGACGTCGCGGTCGATGACGCCGTCGTTGTCGTCGGGCCGGTGGCCCCCGACCCGCCGTCACCGTCGCCGTCCGTCTCGATCGGCGTCGCGCACCCCACCGCCGCAGCAAGCACGAAGCAAGAAGTAAGGAAACGGTACCCCATGAGCCCCCTCTTACCCTCGTGGGTGTCCGGCGGCATCCCGATTCGTGGGACGGGGGCGCGTCGTCAGCCGAACACTTTTCGATCGAGCGCGAACCGTCCGCCACCAGCGAACGTGAACACCGTAAAAATGACAACCAGGAGGGCCGGGTACTCGAAGCCCACGCCGCCGCCGGTTCCAATCTGAGCGGCTTGCGCCATGTGCGTCGTGACGATCGCGACGACCATCGTCACCGCGAGGCTCGCCGAAGCCGGTCGGGTCAAGAGACCGATCGCGACCAAGAGACCGCCGACGAGCTCGGAGAGCGTCGCCGCGTACGCCAACACCGTCGGCATCGGCAGCCCCTTCTTGGCGAGCCCGGCGGCGAACCCGTCCACGCCCGCGCCCGCCTTGCTGAGACCGTGCGCGCACAGCAAGAGGCCGGAAGCGAGCCTGATCGCTGCGAAACCGATGTCTTCGAAGAAGGGTGAGCGCTTGGCGATGCGTCGCATGCGAACCGCGTAGCCCAGCGCGGGCCTGGTACAAAGCCCGTAGCTAGCTGGGGCGCGTGTTCAAACCGGTCAGGTCCAAAACGATACCGGGCACGGGCACGGGCACGGCTGATGAATTCGTCACATCCTGGCGTGACGGCGAGAGCGAGCGCAGGCGCGGGCGAGCGCGCGGGCGTGGGCGAGCGCGCGGGAGCGCGCGGGCGTGGGCGAGCGCGCGGGAGCGCGCGGGCGGCGCAACGCTTACCGTCCAACGAGCTGCACCAACCCGCCGATCACGCGATTCAACCCAGCCACGGCCACGGTGCCGGCGCGGAGG